>NZ_JBHWUE010000111.1:0-28121 GCF_042738615.1 Rhodococcus sp. NPDC059968
TCGCACCACTTCCGTTTCCCACACCCGGTCGGGACGTTGGCTGCCAGCCCGGTGGTGAGACACCGGCTTTGGCGTCAGGCAGGGATCGGACTGAGCGTGGAGCATCGGAGACTTCGATCTTGGTTTGACGACGACTTCGAGGGCAAAGTCGATGAGGTTCCCTGCGGCCGCCTGAAGTTCCGGTGGGGGCGACGTCGATGCTTTCGAGGGCGCAAGCATAACTGGCCGAGATTCGCTAAGTCGCCGATGCGCAAACTGGTCGTCCAGGGGTAGGTGGCCCTCACGGCGGGTTGGGGTGATGCACCGTGCATCACGGTGCATGGCGACCTGGCGGACGACACTTCTGGTTCGGGCGCTGTTCTGCTGACTGATCAGACGGGCGGGTCGGTCCGTCTGATCGCCGGTTCCGGTGGAGCAAGAAGGGGACGCCTGCGATGGGAGTGAGGGTGCGAGCAGTCGGGGTTTGGGTGCGCCGTCATGCGTCTCGGTCCGCGGTTCCACTAGGGAGTGCGTGCGGTCAGGATGCGGGACTTGATTTCCGGGGTGGTGGTGCAGACCATGCTGAAGGCGGCTTCCCGGACCATCCGTTCGGTGGGTTGGCCGCGTGTGACTGATCGGCTTCCTGCGGCGGTGGCGCAGTAGACGGCGGTCGTGACGGCGAATTGGCTGGCGCGGGCGCGGGCGTCGTAGATGTCTCCGTTGCCGGTGGCCGCGTTGTTGAGCACGTCGCGGATTGTGGTGTGTGTCCCAGAGTTGTGGGGAGGGGTGTCCGATGCGGTCGGCTTCGGCCAGGCATGATCGTGCCACGCCGAGGGCGAGGGAGCCGTTGATCCGGAGAATGGCGCGGTCCGCGATGCTGAGTCCGCCCCGGCCAGGTTTGCCGGTGCGGATGACCGAGGTGTGGGGAACTTCGTATTCGCTGAAGGTCAGTTGCACGGTGTTGGATGCGTCGGCCGCGGACAGCGGGATTCGCTTCGAGTGGATGTTCGGGCCGTCGGTTGCGTCGATGAGGAAGGTGACGGTTTTGTCTGCTCGGGTGTCGTATGCGGTGACCCCGATGACGTCGACGTAGCCCCATCCGGTGACAAACGGTGCCCGCCCGGTAATGGTGTATCCATCGTCGGATTCGGTGGCGACGACGAGGGGGTTGTCCGGGTTGGCGTAGCCGCTACCGGAAACGCCGGCCGTGATGGCGCCGCTTCGCAGGTCGGCGAGAAATTGTGCCTTGAGGGCATCGTTCCTTGACATCAGCAACCGGAGCAGGGTCCCGTGGTGCTGTGCCCAGACGAATGCGGTCGCCAGGCACCCACTGACGAGGATCTCGCCGACGTCCGCGAGGGTGGTAACGGGATCCTTGGAGGCGAAGGCGAGGCCGTAGAACCCCTGGTCGCGTAATGTTTCGAAGTGCGATAGCGGGATCATCCCCGACCCGTCCACCTCCGTCGCAGCTGGTCGCAGTACCTCGTCGGTGAGGTGCTGTGCTTGCTGTACCCAGTCCGTCATGGCTGACACCGTATCCACACTGAGCCGCACCCCGCCGACGCACTCCAACGGTGGGCGGACGCCGTGAGACTCGCCCAGCTTCCGAGATCTCGCCCAACTGCGGCAGCGGTCCACTGCCGCAACGTCGATCGAGATGTTCCCCAGATCGCCTCCGGTGTTGCCCGACAGCAGTAACGGTCGGTCCGTCACCCGAGGTGCGGCGGCTCGATGACAGTGGAGGACTACCCGCGAAACTGGTGAACGTCCCTCTGGACGGCTCATCGGAGATCAACTGCGCGACGTGTGGTGTGACGCAGGGTCCGGCGGATCTGATCGAGGGCGGCTTCCCGCTGCTCCGGGGTTGCTTGCATCGCGTTGCGATGGTGGATCGCGGTGCGGTGGACGTGTTGTTCGCGGCGGCGCCGGGCGTCGGCCGTGGTGCGGTGCTGGCTGGGAGAGGGGCCGGTCCAGTCGATGTGGGTCAGTCGCCAGCGGAGGAGGGCGACCGGTGAGCTAATCCGGTCTGCGGTAGGCCAGGTCCACCCGCGTTGGACGGTGTCGCGGTCGAGGGCCTGTGCGATGTCATGGCCGGTCCAGTGGGTGGTGTCGATGCCGGCGGCCTTGATGGCGTCGCAGAGGTGCCCGATGTGCCGGTGTGCGGTGAGTCCGGGTGCGCGGGCGATGAGGGTGGCGGCGGCTCGTTGCACGTGGATGGGTCGGGGTTGTGGGGTGGACGTGTGGTGCCTCGCGTGTGCGCGTTGGTGAGTACTACGTAACGAAAGATTATGTGAAGGAACGTAAGTACTGGGGGATAGGGTGTCAGCGCCGGTGGCCTGGGGGTGAGATGTGGTGGCCGCGGGGTTGGGTTGTTGGGGTCGGGTGGTGCGGTGGCTTTCGAGGCGTCGGGTGGCGCGGGTGCGGCGCGGACGCGGTGGTCGTTGTGGGGGTGGGGGTGTGGCGTCGACGATGTGTTTCGGGGAGCTGAGTGCCCAGACGGATGCTGCTTGGTGTTGTTGGCCGCCGTGGTGGAGTTCTGCGGCCATGTACTCGTGGGTGCGCAGGGTGCGGCCGCGTTCGACTTCGATGCCCATGTTGAGTGTTTTGAGGACTCGGCGGGCGCGGTTGACGACGGAGAGTGAGACGCCTGCGTGGTGTGCGATGAGTTGCCGGGATGCGGTGACACCGCGGCCGGTGGTGGAATCCGCGAATCGGGCGTGGGCTGCGGCGACGGCCATCAGGCGTTCGATGCCGATGCTGTGGGCGGTGAGTGCTGCTCTACCGGTGATGGTGTGGGTGATGTGGTGGCGGAGTTGGCGTGACCATTCGGTGCGGCCGGACCAGACGGGGATGGTGGCTTCGCATCCGGGTGTGGTGGGGAGGGTGAAGGATCGGCCGCGTTGCCCGGTGTCGCGGTTGTATTCGTGGAGTTTGTTGATGGCTTGGGTGGCGGCGTGGACGGACGCTTCCCAGGTGTCGACTTCTGCCGACTGCGGAATGTGCGTACCGCCGTGGACGGATGACCGAATGTCGGTGGGCGAAACGGGTTGTGTAGGTGCTGATTCAGCGCATGCGTTAGCATCAGACGTACCTGCCACAGGTAAGTCCCTTCGGGGAATGCAGTACGAGTGTCGGAAGCGGGTAACTTCCGGCACTCACCCTCAGAGAATGTGACGGCTCGGCAAGGCCTTCACCCTCTTGGTTGAGGAGGACCGGCAAGTCCTCCTCAACAACATGCCGCGGAGCGGTTCGTAAATCTGAAACCACACCCACCAAGGGGGTTTTCGCGTTCTGAGGTCTGCGCTTTGAAATTTGGGTTATCGGGGTAGCGCGATGGATACGCGGTCAGGGGCATCGCCTCGCTATGGGCGTGGGTGGGCGCCGATCCACCAGCGCGGTCACCGCGAACTGTGGAGGTTCGCGCGTTCCGCCGAAAGGGATCGGTGAAGGGTGGTTTTGGCCGCAGCCGTGCCAGTTACGCCGACCGCGGTGCCGCCTTCACGCCGAGCAACAGGTGGGCCGCGGCGGCGACCTCACGGATCTGCTCAATCGTGGCTGTTTCGGGCTCCGATGCGACGAGGTCGACGACATCTACGAGCGCGTCGCGTGATCCCGGGCTGAGACGACACCTGCCCGGTGAGAGCCGGATTGGGCCGTGCGTGTCGATGAGATCCGGAGCGGACATCACGGTCGGCGTCCTGGTGTCGGTGACGAGGAGTGCGCAAATGACGCTCTCTATCGCGATGAGGTCCCACGTTCGCCCGTGACGGTCGGTGGCGGTGAGGCCCGTCATGCGACTGCCCCTCTCGTCGGGGGACGGTGCAGACGTGAATCCCATGCCTCGATGGCCGCGGCGACGCACGCCTCGGCGACAGAGCCCGGTTTGGCGGCGAGGTGGGCCCAGAACGCGGCGGCGATAGCTTCCGCACCACTGAACTGATGGCCACTCAGGTAGTCATGAGCATCGACGGTGGTATCGGCGACCGCGGACCAGGCGTAGAGCGCCGCCGACTGAGCGCGGCTGGCGCCGATCGCCTCGAGCCGGTGCACCGCATCCCATCGGGTAGCAAGGGAGTTGACCGTGCCGGTCGGCATATCGCGGCACAACATAGCGATCTCGCATCCCACGGATACGGAGAAGCCGGGGATAGTGACCAGACCCCACACCGGGTGGGAGTACAGGTCAGCGAGCCAGTTCCACCAGAGGGAAGGAAGCCCCTCGGTGCCGGGACACTCGATCTCGCCGGTCGCCATGAGCAGGACGCGGTCGGAAAGACTGATCATGCCGACGCCCCCCGCTCGACTGCTCGTTGCCCTTCGACACGGTTGCAGTACACCCGGATCTTACGATCGGTCGCGATCACCGTTCCGTCGTGCCGACACACGACACCCGCCCAGATCATGGAACGCGGCGTGTCCCCCGCGGACGCCACCGTCGCGACATCCACGCGACAGGCCTCCAACCGCGGGCAGTGCAAGCAGTCAAGCTTCGCATCGAAGGTGACCCGATTGGGACCCTCAACCACATTCGACGCCAAGAGTTCGACGTTAGTGGCCTCGTGGAGGCGGACGGGGTAGATCTGCGGCGCCGTCAAGATGCCCACCCCGCTGGCGCCGACATCGTGTGCGGTACAGGTAGTGCGGTGACCTGCGACGTCTGCTTCTGGTCGCGCAGCCGGATGCCGTCCCGCGTTCGCACCCACGCGGACAGCCCAGAGATTCCGATCGGCTCGCCGTCGCGGTCGTAAGCCACCGCGGCCCACACCATCGATCGTGCCGGGCCTTCCTGCGCCTGTTCCTCGCAGGTCGCTAAGAACGGGCAACTCTTGCACGCGTCGATGGCGGCGAGGAGTTGACCTGTGCTGGCGACGTCAGTGTCCCATCCGCGGGGATTGCGCGTGCACGGGAGTCGCTCATCGGTTGCCTGCGGCCCGTCGACGCGATCGGGGAGGTTTGTGCTGACCCGGCGGAAGAAGGCTTCTTCATGCGCTGCTCGGTACACCGCGCACCGCTCCGTACCTGTAGAGCATCCGCATGTCCAGTCGTGGGCACGAATGAATCGTCGAATTTGAGTGGTTGTCCAACTCAACACGTCAGTCTCGTCGACACTTCCGCCGACGTCGCCTATCGTTTGCATTGGCAGATCTCCATTCTGCTAGCTGAAGAAACACGCTGACCAGGGCGGCAACCCTGTTCGGTTCAGGCCCCTGTCCGGCGGTAACCGGGCGGGGGTTCTTCTGTTAGATCACCAACCCCTTCGTCGATTCGATTACTCGGCATGACCTACGCATATTTGATCTAAAACTGTGACCTGAAGTGATCGTAAGGGAGATGGGGCAAGGTGTCCAGAAGTGATGGACGGAGTGTTTCGGTGAGCCGACGGGTGATGCGCGGATTCGACCCTGCCCGGCTGAAATTGCTGCGTGAAAACTCCGGCCTGAGTCGGCCTGAGCTCGCTCGCGCGGCCGGCATCGGACACGCGACCCTCTACCAGTGGGAAACGGGCGCCACGTCGCCGCAGGTAGATCTCCTCAAGCGGGTCACCGACGCCCTCGGGGTGCAGATCAGCGACGTCGTCGTAATCCCCGAGGATGAGCGCCTTCCGGGGGACTGGCGTGTCCTCGCGGGTTTGCTGCAGCCGCAACTCGGGAAGCTGGCCAAACTCAGTACCACCACTGTGGCGCAAGTCGAGCGCGGGCAGGCAGCTCTGACCGACGAGACCGCGCGAAAGGTTTCCGCAGCCTTGGGGATCTCCGAAAGTGTCTACCGCGCGGCCTACGAGCGCGCGCGAAGTCGCCCGCCGGGCACCCCGGCGTGAACTCATCGAAGAGCTGAGCCTCGGGGGCAGGGTCTTGGCGACCGTGGCGGTGCAGTAAGCAAAGTGAGTAATCATTCGACCTCTCGCGAGCATGACGAAAAGCCCCTTCGAGGAGGGGCTTTCTGCGTGCTGCGCGGGCAACGCGAAAAGGTCGCGCCGCAACCTCGGGTGAGGTGCGCTGACGTCGGCCGACCGGGCACGTGCCAGAGGGGGCATCGCGCAGTCAGTCCGCTTGGCGAACTCTATGTCGAACCAACGTCGGAGGGGATATTACATAGCTTCCTCGGATTGGTGGTCGCGCCATGCCGTGAGGATGTAGTTGCGATGCCAGGTGGCTTGGGCGACAGCGAGAGCCAAGAGACTTCCGGGTGCGACGAAGACACGCCAGTTGACCCAGGTATCCGTGGACATCGTGTAGGCGACCACGATATTGACGGCGCCGACCGCGACCAGTGCCACGAACCAACTCCAACTCAGGAAGCGCCAGACAGCGTCCGGTGCGCTCACCCATCGTCCGATGATCAGACGCACCGGGTCACGCTTCGCGACCACCAACGACGTCAGGAAAGCGCCGGCAATTAGCCAGTACACCCCTGTGGGACGCCACTTGATGAAGGTCTCGTTGTGGAAGAACAGAGTCGAACCACCGAGGACTAGCACAAGGCATAGACCGATCCACTGCAGTTTGTCGACCCGTTGGCGTCTGGCCACCGTCACGATGATCTCGCCGACGACGCCGGCCATGACCACGACCGTCGCCGCGAAGATTCCGGCGGTCTTGTAGGTCGCCATGAACGCAACAACCAACGCGGCGTTGTAGAACACTCTCCACACGAGCTTTGTCCTCCGAAAGATTTTCTCCGTCAGGAGGTTTCGTCAGGGATGGCTTCGATCTCGGGGGAGATCACCGCGACACCGATCGAGTCGCTGACGAGGGGATCGAGAAGGAAGCCCCGGAATTCGGCCTTCAGCCAACCGCCACCGCCGCGTCGTGCCCGCACCGTTCCGGAGACCGGCCCCTTACGCACCTGCTGGACCCACTCGATGATCTTCGGCCAGTCTTCCTCATGGAGCGCGAAGGTCTGTCCGGTGCTCACGCCGTGTCCGAGACCGGGAACGTGCTCGGTCACCCACTTCAGCCAGTACGGGTACTGATACGACAGATCCCCAACCGCGATGTACATCCCCGATGTCGATGCCAATATCGTCGACAACCACGCGTCGAGCATCGATTCGTGGACAAGGGCTTCGTCGGTGCCCGCATCCCAGCAGATCCCGCGCACGCGTCTACCCGCCGGGCCCTCCACACACCGCTCGGCGTAGCGCAGCTCGCAGGTGACGTCGGTCTCCGCCCGGATGGTGAACGTGCCGTCAAACCTGTCCTTTACCTGGCAGTCTCGGATTTGGCGCACATGCCGCAACGTGTCGGACAGGCGGGCCGAACGGGTGTAGAGATCTGCTGGACCGAAAACCGATCGATCCTGATGCCGGGCGGACATCCCGATGAGCTCGATAGCTCCGGGGTCCAACTGCAACTGCGGTGGGGGCGGGTTGTCCTCCGAACTCAGAACCCACTCCCATGCCCCGACATTGGGGCGGTCCGGCGGGTTCTTCTTCGGGTCACCGCTCCAGATCTGAACTGCTACGACCACGCTCTTGTCGGGAGTCAGGATGGGGTGGGCTGCCCCGACCGGGCCCAGGGCGTCGGCGACCTTGCCCTCGAACGTCTCGATCTTGAGCTCGCGATCGGCTATGCACTTACGGATCAACCCCAGGACAGCGGTGCGGGCAGGTTCGCGAAAGACATTGCCGATCTTTCGCCAGTCGCGGTGTTTGGGGCCTTCGGCGACGACCTGGTGCTCGTCGCCGGTGCCGACGAAGACGGTCGTCCATTCGCGGATCGGGTGGGTGGGTTCGGCGGGGGCGTGCACGAGGGCATCAGCTGTCATCGGTTTATCCGTTTCTCCCGTACTGGCTTTCGGGTGGTCAGGTCAGGTTTACTGGCGTCTCAGTGGGGCCGTGAGTGCGCCAGGTATGTCGCCGGTCGAGTGTTTCCCATGGCTTCACCAGGGATAGGCCCGGGTGGCGTTGGAACAGGCGGCGAGTAGCGATGTCAAGCTGCATCACGGCGAGATCGGCGCCGAGACAGTAATGAGGTCCGCGGCCGAAGGCCAGGTCCGGGCGCTCGCCGCGGGCGGGGTCGTTGGTCGCCGCGCGCAGGGAGAGATACAGAGGACTGCCGGCGGGGATGCGAATGCCGCCGACGGTGATGTTCTCAACCGGGAATCGCCGTATCGCGTAGGACCCGGGCGCGGCGTCGAGGACAAGCTGCGTCACCCGGGCGCGCCAGAGCTGGTCGTCGGCGATTTCGACGAGTAGCTGGTCCCGATCAAGTCCGGCGAGAATGCCGATGGCATTGGCGATCTGGTAGACGGAGTTCTCGAATCCGGCGAGAAACGTCAGGAATGCCAGTGAGATGAGTTCCTCTTCGGTCAGCCGGTCTTCGGCGTCGCGGGCGGTGATCCAATCGGTGATGACGTCGTCACCGGGCGATTTCCGTTTGGCCGCGATCACACGCATGAGTACGAGAACAATCGTGGTCATGGCCGGGATGCGAGGGTCGTCCGCGGTGGGTTCGCCAGGATTCATTGCCATCACGGTCGCCGCGGCGGTACGGAACTCGTCGGCGTCTGCATCGGTCACGCCGAGGATCTCGGCGATGATGTCAGCAGGCAGGGGAGAGGCGTAGGCAGGGAAGAGGTCGACAACACCGGTTTCGTTCGGGTCGAGGTCGTCCAGGAGTCCGTCGACACGGGCGGTCACCATCTGCCTCACCGCTCCGATTCGTCGCCGTGAGAACGCGGGCGCTGCCAGAGCGCGGACGCGGCGGTGATCATCGGGGACCATATTGAGCAGGTTGCGGGCCAGTGCCGGTGGTAGGGGAAGGCCCGGGCTGCCTGACGGGCCGCCGGGACGGACATTGACGATTCCGGGGTCAGCGAGCAGTCGAGCAACGTCGTCGTACCGGGTAATGATCCAGACGCGCAGTCCGTCGGCGTCGGTGGCCTCGACAACTGGGCCGGCAGCGCGAAGGCGCTCATGCAAGCGATCGGCCTCCGCGACACTCAGGCCGGGCGCAAACGGATCGAGCACCAGGTTCCCTTCTACGATGTGGCAAATACCTCAGGACGAAGATACCGGCTGACCGGGATTCTGCATTGCTCCGGCAGCTAGGGTGCGCTACGTGAGTGCTCAGGTCGACACCGTACTGGATGAAAACGTGAACAAGGCGGATGCCGCCGACCGTCGGGGGTGGAGGAGATCCGCAGCGGTCTGCACTCTCCTCGCGCTCGGCTCGTGCCTGCTCGCCGTCGCTGTCTTGGTCCCCACCTACGGTGCCGCCCGGTTGAAGGTCATCCCGCTCGACGTGCAATCGGCGACAGTGTCGGTTGCGGAAGACGCGGCGGTGCTCAAGGCCACCTCGGTGGCTATGAAGGGTCCGCTGAAGACCGACCGGGGTGTCCCGCTGCGGATTCAGGTGTACGTGACGACAGAGAATCCAGTTTCAGCCGATTCCACAACTCTGCAAGCGGCACAAAAGACGGTCCGGACCGACTGGGGCGACGGGTTGGGCCTGGTCTCGGCAATGGTCGATCGCGTCACGATCGACCGACGATCAGGCATGCCGCTCGCCGAGCCCATACCGACGACTCAAGCCGAACTCGGCAAGCCCCCGACGGAGACGCCTCGCGCCGGAATTCAGTACAAGTTTCCGTTCGACGTCGAGAAAGTCAGCTACCCGTACTACGACGGAACGGCACGTGAGACCCATCCGATCGAGTACGTAGACGACGATCGCGTGGTCGACGGCATGCGGCTGTATCACTTTCAGCAGACAATCGGCCCTGTGAACCTTGGGAAATCGATCGGCAGTGTCGCGACGACGACCTTGCCCGCTGAAAAGTGGGGGCTACCTGGCACGGAGCCGACAACGATGGATCTGCACTACTCCACCACGCGCGATGTGTGGGTCGAGCCTACCTCTGGTGCGATCGTTGCTGTGGAGGAGCAGCCGAGGCGATGGCTGGCGCGGTCGATTGACGACCCGAATGCGGTGACCACGCTAGAAGCGCACACCCACTTCGACGACGAAACGATCAACGGCCTTGCCCAACAAGCGAAGGACGCCCGTACCGCGATCCTGTGGGGAACCCGCTATGGGCCCGCCCTCGGTGCCGTGGCCGGCATCGTGTTGGTGGGGACCGCGCTCATCCTCGCGCGCCGCTGGTCACGCCGCTAGCTAAACTGGTCGAAAGCCGCACGTGCGTAGGGGAGTGCCTCGGCGTATTCGTTGCGAACCTTGTCCTCGGTGCTGAGGTAGGACATGTTGTCGTCGTAGGCTTCGCGGTCTTCGAAGTACACACGGCCACCCGAGTGGTCGGACAATTGGATCGCTACGGCGTAGTCGACCGGATTGTCGTTCTTTGCGGCATTCTCCGGGCTTTCCGCACCGGCATAGAAGTTCTCGATTGCGTCGGTGACTGCTCCGTCGTCGAGGGCAGGTCGGTTGTCCCACATCTGGCTCCAACCGAAGAGGTTCCGCCCTCCCGATCCGGAATGGTGAACCCGCCAGAATCCTTCAGCTCGTGAGGCGACGAGCGCCGCGATGATGGCGTTATCAGGCGCTTTCCGCTGGTTGCCGAGATCGATGATGCGGGTTGCGGTTTCCTTCTGATGTCCGTCGGCGGTGTCGTCGACGAAGGGATCGAGAACCTGGGTAGTGGCGTCGCTCGTGGATGCTGGTTGTGATGCGGTGTCGTCGTCGGAGTTGTTGCCGCACCCCGCGATCACCGCGGTGGTGAGTACCATGACCGTCAGAGCTGTGGTGATGCGGTAGTTCAAGGTTCCCCCTCGCTTGTTCGGTTGTGTTCAGTAGGTGAGGTTATCGATTAACCATCGCCCGTCTGCTTCGGTGAGGGTGAGCCAGACGGTGGTGTCGGGTTCGACGGGGCGGGTGGTGTCGCCGGTGACCGCGGTTTGGGTGATCGTGGCCACCCGGTGTGCGGTGGTGTCGGTGTCGGGTGGGCAGCCGGAACAACCGATGGCGACGTCGGCAATGACTCGGGCGTTGTCGTTGATCCATTGCTGCCATTGCAGGCTGGGTCCGCGCTCGTTTCGCACATCGGAGGTCAGGCGTGCAGCGAGGTCCGGTGTGAACCATTGTGTCGCGCGACGGAATCCGCTGGTAGGGCTCTCGTCGGTGGTGGGGGCCCAGGTGAATGCGACGGTCATGGCTTGGCGGGCCACTTCTTCCGGCGATGTCGGTTCCGGTCGCTGAGGTGCGCTGGTGCCTGTTTCCGGTGCGGTCGTGGTGCTCTGCGGTGTCGCGGTTCCTGAGGGGTTAGCGTTGTCCTGGCAGGAGTAGAGCAGTGCCGCGGTCGCGGGGATGATCACTGCGAGCACGATCAGGGCTTTTCGCATCGTTCCTCTCCTTCTGGGGTCACATACGGCGGGCGCGCATGTCGGCCATTACCGGTGCTTGTTTGACGACGTCACCGGTGGTGGGTGCGTGGACCATCTGACCGTTCCCGGCGTAGATACCGACGTGGCCGGGGCCGCCGGCCTCCCAGGATCCGAAAACGAGGTCGCCGGGTTTGGCCTCGGACAGGGGGATTTCGGTGCCGACCGTCCACTGCTGTTCGGAGGTGCGGGGAAGGACGGTCTTGCCGCCGGTGGCCCGGGCGTAGGCATATTGGGTCAGTCCCGAGCAGTCGAACCCGCCCGCGGACGAGCCACCCGCGCCGCCGCCGCCCCACACGTACGGGGTGCCGAAGTACTGGCTGGCCGCCTCGACGACATTGCTTCCGCCGGCGGCGGGGGAGGGAACGAACTCGCCGCGGCCGCCGGGCTGCTCGAACTCGGGAATGTAGGAGAGGACTTTCTGCACGTAGGGTCGGGTTTCGCTGGAATAGTCACCACCGGAGGGCATCCCACCGGCCTGCTTGATGGCTCCCTCACCGGCGTTGTAGCTGGCGATGTAGAGCGAGAGCGGGTCGCCCTTCACGGAGCCGTCGGCGATCCAGCTGTCGACCGATCTCGCGATCTCGCAGAAGTATCTGCCCTGAGCCATTACGGCGTCTCCGACATCGCCTTGGGAGATCCGGCCGTTGCCGTCGTCGTCGCGGCCGTAGACGGCCCAGGTGCCATCCATGAACTGGGTATAGCCTCTTGCGCCTGCGGGGCTGGTTACAGCGCGGAAGTTACTTTCGGCTTTAGTGTCCGCGGCCAGCAGCGCCGGGCTGATCTGCGGGCACAGCGATCCGCCCTTTCGGAACCATTCTTCGAATGCCGTTGGGACACTGCCGGGTTTGAGGTCGCCGCCGCCCGGGGTGCCGAAGCCCTTGCCGCAGTCGACGGGGGTGGATGCGGCCATGAGATTGATATTCGATCCCGGTGCGCTCGCGTCCTGTCCGGATGGTGCGGGGGCGCCGCCGAGTTTGGTCGTCGGATCGATCGCGGTGCCGCCCTGCAGGCGGCCGCCGTCCCAGTATTCGAAGTGCAGGTGCGGGCCGGTGGATCCGCCGGCGTTGCCGATGTCGGCGATGTGGTCGCCGGCCTCGACGGTCTGCCCGGGTGTGACGTGGATGCCGTTGGCGTACATGTGCCCGTAGACGGTGGAGACCGGGCGGACGTCGACGGCGGAGTCGATGATGATCCAGTTCTCGAAACCGACACCGGGTCCCTCCCCACTTGAGCCGGCGGCGGCGACGAGGCCGTCGAGGGCGGCGTAGATCGGGGTGCCGACCGGGCCGGCGAAGTCGACACCGTTGTGCATCGCCCCCCAGCGGGGTCCGAAACCGGAGGTGAACGTGGTGGTTCCCGGTACGGTGGGTTGCTGGATCGGCCCGGACGGGGTTAGAGCCGCCGCCGGCCGATCATCGGGTGTGCTTTTTGCGCGCGTGCCCCCGGAATCGGAGTGGACGGGCCGGCAAGGTTTGGGCAGGTCGATGATCGCCCCGCCAGTGCAGGCGCTGGCCAGCCCGATGGTGAATGACGCGGCAAGCACAGCCGCAGTCAGACGTCGAGTGGTCATGCGATCGGGCCTGGCAGCGGTGTGTCGAGTTCGGGGATCGGGATGGGGCCGGGGACCGGCACGGGGGCGGGGCTGGTGGCCTGCTGGGCGGGCGGAGCAGGCTCCGAAGCCGACGGGGACTCGGGGATGCGCTGCGGGCTCGGTGCTGTGACGGGTGACGGCGTGGTGGTGGCCGTTGTCGTGGTGGGCGCTGTGGTGCGCCCGGTGGCGGGAGCGGCCGCGGCCACGTCGTCGAGGTCGAGAGTGGGGAGGGGGGAGTCGACCTGCCAGCCGGTGTCGGTGTCGGTGACCGCGACGGTCATGGTCCCGGCGCTCGTGTCGATCTCTACGGTCGTTCCGGTGGTGCCGGTGCCTGGCAGGGTGCGTGTCGGCCCGAGAATCGACACCGGTGCGGTGGGCCGGGCCGCCGCGAGGGTGTCGTTGACGCGCTCGGGTTGGGTGACACGGCTGAGTGCGACCGCCCACTGAGTTGGTGATGCGGTGGTGTCGACGAACGCGTGTGCGTAATACATCGCCGCTGTTGCGGGGCTACGACCGATCGACCTGGCCGACATGGTCGCCACCGCGGTTTCGGTGACTTCTTCGGCTGCCGCAGTCGTCGAGGTCACTGAGGTGTTACTGGTGTCTGCGTCGTGGGCGCGCACGTCGCTTCCGCTGTTCTCTGGCCCGGTGACCGCGGTGACCATCAGGCGGGTGAGGTAGAGGACCGCGACCATGATCGCGATCCCGCTGGCGAGCCGGCCGGGACTGCGCAGGACCCAGCTACGGATCGCGGTGGTGATCGGGTTGGCACCTGTTCTCACCAGTTCACTCCCAGGTCCCGATTCGGCCGGTCGAGCACTCCCGTCGATTGCGCCGTCGCGGTGTCCTCACGCAATCCCGCCCGGGGCAGATCACTGCTGGCGGGCCTTGCCGACGACGAGGCCGGTGCGGGACGGGTGATCGACACCCACGGACGCTGCGGCTTTCCGGACGCGTCGGGTTCCTCACTCGGCCGGTAGATGGTGGTCGGTGCGATGACCGCGTCCGGCCCGCCGTCCCACCGGTTCGCGTCCTGATGAGGAACGAAGACCTCGCTGTCACCGGTGTCGAGGGACTCGAAACCGTCGGTGAAACCCGTTGCGGGGGTATGTTTGCGCAGATCCGCGAGCCCGGTGCGCCCGTTGCCGTCGGCCGGGCCGGCGGTGAGGTTGACACCGGGGAGCCGGGTGCCGGACTCCGGCCCCTCCGGGGACGCTTTGCGCAGGTCCGCCAACGCTCCGCCCGCGCCGCCGCGTAGGGCGGCCAGCTGTGCTTGGCGGGCGCGGTCGCGGTAGTCGTCGGTGCGTGCGGCCGACAGCGCGCGACCTTCCTGCCGGATGATCGGAGGCCTGTTACCGCCGATCATGTCGGACCACTGCCGCCCTGCCGCGTTTGCGACGCCGTTTGCGCCGCCGCCGCCGGCGCGGACGAGTTCGAGGCTCTTCTCGGCCAGCCCCATGGCGGGATTGGTGACCATCGAGCTGGCGGTGAGCAGTTTCTGCTTCCAGGAACCGTGCTTGTGCCGGTCCATCGCGCCGCCGATCATGCCGCGATGCGACTGGGTGATGGTTTGCGAGAGCCGCTTGAACGGACGCAACAACATCCAGAAGACGATGGTGAGGATGACCAGGAACCACAGCCGCCAGGTCCCGTCGACCGCAACATTGCGATACAGCTTGATCAAGATCAGCAGGTAGACCGACATCAGCACCGCGGCACCGACCGCCCACAGATAGATCCCGCCGAGGATGCGCCCGACACGGAGCAGGATCGATCCGGAGACGATGGCGAGCGGAACCCACACGGGGGCGGTGATGATCGCCAGCCGGATCGCCAGCAACGCCGACAGTTTCAGCACCGAGGAACCGATCCACAAAATGGAGGGCATCGACGTCTTGACCATCGACAGGAACCCGGTCGTGACCCGACTCGAGTCCTTGCCCTGAAAGGTGTAGAACGAGAGCCCCTTACTCTCCAACGGCTCGACGACCTCCCGCCGGAACTTCTCGGCCTTGGCCTCGTCGATCTCCTTCTGTGCCGCGTTGTCGGCCTGGATCCGGGCCTGCTCGTCATAGGTGTAAGCGATCGACTCCCGCAGCTTCGGCCACAGATCGTCGAGCGTCTGCTCAGAGGCGTTTGAACCGAAATACCCTCGCTGCACGTCCGGGATGATGATCCGGTCGGTGATCACCAACCGCGGGTCATCGGTCATGCCCGCGGAGTTGAAGATCTCGCCCTGAGTCTTCGTGATCAGCGCGCTGAACGTGTCGTCGGAGATCTGGATCGCCTTCGCCGGGGCACCGACCATCAACCCACCGATCGCCAGCGCGCCGGCACCGATCGCGAGCTGCCGGAACACCGCCGGGGCATCTGATCGCAGACCGCGGTAGAGGATGACCAGCCCGGCCACCCCCACCCCCAGCCCCAGCCACGGCCCGTACACGGTCGGCCGCAGCGAGTCGGAGACCGCGAGCACGATCTCGTCGAACTGCGCGATCGCCCCCTGGCGGCCGGTCTCGCGGCCCTCGGCGGGGGTGTTGGCCTGCTCGTCGAGCCAGAACGCCGCGGCCGCGAACGATTGCCCGATCGTGAGGAAGGTGTTTCCGACGTCGGTCTTGTTGCGCACCAGCGATACCCCGGTGATGTCCTCGCCGCAGCCGAGGTCGTAGATGTGCCACGTCAGCCCGGCCCAGCCGTGGCCGCCGTACCCGGTGCCGGAGAGCTGGGATTCCGCGGGCTTGTCCACCGACCCGGAGTCGAAGAACGCCGGCGCCGCCGAGTTCGGGGACTGCGGTGCCGGCACGTCCTTGCAGTTGAAGCCCGCGGCGTGGGCGATGCTCTGCCCGCACAGGGCACTGAGCCCGACCAGCATCATGACCGCGCACAGTTGGGTGATCCGCTGCAGCAGGAGTGCGGGCGAGCTGGCGGTGCGGGCGGTGGCGGGCATCGAGAATGTCCTTCCCAAAAAAGGGGTCAGGCGGCGGTGGCCCGGGAGTTCAGTGCTTGCGCGACGTGGGCGATGTGAGTGAAGTTCGTCCAGTTCGCGCGCACCAGTTCGATGTCGCCGCCGAGGCGGACGACGTAGGTGCGGGCTTCGTCGGCGCCGGTCTTCGCGGCGCGCTGTTTGCGGGCCTTGTTCGCGCGCGGATCATAGGTGTCGTTGCGGCCCCCGCCGAGCTGGTTGGCCAGGATCGTCTCGTACCCCTCACCCTCTTCGAGGCCGAGGAGTTTGAGTGCGTCGGAGATCGCCCGTTCGGACGAGCCGAGTCGGCCGATGATGATCTCGTCGGTCAGCTGCGACTGGTCCTGGTCATCCACGCCGTCCGCCAATCCGAGGAAATCGCCCGCGAGCTGGCTGCACACCAGTGCGCGGGTGCGGAACTTGCGAGTGTCCCGGCCGAGCCGGACATAGAGGGTGCGGCCGGCCCCGGACTGCTTGAGGTACTTGTTCTCGTCCAGGAACAGCAGTTTCGGCAGCGCGCGCGGCTTGTCGTAGACCAACCGGGTCGCCAACCATGCCGCCAGGTGGATCAGCGGCCCGGCCAGGCGTTGGCTGTCGGTGGCCGCACTGCCCTCGGCCTTGTCGTCGATCTGCAGGCCGGGCATGGTCAGGATCGTCAATCGCTCGTCGAGGACCGAGTCGAACAGTTCGGCGGCGGTGTCGTCGCCGGCCGTGGCCGACGGGAACAGCACCCGGGCGTCGCGCAGCTGCGACATCGTGCGCAGCATCGGCCCGATCCGGCCCGCGGCGGTGCGCAGTCCTTCGCCGATGACGGGGGTGTTCTCGGAGCCGTTGGTCTGGCCGTTGGTCGTGCCGTGGGCGACCCCGTGGCCGTTGGTGTAGACCACGCCGGCGGCGATGTGATCGATCGCGTCGAGGACCTTGCTCAGATGGTTGGTCGGCTGGCCCCCGACCATCGCCGCCGCCATCCGGACCACACTCTTGGCATCCCGGTCGCTGCGGTCGTCGGCGTCGAGCATCGAGATCAGCACCCAGGACGCGAGCTGGACTCGTTCGGCATGGGCGGCACCGCGATCGTCCTCGTAGGCCGTTGCTGCGGCGGCTGCCGGGTCGGATTCGTGCGCGTACTCGGGATGGGCGGGGCGGTAGATCTCGTCGGCCGGGTCGGGCTCGGACACGACCCGGTAGACGTTGAGGACGCCGGGCTTGGCGCCGCGGCCGGTCAGCTCGTAGACGCGGGTGAACGGCTTGAGTTCGGGCAAGTCGGCGAGTGCGCGTAGCGGCCCGGACGGATCGAGGATCACCGCGTGCGCGCCCAGGCGCAGCGCCTGATAGGTGATCATCCCTGCCAGATGGGTTTTGCCGGCGCCCTGGACGCCGACCAGCGGGGTCAGGCCACCCTTGTCGAAGAAGTCGTGGGCGGCGAACAGGTTCCAGGCGACCGGGCGGACCGAGATCGACGCGGTTTCGCCGAGGATGATGCCTTCCTCGTCACCGATCCGGTCGGCAGCCGCCCCCATCCCTGCCGACATGGCGAGGACGCTCATCCTGCGCTTGTGGGCGGTGTTGGCGAGCTTCTCACCGGGCATGAATTCTTTGAGCAGGTGGTACTGGCCGTTCTCGACTTCGAGTTCGACATCCGGTGCGTACTGCTGCTGCAGCTTCGAGACACGATCACGCACCTGCTGCGGGGAGGAACCGGACACGGCGATCCGCCACCACCCCGATCCCCGGGTGGCCAGTGCCCCACCGTTCGACATCTCCGTCCGCAGCCGCCGGGACAACCCGTGCTGTGCCGCCAACTCATCGGGTGGGGTTTCGTCGTGTTCGACGGTGTAGTGCCGGTACTGCGACTCGATCGCGTTGCGCTGCTTCTGGATCTCGCCGAGGGTTTCTTCCGGGGTGTGCAGGGTGATCCGCTCGGACCACTCCAAGGGCAGCCCGAGCTGGTCACCGAGCAGCTGCCACGGCATCTTCTGCTCGGGGATGGCCAGTGGTGCCATCCTCCCCACCGTCAGCACCGTCACGTACGACCGGTAGGTGCGGCCGGCGATGGTGCCCTCGACGATGGTGTGTCCGGCGCCGGGCGTGTAATGCATTTCCGTCAGGTTGCTCAGCGACAACAGGTCGGACAGGCCCCACCCCGACGGTGCGTTCGCGGTCGCCGGTTCGGTCAACGGCATCCCCACCGCGGCCGAGCGGCGCAGCAGATAGTCCACTTGACCGCTGTCGGCCGGCAGGGCTTCGACACCGGGGGAGAGCATCACGCGCTCGATCTCGGCGATGTGTTCGGCCGCCGCGTCCTGCTCGGCGATCAGGACCTGCTCGGACCACTTCGACAACCGTGGCCCCACACCCTTCACCCCGGAGCACATGTCGGCCACCGCGACGATCGCCTGCGCGGTCATCGACCGCCGGGGCATTTCGATGCCCCAGTAACGGCGCTTGCGAGTAGGGGCGGAGTCCAGCAGCGCGACTTGCTGACCGACGAGGTAGTCGTCCCACGCGAGGGCACCGGGGACGTCGGGGAGGCGGTCCTCGGTGAGCTGCGCGTGTGCGCGGCCCCATTCCTTGACCGGCCAGGGCTCGCGCACAGTGCGCCGATGGATACCGGAGATCCCTTTGCCGCGCAGTTCCGCCAGCACCAACGCTTCGTCCCGGATGAACCGCGACTGATCGGCAATCGCCCGCATGCTCCACGTGCCGGGCGATTGCACGAACCACAACGTGGCGGTGTCGTCGGTGATGGTGATGTTTCCCAGGACCGCCCGCAGCCGCCACTTGGATTGCTTCCGTAACCGCGCCCTGCTCCGGCGCTCAGCGGCCGCATTAGTCGAGTGCCCCTGCGGGGTTGGCCGGGACTTCTTCCCGCGCCGCCTGCTGCCTTTGCTGTGGGTGGGTTCTGCGGGCACGTCCTTGTCATAGTCGGGGTTGGTGACCGGGGAGGGGGCGGTGAGCAGTGCATCACCCAAGCTCGCTTGCGGTGCGGCGGTGTGCGGGTCGGCGGTCTGCAGCCCGGCTTGGCGCGCCGCGCGCAGCCACGACTCGGGCAGCACCGGCGGCAGTGCCCCGGGGGGTGGGACGAGGTCGGCCGGGTCGAACCGGTTACCGGGATAGCTCATGACCTACCTGCTCGTAGTCGAAGAAGTCGTGTGATCGCTGGCGGCGGGGGCGAGGCGAAGGCGCGCGATCTGGTCGGGGATGGACACCGTCTGCGGCGTGTTCCGGATCTTCTTGTTGCGGCCGGCCGCGGGGCGTGGGGAGGTGAGGTCGTTGATCGCGGACCGGGCCAGCGACCGGATTGTGCGTTCGTGGCCGAGCCCGTCGACGATCCGTTTCGTCCCGAGATAGGTCAACCCCAGCACCACGGTGACGGACCAGCCGCTCCACGGCACCGACAGCATTCCCATGACGAGGATGAGCGAGAGCACCAGCAACACCGCACCGATACCCACTGCCTGCCATTTGACTGGTCTCGGGAACGCACGTCCCGGAGGGCCTAGCCAGTGCTGATCCACCCGGTAGAGGTCGTCATCGGTCTCGATCACCGCAAGCTCCTCACCGGCGCTCGCTGATGGCGCGGCCGATTGCGAACACGATGGCGGCGGCGATGACCACGCCGAAGATGATCGTCATGGCAGACATGGGATGAGGTCCTCTCGAAAAGGGTGAGTCCGAATGGGGTTGTGTCCGCTACCGGTCACACGCCGGGGACGATCAGCCGGATGAGTCCGGTGCCGACGTTCATCGCCGCGTCGGGGTTCGCCGACAGCCCGAACCAGCCCAACGCGATCAGGGACAGGCTGGCGATGGTGATGACGGCAGACCAGGACGAGCGAATCGCCTTCGCCAGAAGCACAATCGCTCCGACGCCGAGGATCGGAGGGACTACCTGCTCGCGGAGGAACGCTCCCACCCCGCCGGTGTCGATCCCCTCCTGTGCCAGGAACGTCAGCTGCGACGCAGCCTCGAAAGTTTCATGAAGCATGCTCTCTCCCAAAAGATTCGCGGGCAACACCGAATGGTGACGCCAGAACATTGGCACAGGGCGGCTTCGGCACACGAAGACCCCCGCACGCGCTCGGGCGTGTCGCTGCGGGGTCCACTGAGGGTGGGGCCGGTTGGCGGTGGGTCCACGAAGACGGGTCGTGTCGCTGCGGGCTCTGCTGAAGGTGGGAACCGGTCGCTGCGGGGACTGCTCAGGGTGGGGACCGGTCGCTGCCGGGGACGGGTGCTGCCCTCCGGGCACGCTCTCTTCGGACAACCCTCGCGAAGAACGTGATTGGCCCCATGTGGGGCACGTGTCGACGATTGGGGGATCGGTGATGCCTGCGCCCCCACTCCCTTCGGGAGACGCCTCCCCCCTACGGGGGGAGGCGAAGTTGAGAATAGCGCCCCGGACCGGTTTCGGCGAGCAGTGGTTCAAACACCACTTGGCAGAACGTTTTTGGAGATCCCGTCGGGGTTCGCCTCACGGCGGCCTGGGACGCACTCGCAGGGGCGGCGGGCGGGGCGACACGCCCGAGCGCGTGCGGGGGTCCTTGGTGAATCCTCCGGCGAGCGGATTCACTGTGTGCGCATCAACACGACGCAGATGTCCGACCGAGAAGGGGTTTCCGCGATGCCGTCGAATGACCCTGTGGGCGAGTTCTTCCGGGATGTGCTCGGTCCTTCCGGTACCTCGTCGGCCGCCGGCGGACGCAGGCGGCCCGAACAGTCGGGGGAGCAAGAGGCAGCGCGGTTCACCCCGTGGGTGCTCGTCGTCCTGGCCGTCACCATCGCCGTGTGGTGGGCGCCGACCCTGCCGGAGTCCGCTCAGATCACCGAGCTGTGGCCGCGCTCGCCGCTCTGGGCGCAGTGGCTCATCGACATTCGGCCCAGGCTCGTCGTCGCCGTTGCCCTCTTCGGTGCCGGGGACCTAATTCGGTTCCTGCGGTACCGGCAGCGGCGGATCCTGTCCGCGGTGGTGCGGCAGACCACCGGACACAGCCCCGTGCGGATCAGGCTCAGTGTGCGTACCGGGTGGCACAGCACCGCGTGGGCGGCAATCCGCCTGCCGCAGGGAGCGGTCGTCGATGCGAACCGGCAGGAGCGTCTGAATTCGGCAGTCAATGCGTTGATCGTCGGATCGCCGCTGTGGCACCGCCTGCGCGCCGCGTTACCGGCCCTCGCCCCCACCCGCCCCCTGCGATTTCTGCCGCCGAATACGCAGGCGCAGATCCACAGCGTCCCGGCGGGCGAACCGGGACCCGACAGCCTTGCACCCTCGATGCCGAAGGCGGAGCAATGAGCCGATACCTCGGACCCACAGTGGCCGACTGGAAGTACGTCACCGCCTTCCGGGCCGACAGGAGCACCATCACGATCACCCGCCAACCGGTGCTCCCCGACACCCGCAGCGCACGTCACCGCATGCTCGCCGAGCTGTTCTCCGACGGCAAGGCCCTGCAGGACGTGACCGTGTCGGTCGACTCCTACGCCTACGACGGAACCGAAGCCTCCTACCGCATCTACTACAAGCCCACGCTGGCCACCGGCATGGAAGCCAACCGGCACAAGCTCTCCGAGGCTCTGCTCGCCGCCCTCGGCACGCACGAATCAGGGCAGCTGTGGCGAGTGGACTGGGCCCCGGAGAAGCCCATCATCACCCTCTCGCTCCGAAAGCCGCTCGCGACAATGGTGATGCATTCGCTGAAAATCCCGGCCGCCGACCTTCCTGTTCCACAACTCGACGAACGTGGAATCGCGCGACGCCAGCAGATGCCCTGGCCAGGAAGCGACCCCAGCGTGCCCGGGCAACGCCTGCATGTCCCGTACGCGTCCTGCGAAACCGATGCCGGCGTCGTCGACGCCTACTGGAACATCTCCGACGATTCATCGGCACCTCACATGCTGGTCGTCGGACCGACCGGCGGAGGAAAGACGGTTCTGCTGACCACCGTGATCACCGAACTCACACTCCGCGGAGTCCCGGTGATCGGTGTCGACCCCAAACGCATCGAACTGCACCAATTCCTCGGCTACCCCGGGGTCCCCGCGATCGTGTTCGAACCCTTGCGGGCCGCAGAGTTCATCTACGCGCTGTGGCGCGAAATGCACGCACGCACAAAGTACATGCAGACCCAGCGTCTGAAGGCGCGCAACATGCCGCTACTGGTGGCGGTGCTCGACGAGTTCTTCATCCTCTCCGCGGCCTGGACACAGCTGGCCAAGTCCGGCACCGATGAGGAGAAGGAAGTCATCAAACGCTGTAACCCACTCGGGCGAATCGGCGAACTCGTCGCCCTGGCCCGCTCGGCAGGTATCCGCCTCGCCGTGGGAGTCCAGCGCCCCGATGCGCACCTGTTCGGGCGGGATTCCGGCAGTGTCCGCGACAACTTCCAGACCCGAGCAGCGCTTGCACGGTTGAGCAGTGACGGCGCCTACATGATGTGGGGTGAGACCACTGTCGGCCGCGACATCGACGCCAAGATCCGCGGCCGCGCCACAGTCAGTGACCCCTCCGGCGACCCCGCCCTCGCACAGGTGTGGTTCACCCCCACCATCGACGACCACCCCGCCGCCCGCAGCGACCTGTCCGCCGAGGAAGCACACGCTGTCGACAGCCTGCGCCCGACAAGGGATACCCCGGTGTACTGCTTCTCGGCCGAGCTGGTGCAGTTCATCGCCGACGAACAGCACCTGATCACCACGATGGCCGATGACGTCCGCGAGCCCGTCGCAGTCTCCGGGTCGTCGGTGACATCCCTGATCGACCACATCGCAGATGCGATCCCGGCTGGTGCCCTCGAGGAAGGCATGAACATCGTCCTCGGCCTCGACGACGAACCGGACGGCACCGGCACCGTCCTGACCGTCGAGACCATCCGCAAGGTCGCCCGCGACAGCGACGGCACGGTCACCGAGGAGGGACTGGTGCGGGTGGAGGTGTCGGTGGAATCCACCGGCCGCCGGCCCGAGGTCCTGATCCTCGAATACAGCGGACTCGACACCGTCTTCCTCGCCGCGGTCGACCTCGCTTCCGCCGCCTGACCCCTGATGTTCCGACTCTATCGCTCCCACCACCGAAACACGAGAGAGAGGCCACCGATGGCAGTCCGGCAGATCGAACGCGCAGTAATCCTCGAACCCGAGGACATCGAGGCCATGCACCGCCCATTCGTCAACAAGGGCAACTCCGACCCCGTCGTTCGCGCGTACCGAGAAGCGCTGCGAGCCTCCACACCCGGATGGCTGGCCGCCCTGGACACCGAAAGCAAGACCGTATCCCGCAGCCGTCTCGACGAGCTCCTCACCGCGATCGGTCATCGACGCGACCTGGTGGGCGCCCTACCCGACGGCGAGGTCAAGACCGAGGCACTCGATCAGCTCACCAGCCTCGACGAGCTGATCACCGAAATGCTCGCCCAGCTCGACGGCACCACCTCCGGCGCCGGGAATCTGTGATGTCCGCCCCGCAGATGACCGTCGCCATCGACGACGGAGGACGCCACGCTACGGCGTATGTGCCGTCGCAGGCCGCGACGCTCGACCTGCGAGGCGACACCGAGCAAGACCTGATGACCGCCGTGTTCGCCCAGGCCCACGCCGAAGCACGAAACAGCGGCCAGACAATCACCGTCGCGGTCAGCGGCGGCACCGACACCGCACCGATGCGGCTCGAGGTCGACCCCGACCAGACCATCCGCCCCGCCCAGGAGCAGGCGCCAGCACAGGAACCCGCCACCCGGGAACGGCCCCAGCGCCGCCCGGCCGGCGGCACTCCCGTCGTACGGATCCAGGACGAGGGCAATGAGCCCACGGTTCCCGTGCGGCTGCCAGCGACCGAGCCGACACCCGCACGAGCAGCCGTATTCGCCGAGCGCGCAGACGGATACGACCGCACACCACCCGCCCGACCGCGGCGGTCAGTGGCGGGGCTGGCCGCCCCCGAGATCGCTCCCGGGGCCGGTGAGCCTGCCCGCCTGGGAGTGCGCGGCTGGCTCAACGCCATGCTCGGGTTGAGTCTCGCCCCGAAAGCACAGTCGCCGGAGATGCGGCTGCGGGCCGCCGAGTCGATGATCACCCGGGCGCTGCCCGATTTCTCGGTGATCACTTTCGCCAACCCGAAAGGAGGGGTCGGTAAGACACCGCTCGCCGTGGCTCTCACTCAGACCTTGGCCGTCCTACGCGGCGCCAGCACCGTGGTGTGCGCGGATTTCGGCGAGGTCGGCGGCAGTCTCGCCAAGCGGGTCGCCGTCCGTCCCTCGCCAGGCAACGACATCCCCGCCTTGCTGGCAGCACATCCCGACCCTGATGTCGCCATCCGACCCTCGGTGCTCTCGCAGCACCTGACCCGTCAACCGTCGGGTGAGGACATCATCGCGGGACGCCGCGGCGACGCGACGTCCGTTCTGAACGAAGACCATGCGGCGCATCTGGCCGCGATCGTGGCCCAGCACCGCGAAATCCTCGTCGCCGACACCGGCAACAACCCCCTCGCGGGAACCTGGCAGTGGGCAGTGAGGACAGCGGACGCCGTCGTCGTCCCCGTTCCCTTGCGCTGGGACGCCGCCGACGCCGCAGAAGAAATGATCACCGAATTGGCGTCGACCGCCACCGACGTTCTCCAACGCACGATCGTTGTCATCACCGCCGGCCCCGGGGACGCCCCGATGGTCGAACAGGACACCGTCGAGGCCCTCCGGGACCTGGGAGTACCGCTCGTGGCGCGCATGCCGTTCGAGCCGCTGTTCGCCTCCGGAGAACGCCTTGCACTCTCCCGGCTCCAACCCCACACCCGAGCCGCGCTGACCCGACTGGCCGAAGAGGTCATCACGACGATCACCGGCCCCTGACTCGGCCATCACCCACCGGCCGTACAGATCTCGCTCCGCCCTCCACTGCCACATCCACCTTCGCTTCGCATCTGGCCACCTCACGAAAGGCACACCATGAGCAACAACCGCGCCGCCCGCCGCACCCGAGGCCGGCACCACCCACAGAGCGCCACACAGGCAGCCACCACGCTGGCAGTCATCACCGCCGCCCTGGCCTCCGGCATCGCCCTGTCCCCCTCCGCGTTCGCCGACCCGATCCAGGGCGGTGTCAAGGGCGACAGCACCCAGGAAGGTGTCACCGGCGGCGACACCCCCAGCGCAACCACCGCCCCCACACCAGCACCCGAGCCCGCCCAC
Source organism: Rhodococcus sp. NPDC059968 (assembly GCF_042738615.1). Lineage (NCBI taxonomy): Bacteria > Bacillati > Actinomycetota > Actinomycetes > Mycobacteriales > Nocardiaceae > Rhodococcus > Rhodococcus sp. NPDC059968. Next base: position 25,050 of record NZ_JBHWUE010000111.1, read on the forward strand.
GTGCCCGAGACCCCGGCGGAACCGGTGTACTGGGTCGAGCCGCCCGCCGAGTACCAGAACATCGAGTACCAGCCGCTCCCGAACTACGACTACGACACAGGCGTGTACGTCGAGCCGGAGAACTACTCGATCGAGCCGGTGCAGTTCGACCAGCTGCACCTGCCGACCCCGGTCGAGCCGACCGCCCCGTTCATCGCCCCGCGCGACACCCTGCGCATCGGCGAAATCCATCTCAAACAGCCGAACTGGATCAGCGACGGCGACCGGGACCGCACCAACAACACCCTCTCCGTGGTCCAGGCCGGGGTTTCGACGGGTTGGCGCTCGATCGGTGTGGAAACATCTCGGGCCGACCGGATCGCCGCCGCGCAGGTCGGTGCCGGAGCCGCCGGGGCAGCGCTCGGCGCAGTCACCGCCGGCGGGGCGGCAGCCACCACGGGCGCACTGGTCGGTGGCACCATCGGCGGCCTCGCCGCAATGACCGCAGGCAACGTCTTCCTTCCCGGACTCGGATGGGTACCCGCCGGGATCGTCGGCACCGCCGCGGGTGCCGGCCTCGGTGCCGCGGTGGGTCTCCCCGTCGCTGCGGCCGGAGCGGTCGTCGGCGGTGCGGTCGCCGTCGCGGCGGTGACCCCGATCGCTGCCGGCGACAAGGGCGAACCGAAGGAGATCTCGGTACCGGACATCGACTCCGAAGCAGTGACCGCCCAGACCGAGACCGTGCTCACCGACTGGGAGAACTCCGGCCCGGTAGGGCAAGCGGCCGCCGACGCCGTACAGGACACGGTCGAAGCTGCGCCCGCGATCGACCAGCAGGCCCGCGATTTCGTCGCAGCCCAGCCCGGCGGCGAGCAGATCATCGAGCAGGTCGACACCACCCTGAACTCGTTCTTCACCGACGCCACGCCCGGCCTGGCCGGAAACCTGTTGTCGGGCGCCATCGGCGGCGGCATTCCGACCGCGAACTGAAACCACGAAGGCGGGTGCACACCATGAAGAAGCCGACCCTCGGCCGATCGACGCCGCGACATCCCGCCGTGATCGACCTTCTCGGCAACACACCCACCGTCGACCACCCGCCGGGCGCCCGCACCATGGCGCCCGGCGGCCCGGCCACACCACCGCCCCCACCCCGGTCGCCTCTACCGCCGGCCAACGGCGGCCGCGGGCCGGGAAAGAAAACGGCCGCCGCCGTCGCGGCGGTCGCCATCGCCGTGGCCGGCGGGGTCGCCGTCAGCCACCTGCGCAGCGGAGACAGTGAAACCGCTACCGCGGCCACAACCAGCGCCACCGCAGCGGCTGACGAGAACGGGCCGCCCATCCTCAACCTGCCCGAACCCGAACAGGCCGAACAGACATCCGCGTCGGACGGGGACTGCCGGGCCGACCGCGGTGACCAGAAGAGCGGCGCGGGCGTGATCGCAGCGTTCAACCACGCGTACTACAGCCTGCGCAACGGCGAATCTGCCCGCGGCCTCGCCACCTCCACCTCATCGGTGCTGCCAAGTCCCGAGCTGCAGAAGGTCATCGACGCGGTCCCAATCGGCACCAACTACTGCATCCGCACCATCGAACTGTCCGACGGGGTTTACCTGGTCGACCTGTCCGTGATGCAGCCCGCCCAGCCGGTCAAACGAGGTACCCAGACCGTCACCACCCAGAAGATCGACGGGCGCTGGTACGTCGATGTCTTCACCTGAGTCCCTAGCTCCGAGGCGGAGTGCTAGCCAACGGACCCGACCGAACGAGGACGTATCCGTGCAGTGCACGCGCATCATCAGCACAGCCGCAATTGCGCCGTGGCGCAGGCGTTCCGCACACGATGTGCTCGGTGGCAGCGCTGACGATCGGCGGGCCACCGTGCGCCAGAACGTCGTCGCCCCGACTCCGACGCACCCGACCACGGACGCGGCCGTTGCTGGCAAATGGGCGAACAATGCCACCTGCGATAGCACGCATTGCCGCGTGGGGAGCGGCGCCCCGGCGGACAGTGCAACACCGCAACACCCTCCGCAACACCGCAACGACAATCCGCAATGCCACACAGGAACCCCACCGGCAGCAACCAGCGGGGCTCGTCGAGTGAAACCCCGTGGAAGGAGACCCCCGAGCATGACCGACCTCAATATCCGAGCAGCACGAATCCAACTCCACGCCCTGATAGCAGCCCTCATCGTTGCGATCGCCATTGCGATCGGCATCACCACAGGCGCCTTTGTACTGTCCTTCGCCGTGCAACGTGACCTGGCGTTGCAGGCGGGCATCCCGCAATACCTCACCTGGATCTTCCCGGCCATCGTCGACGGCGCAATCCTCGGCGCAACGATCGCGGTCGTTGCATTGAGCAAAATCGGCGGCAGCGCAACGGGAAAGCGGTTCTTCCTCGGGCTCGCCGTAGTCGTGGTCTTCATCAGCGTCTTCGGCAACGCCTACCACGCACACCGCTCCGGCCAAGCCGCCGCAAGCAACATTGCAGCCGGCATCGACCTCGGTTACGCCCCGCTGTCGCCGACCGGCGCCTCGTTCATTGCAATCATTCCGCCGCTGCTGGTGTTGGCCTTCACCCACGGTGTCGGCATCCTCATCAAGGCCATCGGCACCGCCCACACCGAGTACACCGCGGTCGTGCGCGACGCCCGACACCGTGAACAGCAGCGGTCCGACGCGGACACCGCGACCGACTACCGAATGCCGGCCCCAGGGCCGACGTCGTCGGTCGACCGCAACGCCGGACGCATTGCGCCGTCGGTCGACCCGACCGTTGCACCCATCGTCTTCGCTGCGTCGGCACCCGATTCATCCGCTCTCGACGACCGTACGGAGACCACCGCTCCGGAACCGGAGGGTCGTCCTGCCGTTGCGGACGCCCCACAACCGACCACTGCGAATCCTGGCGAGCTCACCGATGCTAGCGTGAGTTTCCTAGGTAGCCGAGTTTTCGTGTCGCGTCGTGCGTGTTGAGCTGGGCAAACGCGACCGGAGAGTGTATTACCTATATATGGCTTCGATCGTGGGGAAACGGCAGGGAGGGAAGACGTACTACTACCTGGTCGAGTCCGCCCGGGTCGAGGG
>NZ_JBHWUE010000112.1:0-27313 GCF_042738615.1 Rhodococcus sp. NPDC059968
CTGGTCTCCGATCTCGGACTGACCCTGCGCCCACCGGGAATGGACGTCGTCGCGCTGACCGAACCGCTCATGCGGACGATCTCCATCGCCCATCGGGGCACAGCAGCACACCGACCACCGCTGCAACTGGTGATCGACGCCGTGCGCGCCGCGGCGGCCGCACAAGGGCTCGCCGCACGATCACCGTACCCGTAAGCCAAAGACGCGCGCGTTCGCCCTCGCAGAACGGAACGTCAGGGGTGTGGGCGCATGGTTTCGAGCATGTAGTCGAGTTCGGCGATGGTGCGGTGGGGTGGGAGTGTGAGGATCGGCATCTCGGCGCGTGCGGTGTACCAGTGCTGGAGTTGGTCGTGAGCAGTGTCGGGTGTGCCCCAGACGGTGAGCTCGTCGAGCAGAACAAGGGCTTCGGCCGGCACGTCGGTGGTGTCGTGGGTCGGGTTGCCGGCGAGCACAGCCTCGACCTGGTCGCGGTATCCCCGTTCGCTCAGCGAGCGGCGGTAGAGCGAGCCCATGCTGGTGAGGTAGAACGCGACCCACCACGACGCGATCTCGCGGGCGGTGGCGTGATCGGCCGCGACGGCGGTGGGGACGGCCGGGCACACCAAGGAGCGTGTGGTGCGGCCGGATCGGGCGCCCGCCTGCTGGAGCAGGTCGATTCCGCAGGGCAACCACGACCGAGGGACCAAGAAGGGCGTCCAGCCGTCGGCCAGTTCGCCGGCGAGTTGGATGGATTTGTTGCCGAGTCCGGCGAGGTAGATCGGCAGGCCGGTGCGCGCGGCGACACCCAGCCGCAGGGGCCGGTGGTCGTGGGTCGCCGTCGGGCGGACCCGGTCCCCTCGAGCAGTCGACGGACCTGTGCGGTGACCGCGCGCAGCTTGGCCACCGGTGCGGTGAACGATTGGTCGTGCAGTCCTTCGACGAGCTGTGGACTGCTTGCACCCAAGCCGAGGACGAAACGGCCGTGTGAGACCTGGTCGAGGCTGGTGGCGAGCATCGCGAGGGTGCCGGCGGTGCGGCCCCAGACGCTGAGCACGCCGGTACCGATGGTGATTCGTTCGGTCTTGGTGGCGATTTCGGTGAGCAGGACGGCGGCATCCTGGCTCCACCCTTCGGCGAGGAAGAACCCGTCATAGCCGAGTTCTTCGGCGCGGCGGGCGACATGCAGGATCACCTCACGGCGCGTTTCGAGTGGGGTCACGCAGATACCGAGGCCGCGCCGGGTAGCGCTGACGCCGGAGGCGAGGTTGCCGGCTGTGTGGGTGCTCATGAGCGGGTTGCCGTCCGTTCTGGTGTCGATGCTCCACTCGACAGGCGCGTACGCACCGCGAGGCGGGCGCGGTCGAGATAGCGCGTGTCGGCGAAGAGATGGAAATATGAGTTGGCCGCCAGCAGTGTGCCTTCCAGCTCGAATGCGAGCTGGTCCGGATCGGTGTCGGTGCACAACTCACCGGATTGCTGTGCGTCGCGTGCCGCCTGCGCGAGGGTCCCCATCCACCGGCGCTGACACTCGGTGACGGCGTCACGGACCGGGCCGGGCGTCTTGCCGTCGAACTCGGCCATCGCGGCAGCGAAGAAGCATCCCCCCGGAAAGACTCCCCGTTCGACATACGACAGGAACGACTCGCAGAGGGCGGCTAGGCGTTGCATGCCCGGACCAGATCCGAGCGCCGGTGTGACCACCTCGCGCACGTAACGCTGGCGCGCGACCTCGATGGTGGCCAGCTGAAGGTCTTGCTTCGAGCCGAAGTGGGCGAACAGCCCGCTCTTGCTCATCCCGGTCAGGCTCGCGAGATGCCCGATGGTGAGTCCGTCCAGACCTTCGACCGATGCGATGTCGGCGGCCGCGTGCAGCACGGTCTCCCGCGTCTTGGCCCCTGGGGTCGTGTTCCGCTTCTGTGCCATGAACTGATCCTAGTACAGCACGAACGATCGTGCTATTTTTGATTTGAGCCGGCATTCGGGCTGGCCCGAAGAAAGGAGTCGGTGATGCCGTTCATCGACGTCAAGGTCGTCGAGGAAATCGGCAGCGGACATTGGGGCATCGGCGGCACTGCGCTGCACACCGCCGATGTGAAGGCACTCGCTGCGGGGCAGCCGGTCGGCTTGCGATGCGCGAGAAACGGGATTTCGGATTGAGTGAGGCGCGATGTTCGACGTGATCGTGGTGGGCGCCCGGTGCGCAGGCGCGTCGTTGGCGATGCTTCTGGCACGCGGCGGGCACCGTGTCGCGGTGGTCGATCGCGCGTCGTTTCCCAGCGACACCATGTCCACCCACTTCCTGTGGCAACGTGCCGCGTTACGACTGCGGGACTGGGGATTGCTCGATCGGTTGCACGCCCGCGGCTGCGCACCGATCGAGCAGATCACCTTCGACGTCGGCCCGGTGCAGATGTCGGGTATCGGGCCGGGCGTCGAAGGGCAGACCGCCGCATACTGCCCGCGGCGGACCGTTCTCGACACGGTGCTGGTCGACGCGGCCGTCGAGGCGGGCGCCGAACTGATCGACGGCGTCGTCGTCGACGACGTGGTGTGGGCGGATGGTCGCGTATCGGGCGTGCGCGGCCGTCGCCGAGGTCTCGGCGGCTCGGTGTCGTTGCGGGCACCGCTGGTCGTCGGGGCGGATGGTCTGCACTCGACCGTCGCGCGGCGAGTCGCTGCTCGCGTCTACAACCACCATCCGCCGCTGACGTGCGTGTACTACTCCTATTGGAGTGGCCTCGGCGATGTGCGCGCGTCGTTCCACGCCAGAACGGGCCAGCTGATCCTGGTCTGGCCCACCAACGACGGGCTCACCTGCATCTACGTCGGTTGGCCCCGCAGGGAATTTGCGCGCGTCCGCACAGACCTCGACCGAAGCTTTCACGCCGCCCTCGATCTGGTGCCAGGACTGCGTGACACGGTCGCCTCCGGCCACCGCGAACAACGTTTCGTCGGTACTGCCGACTTACCCAACCAGTACCGAACATCGGTCGGACCGGGCTGGGCGCTCCTCGGCGACGCCGGCCACCACAAGGACCCCTCCACGGGAATGGGCATTGCCGATGCGTTCCTCAGCGCCGACCTCCTCGCGGAGGCCATCCACAGCACGCGCGCCGGCCGTCCCGTTGACGACGCACTCGGCGACTACCAACGTCAGCGCGACCAGCTCACCGCCAACGGCTTCGAACTAGCGCTCAGCACGGCCCGCCTCGCGCCGCTCTCGAACGGACTCACGGAGTTCTACAGAGCGGCCGCGGCCCAACCGGAAGTAGTCGAGCGGATCTTCGGCGTCCTCGGCGGGTCGGTGCCCATCCGAGAGGTCTACTCTCCGCCGAACATCGCGTCAGTCGTCGCACATGCCAACGCTTGAACGCACATTCCCTTGCGCGTGCGCACCAGGCCGTACTCGCGGTGGCACCGGTGCCATCGGGTGCGCGGCGTTCCGCGCGGTGGTTACCCTCGCAGGATGACTGCAACTCCGGATTCCACGGTGGGCACGAACACAGCGGTGGCCGGCCTCGAGAGCACCTTCGCCGACGAGCTGGGCGCCCTGAGGGTGCCGTGGCAGGGCGCCGATGCGCCGGACCCCACGTTGCTCGTGCTCAACGAGCACCTTGCGGCGTCGCTGCGGTTGGATGTCAAGACGCTGCGAAGCGAGGACGGGGTCGGCGTGCTGTCCGGATCGACGGCGCCGACCGGGGCCAAGCCGGTGGCGATGGCGTATGCGGGCCATCAGTTCGGCGGATACGCACCGCTCCTCGGGGATGGCCGGGCGTTGCTGCTCGGCGAGCTGACCAGCAGTGATGGGCAGCGGGTGGATCTGCACCTCAAGGGCTCGGGGCGCACGCCGTTCTCCCGGGGCGGCGACGGGTTCGCGGTAATCGGCCCGATGCTGCGCGAATACCTGGTCAGCGAGGCCATGTACGCCCTCGGCACCCCCACCACGCGCGCACTGTCGGTGGTCGCGACGGGCCAGCACGTTCATCGATCCGGCGCCGAGCCCGGTGCCGTGCTCGCCCGGGTCGCGGCCAGTCACCTGCGGGTGGGCACCTTCGAATACGCGGTGCGGCAGGGTGAGGTGTTGCGGCCGCTCGCCGACTACGCGATCGCCCGCCACTACCCGGAGCTGACCGAACTGCCGCCGGGGCGTGACGGTAACCGCTACCTGGCGTTCTTCGAGGCGGTGGTGGAGGCGCAGGCGTCACTGGTGGCGAGGTGGATGCTCACCGGTTTCGTGCACGGGGTGATGAACACCGACAACACGACCATTTCGGGCCAGACCATCGACTACGGTCCGTGCGCCTTCCTCGACGCGTTCGACCCGGCCGCAGTGTTCAGTTCGATCGACCACGGCGGCCGGTATGCGTTCGGCAACCAGCCCGCTGTCCTGAAGTGGAATCTGGCACGCCTCGCGGAAACGCTGCTGACCCTGATAGATTCCGCGCCGGATGACGCGGTTACCGCGGTGTCGGCAGTTCTCGAGACCTTCGACGAGCGTTACGACGGCCACTACGCGGCCGGTATGGCGGCAAAGCTCGGTGTGGCCGGCGAATTCGTCGATCGAGCGCTGGTCGACGACCTGCTGACGCTGCTGGAGGAACACGGTGCCGACTGGACGGGCACCTTCCGTGCTCTCGCGGACGAACTACGCGGACATTCGACGCCTCTCGACGGCCTCGTGCCGCGCGAGCACATCGGGCCATGGTTGGAACGCTGGCGCGGCACCCTGACGAAACACGGGCGCGGGGCAGCGGAGACCGCGGACGTGATGGACTGCGTCAACCCGCTGTACATCCCGCGCAATCATCAGCTCGATTCTGCTTTGCGCGCCGCGACCGACGGGGAGCTCGCTCCGTTCGAGAAGCTACTGGAGGTCGTCACGCATCCGTTCGACCGCCGCGACGAGTGGTCCGACTACACCACACCCGCCCCGCCCATATTCAGTAAGAGCTTCCAAACCTTCTGCGGCACTTAACTTCCAGGACGGAGATGCACGGCGACGTTCGTGTCGAGGGAAACTTCTCGCCGACGATTCGTCGCCAGAACGTAACGCCGTCGAACGCTATTTCAATCTGGCCGGAGCGAATGCGATTGCCCGAGACGTCGAACCCCGTCAGCTGGCGGGATCGTACTGGAACGCGCGCACCTCCTGCGCGCACCGACAGGCAACCGCGATCTTTGCAGCCCATTCCAGTGCCGCCTCGGGCCGGCGCGCACAAGACTCGCCCGCCCACCCCAACCGGCGGAATAGGCCGACTCCACCACCGCACTCACCGCGGCCCCGACACCGCCGGCATCAAGCACTTGATCAACACGCCCGAATGCGCGTGGGGTAGGTGGTGTGACGGTCATGTTGTCGGGAGCCCCTGCACAGCGCAATATTCTGCGGGCTGACACGATCCCTCACCGAGGTCAGCCAGAAATCTCATCGCACGCGTGGGACCAGTCGGACCGCTAGCTGCCTGGCCCGCCCGTGCGGCGGTAGTGCGGGTACACGCTCGCTAAAAGTCGAATGTCGTCTTGGGCACAGTTCGCTTCGGGAATGACCTGCCACAATCGATCGATGAAACGGCGCGCTGTCATCCCGAAGCGCACCAGGATCTCCTCCTCGCTAGCACCACCGAATGGTGCCCACATCATGGCGAATTCGATAAGGTGCTCCGCCTCGGGGTCAGGATGGTTGCGTTTGCGGTTGGCTTCGATCCACGCGGCGCGACGCCTATGACGCCACTGGCGCCACTGGCGGTACTGGCGGGAGTTCATGGGGAGTTCACTCATCGAGTCGGCACTGAGGAAGCCTCGGAAGTAGCGACCTCGCCACAGAGAGGAATACGAGCAGTGCGAGTCGCTGTCGCGCTGACTGCACACAAGATCGACGCCACCACTTCACCGAAGTCGTCGCCATCCATCCTTGTAAGCATGTTGTCCTCCTGCATTCGGAAGCGACAGATCAGCTTCCCGTGCCTGTCACGCCGGGGTCCGAACGCTGCCGCCGCCCCTGGTTCGGGTTAGCTACCGGGCAGCAATCGCAGTGCAGTTACGATGATCGCGCTGGTGGCGGCGATCGAGACCGTGACCCCGATAAAGGGATGGAAGTCCTTCGGTAGACGGATCATGACCGGCCTGGCAATGATGGGGCCCAATAGGGCACCCCCTGCCGCGCCCAAGACCATGGCCAGCGCACTCCCGTTGAAGGCAATGACAGTAGCCGGTGCCACCGACACCACCGGGATGAAGGTCGGGGCCCATCCTCCGGCGCGGTAAAGTCGGCGCCACATCAAAACGCCGAGTGCTGACGCGAGAGCTTGTGAAAACAGAATGCGAGGCAGTAGCTCGGTCCCAAATGCCGGAAGCCGCGGGTTCAGAATGAAAGCCGTACATACGCCGATGATTACGCCCAAGCTGGCCCATTCGTTCGCACAGAACTGCGCCTCGGTGAAGTCGGCAAGAACGCGGCGCACAGTCCAGAGTGCATCTTTTAGAACGCTGGGTGGACCCACGACCGTCACCGGTAGAGGCTGCTGATGACCCGCATCAGGCGTGAGGGTATCCGGGAGTCGCATCCACGGCAGATAGCGGCTGACGGTGAACGTCACCGCCGCACTCAGTGACATCGCGGCGGTGATTGCCACGACACTCGGCAGCTCCAGTGGACTGGTGACGAATCGAATCAGCAGAATCGCTACCGGTGTGGTGGTGACGGCGCCCGAGACGGCGCCAGTGACGAGCACTGCCCACCCTCGGCCGTAGACAAGAACGAGTAACGCAGGAACAGATACGAAAGGAACGAATGTGGGCTGCCATCCCTGAGCCAACATCCATCCGAATAGGAGATTGGACAGTAGCAAGCTCAGCGCCGACGACCCGAGCACCCAGGGCCATAGCCCGGTGCCATATAAGGTCGGCATCCCCGCCAACCGCTTGCGGGCCCTCCACGCCAACCAGGCAATTGTTGCGCCACAGAGCAATCCGATCGACGCGATCCCTGATGCATAGGACTGTGGTTCCGTCATGTCACCGAGTGCCCACAGAATGCGCGCAAGTACGTCGTTCTCGCCGGCCGACGCGAGCAGTTCGCTGTAGGTTTGTCCGACTTCTCTCTTCATGAAGGAAGCGGCAGCTGTCAGCATGATCGCAAGCACTCCGAATATGCCGACCACGAAGGCTGCACCGAGTAGTACACCAGGAAAGGCCAATTCGGAGTGCTGCGGGATTCCCCGTTTTGGATGCGGCGACGGGTCCGCCGGCGTCTTCTGCTTCAGAACTGATTGCACAGCGGGCTGTGTGTTTGACTCTGACATGGTTGCCCCTAACGCCTTCCTGGGCTGCTCAGCGACCCAGCGGCTAATGGTTGAAATCGGTGTGGGTGAATACCAGTACTGAAATGCGTGTGCCGGCGACCACGACAGAAGCCCGATGCGGGGCACGGCGGTTTTGCCCACTGCACCGATCGACGGTGGACCGGGCCGTTCTCTGCGTCAGCCGCGGACGTCGCGATGTGAGACATCTACCCACCCATCCGCACTGAAGCCACCCAGCTGCGGTTATGCGTGGAGTGGGGTGCGGCGCGGGCAAGTCGTCGGAGCGATCGAGCGATCGGCACGGCGCTCCACCCATCCACCATTGTCCGCACCCCACGTGACATGATCGTCAACATCGAAAAGGCATCCGTATGACGGGACGATCTCCGGCAAGACGTTGCCACGATTGAACTCCCGGAGTTCCACGAACCCGAGGATCGTGCACGCCGACTGTCGCTGACCGCGAATCTCGGCCGGCACCCATTGCCGAGCAGCGGTGGCACCAGCGAACGACGTGCCGGTAGGAGTGGTGCGCTCCCACCGGCACGCGACCTACTAATCCGCACATTCAGATTAGCGGCCGGAAACCCGTTTCTCTTACGGCGATCCCAATCAGGCCGGCAGATGAGCGAAACGATGACCGGAGGCCGTCAACGTCCCACCTGCCCTTGTTCCGACGCGTCCCAGATCATCTGCTGCTACCAGGATGACCGGCTTGCCCGCACGGTGTTTCCGATCGAAGGCAGCGGGGGCTTCAGCGAGAGGCATCACGCTGACCGCGGGCGGCCGCAGGCGGCCATCACGGATCCGGCGTTCAATGCGGACCAGGCACTCACGATCGGGTTCGACGACGAAGAACACCGCCGGTCCGTGCTCGGGCACCACCCGAGGGGGCTCCGCGATGGTGACGAGAACACCACCGGGACGCACCAGTTTCGCTGAACGATCGAGTGTTTCGCCGCCGATGACATCGAGCACCACGTCGACTTCGTCGAGGTCTTCGAGCCGGTGTCGATCCAGATCCACGAAAGCGTGGGCGCCGAGGCCGAGAACCGTGTCACCGTGTTGAGCACGACCGGTGCCGATGACCCGGGCGCCTGCCTCGAGCGCCAGTTGCACCGCCATCGAACCGACCGCGCCGGCGGCACCATGGATTAGTACGGTCTGCCCCGCGGCGAGTCGCCCGTGGTCGAACAGCGCCTGCCAAGCTGTGAGCCCGGAGATCGGCACGGCGGCGGCCACTGCGTGATCGATGCCGCCTGACAGTGGCGCCAGGTTGCGGGCCTCGACCGCGACGTACTCGGCTAGCGTACCGTTGCGGGCCCAGTCGGTGACCCCGAAGACGCGCTGACCTACGGTCAACCCGGTCGTGCCATAACCTAATTCAGCGACAACTCCGGAGACTTCGTGTCCGGGAATGGCTGGTGCCCGGTCGCGTCCCGCACGGTCGGACCAGGTGCCGGGCCAGTCGAGTTCACCAGGCGTGAAGCTCGCGGCGTGTACGCGCACGATGACGTCGTTCTCTGCCGCATGAGGGTACGGAACTTCCGCCACCGACAGTCCACTGACACCAGATTTATGGTCACGAGTGATGACCGCTTGCATGGAAACCTCATTTCGTTTCGATTCGATCGCGCGACGTCTAGTCGCAGCGACGGTTTAGCGCTTGTGCTGGCGCGCGCCAGGGTGGCGCAGATGATCGCGAGCCACGATCGCTTCTGGTTCGAGCAAGGTGATCATGTCGATACCGGGTGCGCAGCTGCAGACCGCGATGAAGCGGCTCGGCGCTACATAGCTGGAGACCGGACCCGATTGGCGATGTGGCGCGAGTGTCATCGCACGCACCCAAGGGGAATCGACGGCGCGCGACACACAACAGATCGAAGACCCTTGACGGTTCCAGCAACCAGCACCCTCTGAGGCTAGTACGGTGGTGAGACGCCGCTTGGGCCACTTGCACACGGAATTCGTGGGCCACTCACGGGAGTAGCCGGACCAATGCCTCGACGGCGGCAGGCCCTCGACAGCAAGATTCCGCCACGCCGGCTCTTGCGCGGCGAACCGGGAATCAGTGTGTCGGGGTCAGCGTTCATCACACAGTGCCGCATAGCGTCGACGATGTGAATCCGGGATTCACCCGGTACCGATGCGAGCCGTGAGCGCCCGGGCTCGACCGAGTAGTTGCTCGGCGCAGTGGGTTCGGAGACGAAGCCGCGATGCCGAATCAGTGCAATAACGAAGACGGTGGCACACCGTAGCGCTGCCGGAACGTGGCGGCGAACCGGCCGAAATGAGTGAACCCCCATTTCAGCGCAACGTCGGTCACTGAACGGGCCGAGCCTGAGGCGAGTTCGGCTCGAACGCCGGCAAGGCGGATCTCAGTCAGGCATTCGCGGGGAGACTTGCCGAGGTGAATGCGAAAGCCCTCCTGTAGGCGTCGTACGCTGACCCCGGCTACGTCGGCCATTTCCGCTGCGGTCCACAGACGGTCAGGCTCAGCGTGAATAGCATCGATTACGCGAGTGACGATCCGTGGCCGTACAGCGTAGCGACCCTCGGTCTCGTTCGGGATGGCAGCGAGCAGGAAGCCGTCTGTGAGCGATGACGCCAGCCCCTGTGCCATATGCGGATTGGTCAATAGCACGTCATCGACGGGTTGGTCGGCAATGCTGGTCAGGAGTCGAAACCAGCTGCCAGCAGCGGGCCTCCGCAAATCGATCTGATCGGGGATCACTGCGTCAGCTCGGCCTGTCACACGCCACAGCTCGCGTTGGACGAAGTCCCGATCGATTTTGACGCCGAGAATCGTGCAAGCGCGGGGCCAACGCGTGATATCCGCTGGTGTATCGGCGGGGTTGACCGTGGCAAAGCCCTGGGTGGACACGACGAGTCGCCCTCTGATCCGGGTCTCGAGCTCGCCGTGAAGCGGGATGTTGATCCCGATAGCGCCGGGATGCTCGCTGTGAACGGCAACATCAGCACCCCAATTGATTCGGACAATGCGCAGCGGGCCGAGATGCAGAGCCGATACCCCGGGAGAGACAGCGGGGCTGGAGGCTACCAGCGGCACGAGCCTATGCGGAAAGTAGGCGTCGGATACTGCGTGGGACACCGCATCCCAATCGGGATGTCTCAGGTCACTCCCCGGATGCTCGCCGCTTGACTCTGTACCGGAAAAACTCTCGCGCAATGTGGATCCGCCTCGCGGTGAACGGATCGCCACACGACGTGTCCGTACCTATCTTTTATCACACGCATTGGAGAATCAGAAGGGAGCGGAGGACATATGAGGTGCGTTGTGTGGCGTGGCCGTAGACCGGACGCAGTAGCGAGTCGATGACGGTGAACGGTCGGTCGGCCAGGCCGGGCAGGACCTCGACCCGGCCGGTGGACTCAGGCTCAACTCGTCCGGATGCGCGGTCGTCGTCGCGTGTGGCGGCCGCGCACGATGCAGACCCGCCTGGCCGGGTTCCGGTGGCGCCGTCCTCGAACCCGGGCTTCGGCATTTAGACGGCGCACCGCCCGGGTTACCATATTTTCACTACGACTGTCGCAACGTGGAGGTGTCGTGTCAAAGGCGAGAACTCGCAGCGGCAACGTTCCCTCTACCGCAACCAGCTTCATCGGTCGGCGTCAGCAGCGTAAGGAGATCCGCGACCGTCTGGCGGGCGGACGGCTGGTGAGCTTGATCGGGCCGGGGGGAGTTGGCAAGACCCGATTGGCGTTGCAAGTCGCCGACGAGATGAATCACCTTTTCGATAACGGCGTGTACTTTGTCGATTTGGCGCCCGTCTCGGACGGAGGCGATGTGCCGGCTGCAGTCATCCATGCGCTAGGAATTGTAGACCAGTCGAATCGTGACGCCACTGCGAAGCTAATCGAATATCTTCGTGATCGCGAGATCCTGCTCATTCTCGACAATTGCGAACACGTACTCCGCGGGTCCGTCGCTCTGGTCAGCGAAATACTGCGACATGCACCCTCGACTCGAATTCTTGTCACTACCCGCACGTCGTTGATGGTGACAGAAGAATTCCTATATCCAGTACCTCCACTCACCGTTCCCGATGACGCGGCGCCAGTCACTATTGAATCCTTGTCGCAGTTCGAGTCGATCCGACTACTCCAAGAACGTGCAGAGGCTGCCTCCCCCAGTTTCGTCCTCAACGAGCACAATGCTGCCGCAGCGGCGCGTTTGTGCATTCAGCTGGAGGGAATTCCGCTGGCAATCGAACTCGCTGTCGCCCGAATGCGCATTCTTTCCATTGACCAGATCCTGGAACGTCTGACGGACCGATTCGGGCTGCTCACAGTTGGAAGTCGGTCGGCCGCACCGCGCCAACAGACTCTCCGATCGCTCGTGGATTGGAGTTTTGCACTCTGCACGGAACCGGAACGCCATCTGTGGGCACGCCTATCCGTCTTCGCTGGCAGTTTCGACCTGACGTCGGCGGAAGGCGTGTGCTGCGACGGATACGGCGAGGACAGCGGCCACCCTACGACAACCACGCTTGATCTCGTGGGTTCCCTTGTGAATCAGTCCATCCTGGGCGTCGAGGGCCAAGAATCCTCGATGCGCTTCCGGATGCTGGAAACCATCCGGGAGTACGGCGCAGAGATACTCGCACTGACGGGGGACTCGGAGAGGTTCCGCAGCCGCCACCGACAGTACTTTCTCGACGTGGTCAAAGACCTGGAACGCTCCTGGTGTGGGCCCGACCAAGCCGCCGCAGCCAAGTGGATGCGCGTCGAGCGGGAGAATCTCCGAGCCGCGTTGGAAACCGCCGCCCCAGGCGACAGTTATCAGCTCGAGTTGATCGCCGGACTGCGATACCGCTGGTACGCCGATGGATACATAGCCGAGGGTCGCAGATGGGTGGACGAAGCGCTCGACGCACCCGACGGTGACCGAGCGCCCACGCCCGCCCGGGCAAAAGCGCTGTGGGTCGCGGCCAGGGTGTGCCTTCTCCAGGGCGACCATGAGGTGGCAGCACGGCGCCTCGATGAGTGTGAAGCACTGGCGACGCGGCTTGCCCTCGCTGACGCGGCGGCCCACTGCCTCGGTCTGCGGGGGCTCGCCGCACAGCTTCGCGGCGACCTTGCCGAGGCCGAGAGTCAATTCGAGGTCGCGCTGCGAGAGCTGGCCGACGTCGGAGAGACCGCCGAATGGCTGATGGCGTCCTTCGAATACGCCGTCGTGCTTTCCCTCGGCGGCCGCAGCGCGGACGCGTTGGCCGTCAGCACGTCGGCGCTGTCCGTGTGCCGACAACGAGATGAACGATGGGCGCGCTCTTACCTGAAGTGGAGCCAAGGCCTCGACCACTGGCTGCAAGGCGACTTCACCGCAGCGCATGCGACCGCGGCCGACGCGCTTCGCGATCACCGCGTCTTTGACCCGTCCCTGGGCACCGCCTTGATGACCGAGCTTCTCGCGTGGATAGCGGGGTCAACCGGTCAGTTCGAGCGAGCGGCACAGTTGATCGGGGCGTCTCGAAGCCTTTGGCGACGCACGGGTACGGAATTGGCGGCGTTCGGGCCGAACCTCACCGGCTATCACTCCGTCTGTCGCGGCCAGCTCGAGCAGGTTATGGCGCCACGGGCGCTGTCGACAGCTCTACAGACGGGAGCAAAGCGATCCCCGACGGGAATCATCGCCTATGCATTGGCGGAACAGGTCGCCGATTCGATTCCCGAGGATGAACCACCCGCGCTCACCAGTCGGCAACAGGAGATCGCAGCCTTGATATCGAAAGGGCTGACCAGCCCACAGATCGGAGCGGCTCTGGTGATCTCCGTGCGCACCGTGGAGAGCCACATCGAGAATATCATGACGCGCCTGGGGTTCGTCTCGCGCAGCCAGATCGCCTCGTGGTACATCGGACAGTCCCGCTGACCGGACTACGAACTCGCAGCACGAACGTGCTGAGTTGGACGCCTTCGAACCCACCGTCCAGTCGATCCGTTGAAAGTCGTCGAGCGGTACGGACACGCTGGGCCGGTCACTCCGACCAGTGATCCACCCCAGTCCGGCACGTGACGGTATCCGCCGTTAGACCTCGCAGGTCAGAGCCGTTTCGCCGGGTGCCCCGCTAGCCGCACCCGGTACGGAGATCCGAAACTTCCGTACCCCCTACCGTGATCTGCCCCATGTGAGTAGTCGCACAGTGAGGCAGATTACAACGGCACCCAGCCGGCGACGCACCAGTCCAACGCGTCGCGACGTGGCTTGGTGCAGCAAAGTCCACGCCGGGGCATCCGGCCGAAATTCGAAGGAGTCCCCATGGCATCGCAGTTCGAGGCCGGACACTCCGGTCAACAGCCTCGGCGGGCGGACACCGAGAATCAGGCACGCGAGGATCTCGCGATGGAAGTCAAGGCCAAGACGCCGATCACTGACACCATCACGCAGCTGACTCTCGTCCGCGCCGACGGTAGAGACCTCCCTGAGTGGACGCCGGGTTCACACATCGACCTCGTACTCGGACCGGACATGGTCCGGCAGTACTCCCTGTGCGGTGAACCCAGCGACCTTCGTTCATGGCAAGTGAGCGTCCTGTACCAACCCGACGGCCGAGGCGGCTCCACACGCCTCCATCACGAATTACGCGAAGGCGAAAGCATCACCGTTCGTGGGCCACGCAACAACTTTCACCTCGTCGAAGCGCCCCAGTATCTGTTCATCGCCGGAGGAATTGGAATCACCCCGCTCCTCCCGATGATCACGTCAGTCCATCGAGCAGGAGCCGAATGGTCCTTGATTTATGGGGGCCGCAGCCGACGCAACATGGCATTCGCGGACGACCTGAAACAGGCTCACCGCGACCGCGTGACCTTGGTGCCGGCAGACATCCACGGCCGCATCGATCTCGCTCGCATCCTCGCCGGTGTCACTCCCGATACCGCGGTCTTTGTGTGTGGCCCGGAGAGTCTGCTGTGTGCTGTGGAGGCGATGGCCGCCGAGTTCGACAATGTCGGCGAGATTCATCTGGAGCGGTTCACTCCCAAGACTCAAACGGACGCGCCGGTCCTCGATAAATTCGAAGTCGAATTCGTGCGAAGCGGGATCACCGTCTCAGTCGGACCGGATCAATCAATTCTCGACGCAGCACGGGCCGTCGGCATACCCGCGCCATTCTCCTGCTCCGAGGGCACCTGCGGAACCTGCGAAACAGACATCGTGTCGGGCCTAGCTGACCACCGTGATTCAGTCCTCAGTCCCACAGAGCAGAAAGAAAACAGCACATTGATGATCTGCATCAGTCGAGCCGCGTGTCCAAAAATCAAACTCGACCTCTGACAGCCCACCGAAGAGAGGAAAGATACCCATGGATAGCGCCGCTGTGAGCAGTAACGAACCGACAACCGGGTGCCCAGTCGCTCATACCGCCGCAGGATTCTCGTTCTTCGACCGCGAATATCAGGAGAATCCGGGAGCCTCGCTGGCATGGGCCCGCGAGAGTCAGCCGGTGTTCTACAACGACGACTCGGACTACTGGGTCGTCACGCGGCACGAAGACGTGAAATCAGTCTTCAGCCAATTCAATCAGTTCTCCGCAGCCATCACACTGACGCCGGTCACACCCCCCTCCGAGGAGGCGGGCGCGCAGCTCGGCAAGTACAACTTCGCACCCTGCCCCGTCCTCGCGGATTCCGACCCGCCCATGCATCGGCAGTACCGCCGGCTGAACGCTCCAGCATTCATGCCCGACCGTATCGACCCTCTCGCTCCCTACATCCGGGATACGACGAACGCCTACATCGATCGCTTCGTCGAGCAGGGCCATGCCGACCTGGTCGCCGAGATGCTCTGGGACATACCCTGCTTGGTTGCCCTGCAGTTCTTGGGGATTCCCGAAGAGGACGTCGACACCGTACGCAAGCTCGCCACGTCGATGACCGAGTTCGTGTGGGGGCGTCCAACTCCCGAGGAGCAAGTGCGTGCCGCCGACGGCTTGGGCCAGTTCTGGGAGATGGGTGAGCGCGTCATCGGGAAACTCAAGGAACTCGACGATCCACCAGGGTGGCTGGGCCATGCGATCAAGATGCAGCGCGAACACCCAGACGTCATCTCCGACACGTGGCTGCAGACGAACGTCATGGGCGGCGCGATGGCGGCCCACGAAACTACGACGAATGCCACCGCGAACGCGGTCGTCACTCTGTTGAGGAACCGCGACCAGTGGGATCGCCTGTGTGCTCAGCCATCTCTGATCCCCGCGGCGGTCGAGGAGTGCCTGCGATTCAATCCCTCGGTGGCCGCCTGGCGCCGAGTCGCGAAGCAAGACGTGCAGGTCGGCAACGTCACGATTCCCGCAGGCGGAAAGATCCTCATGGTGATCGCGTCGGCGAACCAAGACGGCTCGGTGTTCGACGATCCCGAACGATTCGACATCGACCGAGACGCCAAAGCGCACATCGCATTCGGCGCGGGCACGCACATGTGCCTAGGTAACCATCTCGCCCGGCTCGAGATGATCATCTATCTGGAAGAATTGACGCGACGACTGCCTCACATGACTCTTGACCAACAGGAGTTCCACTACGTTCCGAACACCTCGTTCCGAGGCCCTGAGTCGCTGCATGTCAGTTGGGATGTCGAAAAGAACCCAATCCTCACCTGAACGGCGCCCGGGCGCCCAGCGCTCCCCCGGTCTACCGAACGCTACGAACGGAGAAAGCACGCATGACCACCAACTCCATCGACTTCTCTGATACCAGGACCTGGCCGTCACTGGACGGACTTGCGCCAGGATTCGACGGCAACAAAGCCGTCAGGTCGAGCAGTGTGGCCGGCCGCGAGATCGCCTTTACGAACTCGCAGGGTAGCCGGGTGTCGCATCGTTTCGACACAACCACCGTCGAATGGAGCTACGAGCCCGGAACCGGCGACCCGCACCCGGCGCTCTCCGGAAGGGACGACTACGAGGCCTTCGATGTCGCAGAAGGATTGGTGTACACACAATTCCATCATCGAGATGACGTGCCGAATGTAGCAGTCAGCCTCGTCCTCGACTTCGAATCCGGACGCAGCCTAGCCATCGTGAGCACGATCGGAGATCCAACCGAAGGTCGGACCCGGGTGCAACACAACTTCCTGCAGGGCCGCATCGAGGGACTGGAGACGCGCGGACCAGAGCCGGCACCCACGACCGCACTCCTGGGACGACGAGCGCTGTGGACCTACAGCGACGAACACAGCTACGAGCACGTCTACCTTGGACCGCATTCGTACACGTGGCACTGCTTGGCCGGGCCCGCGGCCGGCCTTGCGGACACCGACGAGTGCACGACCTATGAATTACGCCCTGGAATTTACGTTTTTGCCTCGCGGGAGAAGGTGATCCCCTGCGCATCGGTCACAATTGCCGATCACCGCGACATCACGTCCCTGCGATCTTACGGGGCCCTCTTCGGGCTGGACGAGACCGGTGAATTGCCAACGCACTTCACGTTCGGTGCAGTAGGCGAGCTACTCAGTCACACGGTGCAGAAAGCCGATACCTCCCCCCGCGGAGCGCTCGCGCGCTGATGGGGCATCACACCATAACCACACACTGAAATACCGACAACCCGACGCGGACGTGCCGCACCTCGCGGTCGTGCTACCGCTATCTTCTGAAAGGACACACCATGTTGGCTAAAGGAAACGTCGAGGTCACCGATCTCCTCTGTGCTACTCCGCCCGCTATTCCCGAGGGTTCGCATGCGATGACACAACTCGTCGAACTCCCACCGGCCGACCCCGGACTCGCGCCGCATCGCCACTCCGGGCCGGTGTTCGGTTATGTGCTGGAGGGCAGGATCTTCTTTGAGCTGGAAGGTGAGGAGCCCAGAGAAATCGTTGCGGGTGAAGCTTTCTGGGAACCTGGAGGTGACGTCGTGCACTACCAGGTGTCAAATCCGGATCCGGAGGCTTGGAGCCGGTTTGTCGCGGTGTGCATCTGCGCTCCCGGCGTGGACATGATCGCCATGCTCGAACCAGAAGAGATCATCGCTCGCGATCATCTACGTCACCCCAGCGCACGCCAGCACCAGGGCTAGCCGTCGCCCCGACAAGACGTCGTGCGATCGAATCGAAACGGAATGAGGATTCATGTCAATACTGTCGCGACGGCCGGTGGCCGACATCGTTGCCCGCAGGTTCGCCGCCAAGATCAACGCTGCGATCCACCCTGCCAGCGAACCGCGGTTCCCTGAAATCACCATCCGCACAACCGATATCAGCATCGAAACGCGCCACGGTCCGGTCGCCGCGACCATTTATCCCCCACAGTCACCGACAGGCAAACCTGGGGTGTATGTGAATGCTCACGGCGGCGGCTTCGTCGTGGGGCACCGAGAACAGGACGACGCCTGGTGCCGCTTCCTTGCCGCCCATGCCAATGTTTATGTACTCAATACGGATTATGCGTTGGCTCCGGACAAACGGTTTCCTACGCCCGCCGAACAGTTCTACGACGTAGTTCAGTGGGCATCAGCACCGGAGCGTGACTGGGACGGCACGCGGTTGTGCGTGGGTGGCCAGAGCGCAGGAGGCAATTTGTCGGCAGCCGTGTCGCGGATGGCGCTGGAAAACGGCGGCCCCGCCATCTCGTTGCAGATTCTGCATTACCCGCCGCTCGACATTGTGACGCCCCCCTCCCGCAAGCCATCACCGCTGGGCTCGAAAGCCGTCCTGCAGCCGTGGTTGTGTGAGGTGTTCGACACCGCCTACACTCCCGACCGCGCGCAGCGTAGCCATCGGTTCGTATCGCCGGCATGGGGAGACAACGCCAACGGCATCACGGGTATCGCACCGGCTTTGGTCATCACCGCGGAGTTCGACCGACTGCGCAATGAAGCCAGGCGCTACGCGGACAAGCTCGAGGCGGTCGGCTCGCTGGCCGAATACGTCGAGGTACGCGGTGTCGACCACGGTTACGACATCATGACCGACGAGACCGAGATAACACGGCGGATGTACGAGGTGATAGCAGCTCACGTCGACCGTGCAATCGGCTGAAACATTTCGTCGACGTTGGTCTTACGCCGAGGCTGCGTGCACGAGCATGGTTGGTCGCATCGTGGACGTCCACGATCACCCTTCTCGAGCTCGGACTGCCCGGCCGGCCAACACACCTACTCGACAACCTACTCGAAAGGAACACTATGACCAGCGTGAATATCGGCAAGCAGCACCCGCCCGTTTACCAGAGCCTGATGAAGCTGGATGCGGAAGTGAAGGCGGCCCTGGACAGTGCGGGAGTGGACCCGCTCCTGGTGGAGCTGGTGAAGATCCGCGTTTCCCAGCTGAACGGCTGCGCCTTCTGCCTTCGACTGCACACCCGCGACTCTCTGGCCAAGGGCGAGACGACGGATCGACTCGCGGTCGTCGCAGCGTGGTGGGAGTCGCAGTACTTCAGCGACCAGGAGCGCGCTGCGCTCGCTCTCGCCGAACAGGTCACCTCTCTCGCCGTCCCGGAACAGCGAACCTGGGATGACGGCTCCCTCACCGACGAACAGGTGTCCGCGATCAGCTGGCTCGCGACCGTGATGAACGCCTGGAACCGGGTCGCGATCACCAGCCACTACCCGGTGGCACCGTAAAGTTCTCGGCCCTCGGCGCTTTCGCGGAGGGCCGAGAACGGATCGTGTCAGGGAACCGTGATGTTTGTGGTGCCGCCAGGGCATCGCCGAGCGTGCGTCTCTGCGGGGCGCTGAGTGAGTACTTGTCCGAGGTGGAGCCGTGGGGTCGGTGAAAGGTTGGGTCGCAGATGGTGAGGAAGAGTTGGATGGGTCGGGCCAGGAGTAGGCCGGATCCGCTGGATGTACCTTTCGGTGTCCGCCTCGGGATCCTGGTGACGAGCGGGTGGCTCCGGTATCAACCCCACGGGGGCCAATCCCCCACCCGTCGTTGGCGTCTCATTCTCTGTCGCAATAATATTCGCGATCTTATCGTGCATGGCCTACGAGGATGGCGCGATCTGCGGCAAGCACTCCCGGAGCCCCCGTCGCACCATGCCGGCCGTGACCTATGCCGCTGTGATCACCATAGGATCGGTCTACACGCTGACGAGGTTCGATGTGGTGATCACTTTCGGCAGCGACAGAGTCTTCGCAGTAGCCGCCACCGCTCTTACCGAGCGGATGTCGGGGAACGCGGCGAACTCACTCCCCCGATCCGAGTGTGACGATGTTCGAGACCCCTGTCGCGTACGCGGCGATGCTCGTCGGAGCAGTCGGCGCGGTCGTGCCGATGTGGCGGGCACACGGCACGGATTGCCGGGTGCGGATCGCGCACGGCGCAATGGCGGTGTCCATGGTCGCGATGATGATCCCCGGCGTGCCGGCGGGGATTCACCTGCTGGAGGGTGCCGTCCTCATCGCCCTCGCCGTGTTCGTCACCGGTGAGACGATGCACCGCCGGACCGCCGTTCCCTGCGCGGTGGACCTCACCGCCATGGGGGTGCTGTTGCTCCTGGCCCCGACGTCCGCCCCCGCCCCGGCGGCGCCGGTGCCGCCGGGCCACCACCACGGTGGCGCTGGAATCTCGACAGGTTGGCTTCCACTCCTCGTGCTCGTGTGCTGGGCGCTGTTGACACTGCACCTCTTTCGCTCCACCCCGCGCCGCGAACGCCGATCCGGCGTCAGGACCGCGGCGGCGGGATCCGCACTGATGATCCTGGGCATGGCCCCCATGGCCGTCTGAAGCCCGCACGGATCCGAGAAGACCGTCGAGGAATCGGCCGCCCCGCAGCGACGCACCACCCTCAACCCTGAGCACCGAGCAGAGTCCTCGCCCACTTCGCATTCACAGACTCATTCAGAGAAAAGAGTTTCCGTGTCCATTGTGTCCGAATCCACCGCACCGCAGAAGGTCGAGCTGACCGACGAGGAGATCTTCGCCGGCCACATCGGGGGGAAGCTCTCGGTCGAGACCACGACCGCCCTCGATACCCAGCGCGCCCTGTCCATCGCCTACACGCCCGGCGTCGCGCAGGTCTCCCGCGCCATCGCCGCCGACGAAACGCTCGCCGATCGTTACACCTGGACCAGCCGCCTCGTGGTCGTCGTCTCCGACGGCTCCGCGGTGCTCGGCCTCGGGGACATCGGCCCCCGCGCCTCCCTTCCCGTGATGGAGGGCAAGTCCGCCCTGTTCAAGAGCTTCGCGGGCCTGAACTCGATCCCGCTGGTCCTCGACACCAAGGACCCCGACGAGATCGTCGAGACCCTGATCCGGCTGCGCCCGAGCTTCGGTGCGGTCAACCTCGAGGACATCTCCGCGCCGCGCTGCTTCGAGATCGAGAAGCGGGTCATCGAGGCCCTGGACTGCCCGGTCATGCACGACGACCAGCACGGCACCGCCATCGTCGTCCTGGCCGCCCTCAAGGGTGCGGTCAAGGTGCAGGACCGGGACCTACGCGAGCTGCGGGTGGTCATCTCCGGTGCCGGCGCCGCCGGCGTCGCCTGCGCGAACATCCTGCTCGCCGCCGGGATCGCCGACGTGACGGTCCTCGACTCCAAGGGCATCGTCTCCACCGACCGCCACGATCTGAACGAGGTCAAGGTGGATCTGGCCGCGCGCACCAACCCGGCCGGCCGCCGCGGCGGCATCGTCGAAGCGCTCGACGGGGCGGATGTGTTCCTCGGGGTGTCCGCGGGCACGGTGCCGGAGGAGTTGATCGCGACGATGGCGGAGAACTCCATCGTGTTCGCGTTGTCGAACCCGGACCCGGAGATCCACCCGGACATCGCCCGCAGGCATGCGGCGATCGTGGCGACCGGGCGCAGTGATTTCCCGAACCAGATCAACAATGTGCTGGCCTTCCCCGGGGTGTTCCGTGGTGCGCTGGACGCCGGTGCCCGCCGGATCACCGAAGGTATGAAGCTCGCCGCCGCCGAGGCAATCCTCTCGGTCGTCGGTGACGAGCTGGCTGTAGACAAGATCGTTCCCAGCCCGCTCGATCCTCGCGTCGCCCCCGCTGTCGCGGAGGCAGTCGCCGCCGCCGCTCACGCAAAAGGCGTCACCACATGACACTGCGCTGTACCGCCTACGGCGTGTTGTCGGCCGTATCCGTTGTCGGCTTTCACGTCAACATGGGCATTGCTTGCTTCGGCGCCCTGACCACCCGCTCGAAAACAGGCAGAGACGATGGCACTGCCGAGTATCTCGGTATTTCATGATGAACTGACAGCAGATCCGACCCGCTGGCGTGAATCCGACTTTGGCGTGGATGGCTCTGCGACGACTCACCATGGACGATATCAAGCCCGATGCGACCACAACCTGCCCCAGCATCAGCGATGCCGGCAGTATCAACAACTCCCACCCCGTCGAACCATACGCCTGCGACCACACCACGATCACGGTGGCCAAAGTCCACGTCAAAACTTGCCCCAGCGTGATCAACGCGCCGGCCCACGTCCGATCAGCGCTTCGGACGAGCCCGATCGTGCCCGCTACCGCCCCCACCAACGCGGCGATCAAACCGACCGGGGTCGGGAGCAGCACCATCAGACCGAGAAGCGGCCAGGCTCGACCATCCCCGTGGTGACCAGTTGCGGCACTACGAACAGCCACACCGACGCAGCGCACAGCACCGAGACGACCGATGCGCTCGTGGGTATCTTCACCGCATCAACCTAGACCAGACTTCAGGCTCACCCGGCCGTCCACGATTGCAGTGGAACTCACCATCACGCGGCCTCACTTGCGACGACCGCGCCAAAGTAAGGCAGGCCCGCCCTGGATCAACACCGGTGGCTACGGCCCGCCCTACCTCGGCGACAGTCGGTAGTCTCGAAACATGGGTAAGCGCACGGTCCCGAGCGGCACGGTGCATAGCGTGCCAGCAGACCTACGAACGGCGTTGGACGACGACGGCCCGGCGCTGAAAGCGTGGAATGACATCACCCCACTGGCACGCAACGAGTGGATCTGCTGGGTCGAGGATGCCAAGCTCGACGAAACGAGAGCGCGTCGAATCGAGAGGACGCATACCGAACTGGCTGAAGGCAAGCGCCGCGCATGCTGCTGGCCTGGTTGTAGCCACCGGGAAAAGACCGGTAAGTAGTAGAACCCTCCGCATTACCTCGCCCCCGTGCGTACGCTAATGGTGTTGGTGTCAAGCGATGCCAGCCCTGCTGATGGGGTTGGGAACGACGAGCTGGCATCGCGGTGCATCTCTGATGAATGGCCCGCTTGTCGCGTCAGCACGGAGGGTGGGTGCTTCACCTCGTCTTCAACCCCGACGGCGACGGAGTGCAGTACCGGCGAGTGACGACGAGAACACCCTGCAGTCGAGGCCGTCGGCGGGTTGATTCCGCTCGCGCACGCCATCGGAAAGAGTGCCGTGACCGCATAGGAGTCCGCATTACGCTCAGTAGGCTGCCGTGACAATGATCATGATCTCCACGAGAATGTTCGGGGCCGGCAGGGATTGCGCAGTTTCCCGGGCTGGCGGCGGACCGTCAAGCGCCGGTGAGTTTTCCCGTCGTCTCTGGTCTGTACTGGTGTGAGTAGACACGAAGCGTGCGGGAGCAGTCGATACGCCCGCGTTACGCCGACGGGCAGGGGCTACCGGTCAGCGGTGTATCGCTTCATGAACAACAAGGAGAAAGTCTCATGACATCGACACCACCCTCCACGGGAACCTCCAACGCGACACCGGCGCCGACGGGCGGAACCACGAAGAAGGCCAGAATTGCCGGACTGGTCGTCAGCGCCCTCGTTGTGCTGTTTCTCCTGTTCGACTCGCTCATCCACATCGCGAACACGCAAATGGTGCGCGAGGCGATGGCCGAGCTGGGCTTTGCCGAGAACCTCAACCGTGTCATCGGGGTCGTTCTGTTGGTGTGCCTGATTCTCTACATCGTGCCCGCCACGGCGATCCTGGGCGCGGTGCTCCTGACCGGATACCTCGGTGGAGCCGTCGCGACCAACATGCTCACCGAGCAGCCGATCGTCAGCACCACCCTGTTCCCGATTTACGTCGGCATCTTCGTGTGGGGCGGTCTGTACCTGCGGGACGCGCGGGTGCGATCGATGATGCCTGTCCGACGCGCCTGAACCAACCTGGCCTGCCAGCGAATGCCGTTGACACCGAACGGAATCGCGTCCCCACGCGAACGGTCAGATCGTGCACCGCGCACACTATGTGAGCGCGGCGTCACGCAATTCGGCGTATGAATCTTCCATCGCCACCGCCAGCCGGGCAACGTCGGGCAGCACCTCGGGGTCGGTGCAGAGCCCGATACCGACGATCCCGGCGCAGGAGATCGCTGAGATCCGCAGCGCGTGGTGTGCGGCGGGCTCGGAGGAGGAGAAAAGCCGCTCGACCCGGCGTCCGGAAACGCTGACCGGCACAGCCGGGCCGGGGACGTTGGAGATCGAGAGGCTGAACTCGCGCGCGCTACCGGCGAGTCGCTGCGCAACTTCTTCGACGCGCTTCACGCGTCCGAGAGCGTGGAAGAGATCGAACAGCTCTTCGGCGTCGTCGAGGAGCTTTCGCTTGCTGGTCTCGGCGTTGATCCGGTCGAGTCGGGTGAGCGGATCCGCCTCGGCGAGCGGCAGATCGACGTTCAGGAAGGAATCGCGGTTTCCGAGTTCGCCCGCTCCCTCGTCCCGGTGGTGCAGGCTGACCGGAACCTGAGCACGGAGACGCGGCAGGGCCGTGTCGCCGGCGCCGAGCCAGCTTCGCAGGCCGCCGGCAACGATCGCGAGGAGTACGTCGTTGACGGTTGCTCGACCAGGGCGTGAGGCGCCGATCGCCTTCAGCTCCGGGAGCGGGGCGACGGTGAAGGCGAGCTCGCGGGCGGCACTGATCGGGCGGTCGAAGGGCGAGTGTGATCCGCGATGGCCGAGCTCACGATGCACAGCCGCGGGCATCCGCAGTGCTTCGTCGACCCGCGACCGTTGCGGCGAAGCGGCGCGAAGGCCCGGTCGCGATTCTCGCGGGGGCGGTTCGAGGTGCCGATCCCAGAGGACGTCGTCGAGGAAGCGAACCGCGCTGATCCCGTCGGCCATCGCGTGATGGATCCGGACCGCGATCGCTTCACGCCCGTCGCCGAGTGGGCCGATCAGATCGAACGTCCACAGTGGACGCTCGTGGTCGAGGTGCTCGGACATCAGCTTGCTGACGGCCCGCCACAGATCGTCACGCGAGGCACACTCGGGCTCTTCCCGGCGCCGGATGTGGTCTCTGATCTCGAATGCGGTCGCCTCGACCCAGCGCGGCTCCGGTCCCGAGGTATCGATCCGTTGCGTCGCTCGCGGCTGGCTCGAAAGCCGCTCCGCCACGGCAGTTCGCAGAGCCTCGACGTCGAGCGGGGAGGTGGCCGGCCCGAGAACGACGAGCTTGAGCGTGTGGCCGGTTATCACCGCCGATTCGAGCCCCAGGATGTGTGCGTCGTCGGCGGACAGCCGATCGGGATCCTCGCGGCTCACCTCGGCAAGTCTATTCGGGTCTGCACCTTTTCGAACCAGGAACGTCGATCCCGCAGCTCAGCACGGACCCAGAGCGTTGCTTGCCTATATCAGTTCGTCCGCGGCCCGGCCCCGGACTTCACAGCGGTGCGGTGATCGGCGCCTCAGGGGCGTGGGTGACAGTGGTGCGCCCGGTCTCGAGGTACTCGGTGACGGCCTGGTCGACGACGGCGTTGCCACCCTGGATCCCCGCACCGTGATCTCCTCCCTCGACGGTGACGAGGTGCGCCCCCATGTCGTGGGCGAGCTGAACTCCGCCCTGATAGGGGGTCTGCGGGTCGCGCATTCCCTGCAGGACGAGCGGGGCCGTTACCAGTCCTCGATTGCTCAACGTGGGCAGCGCGACAACGGGCGGCGCACCGGCACATTCGGGCCCGGCGCTGTAGCTGTACCCGATGAGGTCGAAGAGATCTCCGGTGACGAAGGTGGAGAAGAGCCAACCCGGAATGCGGTCCGGCCGAGCGGCGACATTGTTCTCGTTGCACAGGACCAGTGACTGCATCATCTGGGCCTGGGCAATCCGCTCGTACTCTTGCTCCGTCAGGTCGTCCATCGCGGTGCCGTCGGGAATCGCGTCTCGACCGTCCCGGATCACCCGAGCCATGAGCGGCCAACTGTTGCGGGCGGGAAGCACCTGCCGCGTCATCACGTAGATGCTGGACGACATCTGGGTGTGCGACGGGTCGGCGAGGCCACGGACGAAGGCCTCGAACTGAACGCGTGCCGGTCCGGTGAGATCGACCCCACGGCGATAAGCATCCGCAACGGCCTGCAAGCCGGGCGGTACGTCACCGATCTGGGCGGGTGGTGGCGCGAGGGTCGGGTTCCCGCCGGCTTCCTCGACGATCCGGTCCGACCACCGCTGATACACCTTCAGAGGAGTGTCACCGAGCCCGTATGTGTCTTCGTGGGCGGCGATCCAGTCCATCAGGTCGTAGAAGCGATCCTTGTAGCCGTCGTTCTGCTGCCACAACACGTCGTTCCACAGCCACTTCTGGTCGACCGCGGAATCGAGGACCATGCGACCGGTGTGCTGAGGGAAGAGAGTCGCATAGGTGGATCCGAGAATCGTGCCGTACGAGAGGCCGTAGATGTCGATGACGTCCTCGCCGAGTGCGAGCCTGACCTGCTCCCAGTCCTTCGCGGTGTTCTCGGTTGTCAGGTGCGCCGTGGTGCCCGGCGCAGCGGACTCGCATGCGTTACGCGTCGCAGCACCGCCGAAGCCGAGGCTCATCGCCGTCGTCTGTTCAGGGCCCAGTACGCACTCGACGGCGCCGGCGTGGGGAAGCCCGCGCGGTTGGACACCGATCACGTCCCACTGTGCGCGGACCGCGTCGGGCAGGATCTCGACGAACATGCTGTTCGAGCCGATCGCGTCTCCGCCGGGCCCACCGGGATTGGTGAACAGCACGCCGCGGCGCGAGCCGGGATCCTCGGCGCGGTGGCGGGTGACCAGCACGTCGATCGTGCCGGCGGCGGGGTCCGCGTAGTTGCGGGGAACGGTGACCGAGGCGCACTGATCGGATGCCGGGTCCAGCTCGTATTCGGCCGGGCAGGACCCCCAGCGAAGATCGTCACCCGGTGCCGGCTGTGCGGTGGCGAGCGGTACCGCCCCCAGGGCGAGTGTGGCGGTGAGGCCGCCGACGAGGGCGACAAATCGCGTACGCCGTGCAAACCTCGCGCCCGCGCGCTGCCTCGAGTCCAAGTGCCCATCGATCCCCGGCATACTTTCGCGATCCCCCTCGTAGTCCCGTGTCGTGACGATAGTGGCGCCTGGGCCGCTGCGCAGCCAGTGCGCTCGCTCTCGCCTCAGCA
Source organism: Rhodococcus sp. NPDC059968 (assembly GCF_042738615.1). Classification (NCBI taxonomy): domain Bacteria; kingdom Bacillati; phylum Actinomycetota; class Actinomycetes; order Mycobacteriales; family Nocardiaceae; genus Rhodococcus; species Rhodococcus sp. NPDC059968. The sequence continues at coordinate 26,560 of NZ_JBHWUE010000112.1, forward strand.
GCCAGTGTCTCAGACGCACCATCGCGACGATCGGCAATCCGGAATCGAAGATATCGCCACGGAATGTCCGGGCGCACACGTCTTTGCGATGCTGCGGCCACCGTGAAAGCCGGGGGCGGAAGTGTTCGCCAGGTGGTCGGCCGCGCCTGGCGTACTGTATTGGCGTGCGCTACGAGGTAGTTGAGTCCGATACCGCGACCGCATTGGGCAGCGGTGACGTTCCGGTGCTGTCGACCCCCCGGCTGATTGCGTGGATGGAGGCGGCCACCGTCGCCTGCGCTGCATCGTTCATCAGTGCGGGCCAGACGACAGTCGGGACCGCTGGCCGAATCGAGCACCGCGGCCCGACACCGGTTGGTGCCAGCGTCGAGATCGCCGCCGAGCCACCAGCCGCCGCTGTGGGCCACCGCCTTACCTTCACCGTGCGGGCGACCGATAGCTCGGGGAAAGTTGTCGCGTCGGGCGAGATCGACCGGGCGATCGTCGACCGGGACCGGTTCCTCGAGGCGGCGTCACCCGGGAAGCCTGATCGCTGATCGAGCTTGTCGCGCACTCACCACTGATCGCCACGTCACGACCAGCCCGATCCCCTAGCGTGAGTTTCCTAGGTAGCTGAGTTTTCGTGTCGTGTTGTGCGTGTTGAGCTGGGCAAACGCGATCGGAGAGTGTATTACCTATATATGGCTTCGATCGTGGGGAAACGGCAGGGAGGGAAGACGTACTACTACCTGGTCGAGTCCGCCCGGGTCGAGGG
>NZ_JBHWUE010000113.1:0-26872 GCF_042738615.1 Rhodococcus sp. NPDC059968
TGACCCTTGAGAAGTCTTATTCTTCCACTACGACAGGGCATTTCGCTTTTATGACACTCTCACGCGCTCATACCAATCGGTGCTTCCAGGTTTAGAGTCCAGTCGGCTCACCGATGCAGCGCCCGGTCGGTGGACGTACGGTCTCCGATGAGGCAACTACCGGCGCTCCGGGAGTGCAGTCCGCTCGCGGGTGCGTCTCGAGGAGGAATCTCACATGACGAGGACCACGGCGGAACTGCTCGCTGACCTGGAGAATCGGCTAGAGCAATCGCTGAATCCGGGGAGCCCGAGGGCGATCGCGCGGCGCAAGGAGAAAGGTCTGCCGGGACCCCGCGAACGGATTCGGATGCTGCTCGACCGCGGCAGTTTCATCGAGGTCGGACAGATGGCGAGGAACCCGGGAGCCCCCGACAACCCTTACGGTGACGGCGTCGTCACCGGCCACGGAACCGTCGACGGGCGTCCGGTGGCGGTGTTCTCGCACGACCACACCGTGTTCGGTGGCAGCGTGGGAGAGATGTTCGGTCGCAAGGTCGCATCGATCATCGAATTCGCGGCGCGGATCGGCTGCCCCTGCGTGGGCATCAACGACTCCGGCGGCGCACGCGTACAGGACGCTGTCACGTCGCTCGCCTGGTACGCCGAAATGGGCCGCCGCCAGATCCCACTGTCGGGAGTGTGCCCGCAGGTCTCGATCCTCCTCGGCAAATGCGCGGGCGGTGCGGCGTACGCACCGATCAACACCGATCTCGTTGTCGCCGTCGACGAGCAGGCATACATGTTCGTCACCGGACCCGGAATCATCAAATCCGTCACCGGTGAAGACGTCACCCTCGACGAACTCGGCGGCGCCCGCGCCCAGGCCGAGAACGGGAACGTGCACCACGTCGCGCCGAGCGAAAAGGCGGCGTTCGCCTGGGTGCGTGACTATCTCGGCTTCCTCCCGTCCAGCAGGCACGAAGAGGCACCCATTGTGAACCCGGGACTCGAACCCGAGATCACCGACAACGATCTGGCGTTGAACCAGTTCATGCCGGACGCCGACAACGCCGCCTACGATATGCACGACCTGCTGCTGAACATTTTCGACGACGGCGACTTTCACGAACTTGCCGCGCAGACGGCACCGAACGTGATCACCGGATTCTCCCGCGTGGACGGACGATCCGTCGGAGTGGTGGCCAACCAGCCCCAATTCCTCAGCGGGGCACTGGATCAGGTCAGCGCCGACAAGGCGGCCCGCTTCGTGCGGATCTGTGACGCCTATGAGATTCCGCTCGTGTTCGTCGTCGACACACCGGGCTTCCTGCCCGGGCTGGAACAGGAGCGGAACGGTGTTCTCCGCAGCGGCGGCCGCTTCCTGCAGGCATTCGCGGCGGCCACGGTGCCGAAAGTGACTGTGGTGGTGCGCAAGTCCTATGGCGGTGGATATGCGGTGATGGGGTGCAAGCAACTCGGTGCCGACGTGAACTTCGCATGGCCGACCGCACGCATCGCGGTCATGGGCGCCGAGGCCGCGATCAGTCTCCTCTACCACCGCGAACTCGAAGCTGCCGGCGAGGAACGGGAGGCGATGCGGAAGCAACTGGTCGACGCCTACAACGAGAACGTCGCGACACCGTATTCGGCCGCCGAGCGCGGCTACATCGACGCTGTGATCGAACCGTCCGCCACCCGGCTCGAGATCCGGCGAGCGCTGACGTTGCTCCGTGACAAACGCTCCGCCCGCGGTGAGCAGAAGCACCACCTGATTCCGCTCTGACCGCCGTCGGCAGTCGCTCCTGTACCGTAGTTAGGCAACACTAACCAACTTGAGTTCATTGGAGAGATGCCTGTGGCAAAGCCGACTGCGACACTGACCGTGCTCCGGACCGAATGGCTGACCCAGCACATGGTGCGGGTATTCCTCGGCGACCCGGGATTCGACAGCTTCGTTCCGAATGCCTTCACCGATGCGTACGCGAAACTCGAGTTCGGGAGTCCCGAAGAGCCCGTCCTGCGCACGTACACGATCCGGTCGGTGGATCCGGTGAAGCGGGAGATCGCGATCGACTTCGTGGTGCACGGCGACGCCGGTGTCGCCGGACCATGGGCGGCGTCCGCGGCGGCCGGTGACTTCCTCCGGCTGCGCGGCCCCGGTGGCGCGTTCGCGCCGGACCCGGCTGCCGACTGGTACCTGCTCGCGGGTGACGAGACCGCAATTCCCGCCATCTCCGCGTCCGTCGAGAAGCTGGACGCGTCGGCGGTCGGACGGGTGATCATCGAGGTCGCCGGCCCGGATGACGAAATCGCCTTCGACTCGCCCGCGGGCGTCGACGTCACGTGGATCCACCGCGGCGACACGCCGGACCGGATCGGCGAAGAGGCGTCGGGGGACAACGCGCCCCTCGTCGCGGCAGTGCGCGAGACCGCGTGGCTGCCCGGAACGGCGCAGGTGTTCATTCACGGCGAGGCGCAGGCCGTCATGCAGAACCTCCGCTCCTATGTGCGCAAGGAGCGGGGCGTCGCCGCCTCGGCCGCGTCGATCTCCGGTTACTGGCGTCGCGGTCGCACCGAGGAAGGCTTCCGAGTGTGGAAGTCCGAGCTCGCCGCGAGCGAGGGTGCCTCCCGCTGACCCGGTGCGGCGGACGCGCTACGAGATGTGCGTCCGCCGCGTCAGCACCAGCAGTGACAGCATCGCCACGGCGCCCGCCGCCGGGATCGCGACGGCCATCGGAACTGCGGTGTCCGGGCCGGCGATGCCGACGAGCGGCGAGACCACCGCGGCGAGGCCGAACTGGCCGGCGCCGAGGAGTGCGGACCCGGTCCCGGACGCCTTGGTCACCTCGCCCTGAGCCAGCGCCGTCGCATTGCCCATCACGAAACCGATGCTCGACACCGAGACGAACAGCGGAATCAGGATCGCCCACCACGGCGAGGAATCGATCAGCGTCGCGGCGAGCAGCAGCACGACGCCCGCTGCCAGGAGGAGCGTGACCCCGAAACCCAGCAGCTGCCGGGCGTGGAATGTGCCCACGAGCCGCGTGTTCACGATCGCGGCGCTCACCATGCCCGCGGCGTTCACCGCGAACACCATGGAGAACTGTCCCGGGCTGAGCCCGAGGACGTTCTGCACGACGAACGGGGACGCGGAGATGTACGAGAAGAGCGCGACGAACCCGAACATGAACGTGAACGCATAACCCAGGTACACCCGGTTGCCGACGACGTAACGCAGATTTCGGACCAGTGCGGTGAGCCCGCCGCCGTGCCGGTTCTCCACGGGAAGCGTCTCCGGGACGAGGATCAGCACTCCCGCGAACATCACCACACCCGCGGCGGTGAGAACCCAGAAGATCCCTCGCCAGCCGACCGGTCCGAGCAGGGCGCCACCCATCAGCGGTGCGACGACCGGCGCGACCCCGCCGATGATCATCATGATGCTGAAGAGCCGGGCGGCGTTGTCACCGCGGGCTCGGTCGGCGATGCAGGCGCGTGCGAGCACGATCGCCGCGCCACCGCTCAATCCCTGGAAAAGTCGTGCAGCGATGAGGGTTTCGACGGTGGGCGCGAGAGCGCAGGCCATCGCGGCGAGGGTCGTCACGACGGTGGCGCCGATCAGCAGGCGCCGGCGTCCGAGGCCGTCCGACAGCGGTCCGACGACGAGCTGACCGATGCCGAGCCCGGCCATGAACGTGGTCAATGTCAACTGCACGCTCGGCGCCGACGTGTTCAGGCTCTCCGTCATCAGGGGGAGGCCGGGGAGATACATGTCGGTGGCCAGCGGGGCGATCGCGGACAGTAACGCCAGGACACACAACATGGGGATGGAGATCGTTCGCTGCACAAAAGAACTCTAGCGGCGCGGCTGCTTGATTTATCTTCCGTCCGAGTCGACTGTTGCCTCTATGAGCAGCGACCTACCGGCACCGTTGGAGCTGGTACTCGAGGAGTACGCGCGGCATCTCGGGCTCGAACGCGGCCGATCGCAGCACACCGTGAAGGCGTACGTCGCGGACGCGAAGTCGCTGCTGCAGCACTGGTTGTCGACGTCACCGGAGGCGCACCGCGGCGAGCTTGACATCCAGGTGCTGCGGTCGTGGCTCGCGGGCCAGGCGGCGGCCGGGATCGCCCGGACGACCCTCGCCCGGCGGACGTCGTCGGTGCGCAACTTCACAGCGTGGCTGCTCCGGACCCGGCGCATCGCCACCGATCCCGGCGCCCGGTCGGGCGCCGCGAAGGCCCACCGGACGCTGCCCCCGGTGCTGCGACAGTCGCAGGCGGCCGATTGTGATGGACGCCGCCGAATCGGGCGCGCAGCAGAACGATCCGATCGCCCTGCGTGACCGTCTCATCGTCGAACTGCTCTATGCGACCGGAATACGGTGGGGGAGCTGTGCGGCCTCGACCTCGGTACGGGCGATCGCGAACGGCGGCTGCTGCGCGTGATCGGCAAGGGCGACAAGGAGCGCTCCGTGCCGTACGGGAAACCGGCCGCCGACGCCGTGGACCTCTGGTTCCACGTCGGCAGGCCCGCCGTCGCGACGGACAGTTCCGGGCAGGCGCTTCTCCTGGGCAAACGAGGGAAGCGTCTGGACCAGCGGCAGGCCCGCAGCGTCGTCCACGAGGTCCTTTCCGCGGTCCCCGGCGCACCGAACCTGAGCCCGCACGGCCTGCGCCACACGGCGGCCACACACCTACTCGAAGGCGGCGCCGACCTGCGCGTCGTGCAGGAACTCCTCGGACACGCCAGCCTCGCGACCACTCAGCTCTACACCCACGTGTCCGTGGCGAGGCTCCGCGCGGTGCACGATCAGGCGCATCCCCGGGCCTGACCCGGTTTGGTAGCGTCGCGCCACGAATCTGCAGTTGTTTCTGCACTATCCCGGGGAAGTAGTGGACCGCGAAGACTTGACTCGACCGCAGCCGTCCTGGCTGAAAGACGGTGGCGGCGCCCCGGTGGGCGACAGCGCGGCCGATCCATGGGGGCAGCAGTCCTGGGACGGTCCCGCCCCGGAGCCGAGCCGGCATCAGGTGACCAGCCAGGATCTGGTGGCGGATGCTCTCCTCGAACGGGCACGCAGGGCGCCGAGCCGAGGGTGGCGGCGCGGACTGCACCGGCTCACCGGGGGGTCGGTGAATCCGGGGAGTCGGCAGGGGAGGCGCGCGAAGCGGCACTGCTCGACCGCATCCGGCAGCCGATCCAGGGGGACTATCGCATTGCGTTCCTGTCCTTGAAGGGCGGCGTCGGCAAGACGACGACCACGATCGGGCTGGGCTCGACGTTCGCGTCACTGCGCGGCGACTGCGTGATCGCCGTCGACGCCAACCCCGACTTCGGGACACTCGCGCAACGCGTGCCCCTGCAGACGCATTCGACCGTCCGTGATCTCATCGCGGCGGAGTCGACCATCCGGCGTTACTCGGATGTGCGGGCCCACACGTCGCAGGCGCCGAGCCGTCTCGAGGTGCTTGCGAGCGAACAGGACCCGGCGATCTCCGAGGCATTCAGCGAGGACGACTACGGCAGGTGATCGACATACTGCAGGTGTACTACAACATCATCCTCACCGACTGCGGCACCGGAATCATGCATTCGGCGATGAACGGCGTCCTGCAACTCGCCAATTCCCTCGTGCTGGTGAGCTCGCCGGCAATCGACGGCGCCCGCAGTGCCGCCGCCACGCTGGACTGGTTGCAGCACCACGGTTACGGGCACCTGGTCTCGCGGACGGTCGTCGTGATCAGCGCCGCCAGGCCCGGCTCGAGCACGATCGACATGACGGAACTGACCAATCACTTCCTGCTCCGGTGCCGGGCCGTGAAGGTGGTGCCGTTCGACGAGCACCTCGCCGAGGGTTCGGTGGTGGATCTGGATCTGCTGCGTCCAGCGACGCGGAAGGCGTTCGTCGAACTCGCGGCGATGGTCGCGGATGACTTCCCGGAGTCGGCAGGCAGGCACGCCGTCGCGGAGTGGCGCTAGCCGCCGACGGGTTCGAGCCGTACCGGCGCCACGCGGACGAGTCCGAGCGGGTCGAGGTATTCGCGGTCGCGGCGAAGACCCCAGTGCAGGCACGCTGCGACGGGTGCGATGCAGCCGGGGTGCCCGGGTTCGAGCGTGCCGAGGACGGTGCCGCGGCCGACGCGCAGCCCGGGGGTAACCCGGGCGGTCACCGGTTCGTACGTGGTGCGGAGGCCACCCGGGTGGTCGACGGAGACGACGGGTTTGCCCGCCACCGTGCCGGCGAACACCACCACGCCCGCCCCCGCGGACAGCACCGCCTCGTCGGGCACGCCACCCAGATCCACGCCGCGATGGCCCGGAAGCCAGTCGCGCTCGGGATTGTCGAACGCCCGGACCACCCGCGGTCGTGGGTGCAGCGGCCAGTCGAAGTCGCCGGTCGGCGCGGCATCGGCGGGCGGAGCGAGGAGAACCGCGGCCGTCAGCAGGGTCGAAGCCGTGGCCGCCGCCGTGAGCACCCGCAGAATCGCCCCGAACTCCGTCATGGCTCGACGATCCCGCACGTCCGGGCCGATGAACGGGCAGCGGACGAGAATGTGGATCGACTGCGCATTGTCCACAGATCCCGCAAAACCCTTGCGCGGGTGGCCGCGGTGTGGCAGGGGCGGTTAGGGCGTTCGGCGTGGAGGCCGTACACTGATCGAGCGGTCTGTGCTCCCACAGTCCGACTTCGCGCGCCCGCGCAGGTTATCGGCCATCGGCTGGTCTCGCATCTCGGTGTGAGTCCGATGGTCTGCGGGCGCCAGGGTGGAGCGTCTTGTGATGCTCCGCATCAACCGGCAATGAAAGAGAGATACACAGCCATGGCTGTCGTAACAATGAAGCAGCTGCTCGACAGCGGCACGCACTTCGGTCACCAGACCCGTCGTTGGAACCCGAAGATGAAGCGTTTCATCTTCACCGACCGCAACGGCATCTACATCATCGACCTGCAGCAGACGCTGACGTACATCGACAAGGCGTACGAATTCGTCAAGGAGACCGTTGCCCACGGCGGCACCGTCCTCTTCGTCGGCACCAAGAAGCAGGCCCAGGAATCCATCGCGGCCGAGGCCACTCGCGTCGGGATGCCCTACGTCAACCAGCGTTGGCTCGGCGGCATGCTCACCAACTTCACCACCGTCCACAAGCGTCTTCTCCGCCTCAAGGAGCTCGAGGCCATGGAGCAGACCGGTGGCTTCGAGGGTCGCACCAAGAAGGAAATCCTCATGCTCACGCGTGAGATGACCAAGCTGGACCGCACTCTCGGTGGTATCCGCGACATGGCCAAGGTCCCCTCCGCGGTGTGGATCGTCGACACCAACAAGGAGCACCTGGCCGTTGCCGAGGCTCGCAAGCTGAACATCCCGGTCATCGCGATCCTGGACACCAACTGCGACCCCGACCTCGTCGACTACCCGATCCCGGGCAACGACGACGCCATCCGCAGCGCCGCCCTGCTCACCAAGGTCGTCGCTTCCGCGGTGGCCGAGGGCGTGCAGGCCCGTGCCGGACTGAGCGCCGACAAGGACGCGAAGCCCGAGGCCGGCGCCGGCGAACCCCTCGCCGAGTGGGAGCAGGAACTGCTCTCGCAGGCAGCGCCCGCCGCAGAGGCAGCGCCCGCCGCAGAGGCAGCGCCCGCCGCAGAGGCCGCTCCCGCAGCTGAGGCAGAGGCGGCTCCGGCTGCCGAGGCCCCCGCCGCAGCAGAGGCTCCCTCCACCGAGGCCTGATCCGATGCAAACGGCCCTGACCAGAGATCTTTTGGTCAGGGCCGTTTGACGGTCTGGTCCGAGTACTACCCTGACTTACGTCCCGACAGACATATGAGGAGGCTCGCTCACCATGGCGAACTACACCGCCGCTGACGTCAAGCGGCTCCGCGAGCTCACCGGCTCCGGAATGATGGCCTGCAAGAACGCTCTCGCTGAGGCCGAGGGTGACTTCGACAAGGCTGTGGAGCAGCTGCGCATCAAGGGCGCCAAGGACGTGGGCAAGCGTGCCGAGCGCACCACGGCCGAGGGCCTGGTCGTTTCCAAGGACGGCGTCCTGCTCGAGCTCGACTGCGAGACGGACTTCGTCGCGAAGAACGAGGACTTCCTGAAGCTCGCCGAGTCGATCGTCACGGTCGCGGCGGCAGCGAAGCCCGCCGACGTCGACGCGCTCAAGGCGCTCGAACTCGACGGCAAGACGGTCGACACCGTCATCCAGGAGCAGTCCGCGAAGATCGGCGAGAAGCTCGTCCTGAGCAAGATCGCCTCGTTCGACGGACCGGTCGCGGTCTACCTGCACAAGCGCAGCGCCGACCTGCCCCCCGCCGTCGGCGTCCTCGTCGAGTACACCGGCGAGGGTGACGCTGCTGCGGAGGCCGCTCGCGGTGCCGCCATGCAGGTTGCGGCGCTCAAGGCCAAGTACGTCACGCGTGACGAGGTCCCCGAGGACATCGTCGCCAGCGAGCGTCACATCGCCGAGGAGACCGCTCGCGCCGAGGGCAAGCCGGAGCAGGCTCTGCCGAAGATCATCGAAGGCCGCGTCAACGGCTACTTCAAGGACGTCGTGCTGACCGAGCAGTCCTCGGTGCAGGACTCCAAGAAGTCCGTCAAGGCGATCCTCGACGAGGCCGGCGTCACCATCAAGCGCTTCGTTCGCTTCGAGGTCGGTGCTTCGAGCTAGTCGTGTGAGTCGTATGGCCCCGTCGGACGAGTGCGCTCGCCCGGCGGGGCCTACGTATACCGCCACCGTCCTGATGAGGCAGGATGAAGATGGCCGTCTGAATGGGTCGAGTAAGCGCGTGGGTGCGCTCGGCCGCTGTCGAAATCGACGAGTGCTGTGGAACTGAGGAGAGCAATGTCCGAACCAGCCAACGAACGTACGGGATTCCATCGAGTCCTTCTCAAACTCGGCGGAGAAATGTTCGGTGGTGGCAAGGTCGGCCTCGACCCCGACGTGGTAACCAAGGTCGCGGAACAGATCGCCGAGGTCGTGCGATCCGGGGTGCAGGTGGCGGTGGTCATCGGCGGCGGCAACTTCTTCCGTGGTGCGGAACTGCAGCAGCGAGGCTTGGACCGCGCGCGTTCCGACTACATGGGCATGCTCGGCACCGTGATGAATTGCCTTGCTCTGCAGGACTTCCTGGAGAAAGAGGGCATCGACAGCCGCGTGCAGACGGCGATCACCATGGGGCAGGTGGCGGAGCCCTACATTCCGCTGCGCGCTCAGCGTCACCTCGAGAAGGGCCGCGTCGTGATCTTCGGCGCCGGCATGGGCATGCCCTACTTCTCGACCGACACGACCGCGGCGCAGCGTGCACTCGAGATCGGCGCCGAGGTCGTCTTGATGGCCAAGGCCGTCGACGGCGTGTTCACCGCGGACCCGAATCTCGACCCGACCGCGACGATGTACACGCAGATCACGCACCGTGAGGTCATCGAACAGGGGCTCAAGGTCGCCGACGCGACGGCCTTCAGCCTCTGTATGGACAACGAGATGCCGATCATGGTGTTCAATCTGCTGACCGAGGGGAATATCGCTCGGGCAGTGTCCGGTGAGAAGATCGGAACGCTCGTCAAGTCATGACGCGAGTGACACGCTCGACACAGGGTTTTCTCGAAACAGAGGCAGTGACGAATCGATGCAGAACGACATGGAGGAACAGCCGTGATTGATGAAGCTCTCTTCGAAGCCGAGGAGAAGATGGAGAAGGCTGTCACGGTGGCCAAGGACGATCTCGGATCGATCCGCACGGGCCGCGCGAATCCTGGCATGTTCAATCGCATCGGAATCGACTACTACGGCGCGTTCACCCCGATCACCCAGCTCGCCAGCATCAATGTGCCGGAGGCGCGCTTGGTCGTCGTCAAGCCGTACGAGCCCTCGCAGCTCAACGCCATCGAGACGGCGATCCGGAACTCCGACCTCGGCGTGAACCCGTCCAACGACGGAAACCTGATCCGGATCTCCGTACCCCAGCTCACCGAGGAACGCCGCCGCGAGCTGGTCAAGCAGGCCAAGTCCAAGGGCGAGGACGCGAAGGTGTCCGTGCGCAACGTGCGCCGCAAGGCGATGGACGAGCTGTCCCGGATCCAGAAGGACGGCGAGGCAGGCGAGGACGAGGTCGGCCGGGCCGAGAAGGAACTCGACAAGACGACCGCCCGGTACGTCGCGCACGTCGACGAGCTGGTGAAGCACAAGGAAGCCGAGTTACTGGAAGTTTAGTCACGAGACGAGGAGTGGATCGGGGACAGTGACCGTGCCAGCAGAACACGGGACCCCAGGGGGACCCATCTCCGAGGGCGACCCCTCGGAACCGGTCTCCGACGGTGCGGCCGCGTCGGAGGCGGCCCCGGCCGCGAAGTCGAAGGCCGGGCGTAACCTCCCCGCCGCGATCGGCGTGGGCGTCGGTCTCGGCGTCGCGCTGATCCTGATCCTCGTCTACGTGCCGCTGGTGTGGATCGGCGTGGTGGCCGTCGCGATGGCCGTGGCCACCTGGGAGGTCACCAAGCGCCTGCGTGAGGCCGGGATCAGCGCCCCCCGGATCCCGCTGCTGGCCGGCGGCCAGGCGATCCTGTGGCTGGGGTGGCCGTTCGGCCCGGTCGGGGTGCTCAGCGCCTTCGCGGGGACGGTGCTGGTCTGCATGGTTTGGCGGCTGTTCGACCACGGGCTGAAGGCGACACCGCAGAATTTCCTCCGGGACACCGCGATCACCGTGTTCGTCGCCTCCTGGATTCCGCTGCTGGCGTCGTTCGCCGTGCTGATGGTGTTGCAGGACGACGGCGCCGGGCGGGTGCTGTGCCTGATGATCGGCGTGGTCTGCTCCGACGTGGGCGGCTACGCGGCGGGTGTGCTGTTCGGCAAGCATCCGATGGTGCCGGCGATCAGCCCCAAGAAGTCGTGGGAAGGGTTCTTCGGTTCGCTGTTGTTCTGCGTCATCGGCAGCCTGCTCACGGTCACCCTGATCCTCGACGAGAACTCGATGATCGGCGTGCTCCTCGGTGTCGTCCTGGTGGTCACCGCCACGCTCGGCGATCTCATCGAATCCCAGGTCAAGCGAGAGCTTCGCATCAAGGACATGGGCACCCTGCTTCCCGGGCACGGCGGCATCATGGACCGTCTCGATTCCCTGCTGCCGTCGGCGTTCGTGACGTGGCTGGTGCTCACGGTCCTCGTCTGACCGTCCTGCCGTGACCATCCCCAGCCCGAACATCTGGCACTGGCCCGAGTGGTACGAGGTCGAGAATCGTGCCCAGGACGTGGACGGGGCGATCTTCCGGCACCTGCGCGGGGCCGTCGACTGGACCGGCGGCACCGTCGCCGACGTGGGCTGCGGCTCCGGCTTCCACCTCCCGGTCTTCGCCGAGTCCGCGGCCACGGTCTACGGAATCGAACCGCATCCGCCGCTACTGGAACGTGCTCGCACACGAGTCGGGCACCTGCCGAACGTCCGCGTGACCGAGGGCTCGGCCGAGGGCATACCCCTTGGCGACGCGAGCGTCGACGTCGTGCACGCGCGGACCGCCTATTTCTTCGGTCCCGGCTGCGGCCGCGGAATCTGCGAGGTGATGCGAGTGCTGCGCCCGGGCGGCGCGCTCGTGGTAGTCGATCTCGATGCGACGGCCCATCCCTACGGCGAATGGATGCGGGCCGACCTGCCGCAGTACAACCCGGCGACCGTCGAGGCCTTCTTTGCCGCGCAAGGGTTCGACCTGGTGCGCGTGGAGACGCGATGGCGATTCCCGGATCGGGAATCGCTGCGCGGAGTGCTCGGTATCGAGTTCAGCAAGAAGACGGCATCCACGGCGTTCGCGCAGACACCCGGCGTGGCTCTCGACGTGCGCTACCGCGTGCACGTCCGTCGAAAGCCCGCCGGGCTGGAGTTGCTCTGACCGGGTGTCGTCAGCGCGGTGCGATGTGGAAGAGCTTCGCGAGCGCGTTGATCTTCTTGGCCTTCGCCAGCTTGGGGAGGTCGCTGCCGTCCCGTACCCGGGAGCCGTCCTCGCCGAGGTCCGCGATCACATCGCGGGCCCATTCGGCCTCGGCCGGGGAGGGGCTCAGTGCGTCGTTGACCGGCGCCGTCTGCGCGATGGTCATGCACAGTTTGCCGCTCATCCCCATAGACAGGGTGAGCGCCGACGCACGGATCAGGGCGTCGACGTCGGTGCCGAGGGTGGGGCCGTCGATCGGCGGTGCGATCCGGGCGGCCCGGCTGGCGACCGTCAGACGGGATCGGGGATAGGCCATCGCCAGCGGCGAATCGTCCATCCCGGTGTCGCGGCGGAAGTCGCCGCTGCCGAACGCGAGCCGGAACGTGGCCTCCGTCCGGGCGATCTCGGGTGCGGCCTCGAGTCCCATCGCGGATTCGACGAGGGCGAGCACCTTCGTGCCCTCGGGGAGCCGTTCGGCGGTGGCGTCGACCTGCATTCCACTCTCGGTCTTGGCGAGCATGACGCCCTCGAGTCCGGGGACACCGTTCAGGGCTGCCAGATCGTCCGCCCAGTAGGGGGTGGTCGCGTCGTTGATCCGCACCCACGCGCGCCGGTTCTCGCCGAGCCAGGCGACGACGTCGGCGCGGGCCTGGGGTTTGCGGTCGGGGGTGACGGCGTCCTCGAGGTCGAGGATGACGGCGTCGGCGGCGCTGGCATGGGCCGCCTCGAAACCCTCGGGTTTGCCGGCGGGAACCAGCAGCCAGGATCGTGCTTGTTCAGCCGCGATACGCGGTGCCACAGTCGTCTCCATGTCGGCCTTCACAGTCGTGCCGTTCCGGTGATATCCACGACAGTAATTCTGCTCGCTCAGCGTCTGCGCAATCCACTTGCGTAACTATTGTTCAGTTAGAAATTACTGTTCAGGCGCCGCTGCCGGTTCGCTGCCCGGCGGATCTGGATGATGCGGACACCGCCCGCGAGGGCCATGATCACCGCGCCGGCGATCGCCGCGAACAGCAGTGTGACGCCCAGCGGGAGGGTGAATTCCCAGGTGAACATTTCGAGGGTCACGCTGTCGAGGTTCTGCAGGATGAACACGAGAAGCAGTACCAGAACGACGATTCCGATCACCAGACCGGTCCAGGTGGCGCCGACCCGGGTGTGCTTGATGCCCTTGCGGCGTGCGACGTCGGGATGCTCGGTGCCGGCCGGTGTGGTGTCGGGGTGCGGCGGGTCCGTGGGCACCGGTCCGGTGCTCGGACCACGGCCGGCCGGGACGTCCGGCGGGAAGTTCGAGGGGTCGTCCGGTGTTGTCGACATAAGTTGATCTTCACCCACCTGGGCGGGTTCCGCATGCGCATCGGGCGGCGAAACGACGTCGATCAGGCATCCGCACGACAACGACCCCCGAATCAATGGGACAATGGAGAAACTATGGCTGTCTCGCTTCCCCTCGTTTTCACCGCGCCCCGGCGTGGGATGCCGCCCAAGCATCTCGCGGACCTCGACTCCGCCGAGCGGCGGGAGGCCGTCAAGGAGCTGGGTCTGCCCGGGTTCCGGGCCGACCAGCTGGCGCGGCAGTACTACGCGCGGCTCGAGGCGGATCCGGAGAAGATGACCGATCTCCCCGCCGCCGTGCGCGAGCAGGTGGGCGCGGCCCTGTTCCCGACGCTGCTGACCCCCGTCAAGCACCTGGCCTGCGACGGCGGTGACACCCGCAAGACGCTCTGGAAGGCGAACGACGGGACGCTGCTCGAAAGCGTCCTCATGCGCTACCCCGACCGCGCGACGCTGTGTATCTCCAGTCAGGCGGGGTGCGGAATGGCGTGCCCGTTCTGTGCGACCGGTCAGGGCGGGTTGCAACGCAACCTGTCGACCGCCGAGATCGTCGACCAGGTACGCGCCGCCGCGGCCGCTCTGCGCGACGGTGACGTCCACGGGGGTCCGGGCCGGTTGTCGAACGTCGTTTTCATGGGGATGGGGGAGCCGCTCGCCAACTACAAGCGAGTGGTCGCCGCCGTGCGCCGCATCACGTCGCCCGCCCCCGACGGCCTCGGATTGTCGCAACGCTCCGTGACGGTGTCGACGGTGGGTCTGGCGCCCGCGATCCGCAAGCTCGCCGACGAGGACCTCAGCGTCACGCTGGCTGTGTCTCTGCACACCCCGGACGACGAACTGCGCGACACCCTGGTCCCCGTGAACAACCGCTGGTCGGTGGCGGAGGTCCTCGACGCCGCCCGCTACTACGCGGACAAGTCCGGCCGCCGCGTCTCGATCGAGTACGCGCTGATCCGGGACGTGAACGATCAGCCGTGGCGCGCCGACCTGCTGGGCAAGAAGCTGCGCAAGGCGCTCGGGCCGCTGGTGCACGTGAATCTCATTCCGCTGAACCCCACACCGGGCAGTGAATGGGACGCGAGCCCGAAGCCGGTGGAGAAGGAATTCGTCCGGCGCGTGCTGGCGCAGGGTGTGTCCTGCACCGTGCGGGACACCCGCGGCCAGGAGATCGCAGCCGCCTGCGGGCAGCTCGCCGCCGAGAACTGAGGTTCCGCCGCGCAGACAGAAACGACAAAACCCCTCGTCCCCGAGTGATCGGGGCGAGGGGTTCGTTCGTGGTTCGGTGCTACCGGGGCTTGCGCCGCAGGACGATGTCGCGAACGAGGATCAGGACCATCAGGGCCGCGCAGCCGATCAGCCACAGGTCCTCGATCTCGCCGGTGTGGTTGCCGATGATCATGAGCAGCAGGAACACGGCGAAGAGCCATCCGAAGAACCGGAACGTCTTCGGCGCCTCACCGCTCCAGCCCCACGCTGCCGACGGGACCTCCGCGGTGTCGATGTGTGCGGCCACGATGGGGTCGCTGGACGAGGGCTCCAACTGGGTACCGGCCACGATCGATCCTCCTGCAGATTCGGTTGCGCTACTCGACATATCGTGACATACGACTGCCCGTCGTATGTAGCGGGGCCATCCATGGCGGGCAGTCCGCATTTCATCAGGAACAATGGGTGGGTGGATGAAAACAGGCCCACTCGCGTCCTGCTGCTCGGCAGCACAGGTTCGATCGGTACCCAGGCGTTGGAGGTGGTGGCCGCCAACCCGGACAAGTTCACGGTGGTGGGACTCGCGGCAGGCGGCGGAAACGTCGAACTGCTGGACAGGCAGATTCGTGAGACGGGTGTGTCCTCCGTCGCAGTCGCGGATCCGCGGGCGGCCGCATCGCTGGGTCGGCCCGGCGTGCTGAGCGGACCGGACGCCGTCACCGAACTCGTGCGGACCACGGAAGCGGACGTCGTGCTCAACGCACTCGTCGGTTCGCTGGGACTGGAGCCGACTTTGGCCGCGCTCGAGTCCGGCGCGCGGCTCGCCCTCGCCAACAAGGAGTCGCTCGTCGCCGGCGGTCCCCTCGTCACGGCCGCGGCGGCTCCGGGACAGATCGTGCCGGTCGACTCCGAGCACTCCGCGCTGGCCCAGTGCCTGCGGGGCGGCAGCGCGGACGAGGTGGACCGGCTGGTTCTCACCGCCTCTGGCGGACCGTTCCGCGGCTGGACGGCCGATCGGCTCGAATCGGTCACACTCGAGCAGGCCGGTGCCCACCCCACGTGGTCGATGGGGCCGATGAACACGCTGAACTCCGCGACACTCGTCAACAAGGGGCTCGAACTGATCGAGACCCACCTGCTGTTCGGCGTCGACTACGACCGGATCGACGTCACCGTTCACCCGCAGTCCATCGTGCACTCGATGGTCACGTTCACCGACGGGTCGACGCTGGCGCAGGCCAGCCCACCCGACATGAAACTCCCGATCGCCCTGGCGCTCGGCTGGCCGCACCGGGTTGCCGGTGCCGCCGCGGCCTGCGACTTCAGCACCGCATCCACCTGGGAGTTCGAGCCACTCGACTCGCAGGTTTTCCCCGCCGTCGACCTCGCCCGCGAGGCAGGCAAGGGTGGCGGATGCCTCACCGCCGTCTACAACGCTGCGAACGAGGTCGCGGCTCAGGCATTCTTGGACGGGATCATCCGATTCCCGCGCATCGTCCGCACCGTCGCCTCCGTGCTGTCCGAGGCGGACGAGTGGTCGGCGCCACCGGCTACCGTGGAGGACGTACTGGCCGCCGACGGCTGGGCACGTGAGCGAGCACGTCAGCTCGTGAAGCAGGAAGGCTAGAACTGCATGGTGTTCGCAGTGGGCGTTGTTCTCTTCGCCCTCGGGATCGCACTGTCGATCGCACTTCACGAAGCGGGGCACATGTGGGTGGCGCAGGCCACCGGCATGAAGGTCCGCCGGTACTTCATCGGTTTCGGACCCAAGGTCTTCTCCTTCCGCCGCGGTGAGACCGAGTACGGGCTCAAGGCGCTCCCGCTCGGCGGGTTCTGCGACATCGCCGGGATGACGGCGCTGGACGAACTCGAACCGGACGAAGAAGACCGGGCCATGTACAAGAAGCCGACCTGGAAGCGCCTTGCGGTGATGTCCGGCGGCATCGGCATGAACTTCGTCCTCGGGCTCGTGCTGGTCTACGTCCTCGCAGTCGGGTGGGGGCTGCCCGACCTCAACCGTTCCACCGACGCGGTCGTCGGCTCGGTCGGGTGTGCTGCGCCCACCCAGGGTCCCGGCCCCGACTACGCCCTGTCCGAGTGCACCGGCCCGGGCCCCGCCGAGCAGGCGGGCATCAGGACCGGCGACGTCGTCACCGCGGTCGACGGCAAGGACACGCCCTCGTTCGCCGACGTGGCTGCGGCCACACGTCCGCTGTCCGGCCCGGTGGACTTCACGATCGAGCGGGACGGCGAAGAGCAGACGATCGTCGTCCCGGTCCAGCAGGTGCAGCGCTGGGTCCAGGAAGAGGGGGAGACCGAACCTCACGAGGCGACGGTCGGTGCCATCGGCATCGGGGCGACCCCGAGCGTCGTCGAGCACTCGGCCCTCTCGGCGGTGCCCGCCTCGTTCGAGTTCACCGGCGACATGTTCGTGATGACCGCCGAGCGGCTCGTGCAGATGCCGAGCAAGGCCGTCGACCTATGGCATGCGGTGACGGGCGGCGAACGCGACCCGGAGACCCCGATCTCCGTGTACGGCGCCAGCGTCATCGGCGGTCAGATCGCCGAACAGGGCATCTGGGAGGCGTTCGTGCTGCTCCTCGCGAGCCTGAACTTCTTCCTCGGAATGTTCAACCTCCTGCCGCTGCTGCCGCTCGACGGCGGACACATGGCGGTCACCCTGTACGAGCGGGTCCGGGACTGGTTCCGCAGCAGACGCGGACTGCCCAGCGGGGGACCCGTCGACTACATGAAGCTTCTGCCCGTGACCTATGTGGTGATCGTCATAGGCGGGGCATACATGCTCCTCACCCTGACCGCCGACATCGTCAACCCGATCAAGCTCTTCCAGTGATCGCTAAACTCGGACTTGAAGCTACGAAAGAAGGCACCCACGTGACCAGCCCTGTCGGATTGGGTATGCCCGAAGGCCCGGCCGCCGTTCTCGCACCCCGCCGCAAGACTCGCCAGCTCCAGGTCGGAACTGTCGGTGTCGGCAGCGACTTCCCGGTATCCGTGCAGTCGATGTGCACCACCAAGACTCACGACGTCAACGCCACCCTGCAGCAGATCGCCGAACTCACGGCGTCCGGCTGCGACATCGTCCGTGTCGCCTGCCCGCGGCAAGAGGACGCCGACGCGCTCGCGACCATCGCGAAGAAGAGTCAGATCCCGGTCATCGCCGACATCCACTTCCAGCCCCGCTACATCTTCGCCGCCATCGACGCGGGCTGCGCGGCCGTCCGCGTGAACCCCGGCAACATCAAGGAGTTCGACGGACGCGTCAAGGAGGTCGCGAAGGCCGCGGGCGACGCAGGCATCCCGATCCGCATCGGCGTCAATGCCGGTTCCCTCGACCCCCGGCTGATGCAGAAGTATGGCAAGGCCACGCCGGAGGCGCTCGTCGAGTCCGCCCTGTGGGAGGCGGGACTGTTCGAGGAACACGGGTTCGGCGACATCAAGATCTCGGTGAAACACAACGACCCGGTGATCATGGTCGAGGCCTACCGGCAGTTGGCGGCGCAGTGCAACTATCCGCTGCACCTCGGGGTGACCGAGGCCGGTCCGGCGTTCCAGGGCACGATCAAGTCGGCGGTGGCGTTCGGTGCGCTGCTGGCCGACGGCATCGGCGACACCATCCGGGTGTCGCTGTCCGCCCCGCCAGCCGAGGAGATCAAGGTCGGCACGCAGATCCTGCAGTCGCTGAACCTGCGGCCCCGGAAGCTCGAGATCGTGTCCTGCCCGTCGTGCGGGCGCGCCCAGGTCGACGTGTACACGCTGGCCGACGAGGTCACCGCCGGTCTCGAGGGTATGGAGATCCCGCTGCGCGTCGCCGTCATGGGGTGCGTCGTCAACGGTCCCGGTGAGGCCCGCGAGGCCGACCTGGGTGTCGCGTCCGGCAACGGCAAGGGGCAGATCTTCGTCAAGGGAAAGGTCATCAAGACGGTTCCGGAGGCGCAGATCGTCGAAACCCTGATCGAGGAAGCGATGCGGATCGCCGAGGAGATGGAGGGTGATGCGACGTCCGGATCACCTGTCGTGACGGTCAGCTGAGTCGGCGCAGGCAGCGGGCAACGAAACGTCTCCCGTTTCCGGCGAGTTCATGGCAATCTGGTGGGCAGGTCCACTAGCTGACAAGGTTGGGTAGATGCTCAAGCTCCTCGGTGCCAAACAGTTGAGCAGTCGGGACGCAGCACACGTGCTTCGCGTTCTCGACGCCGATCCTGTCGCCGCCTGCATGGTTGCCGCTCGCGTCGAAGAGGGCGGCATCGATCCCCGGATGATCCACGGAGAGTTGTGGAGTCGGGGCGGGCCGCTCGAATCGTTGTGCTTCTCGGGCGCGAACTTCGTGCCGCTGCGCGGCAGCATCGACGACATGCGGGCGTTCGCCGACCGGGCCTGTCGCACGCCGCGGATGTGTTCGTCGCTGGTCGGCAGGGCAGAACTGACGCTGCCGCTGTGGGAGATGCTCGAGATGGATTGGGGGCCTGCCCGCGAGGTCCGGGCCGACCAGCCGCTGCTGGCGCTGGCGAGTACCCCGCAATGCCGCCCGGATCCCTTGGTCCGGCAGGTGCGGATGCACGAACTCGAGAAGTATCTGCCGGCCGCGGTCGCGATGTTCATCGAAGAGGTCGGCATCGATCCCCGCGCCAATGACGGCGGACGAGGGTACCGCCGCCGCGTCGCCAATCTCATCGCCGCCGGCCGGGCGTGGGCCAGATTCGACGACGGCCAGGTGGTGTTCAAGGCCGAGGTTGGATCGGTGTCTTCACGGGTGGGGCAGATCCAGGGTGTCTGGGTGCATCCGATGTATCGCGGACACGGGTTCGGGGCGGCGGGTACCGCGACGGTCGCGGAGGCCGTCATCGCCGAGGGCCGCATCGCCAGCCTCTATGTCAACAGCTTCAACACGGTGGCTCGCAGCGCGTACGCGCGCATCGGCTTCAGCCAGGTCGCGACGTTCGCGACAATTCTCCTGGACTGACTCGCTGTCCGCCTACCGTGTCGGCGGTGTCCGCCGACATACCATGGGCGGCGATGAACCTGCGGCCATATTCTCGCTTACGCGTCGTCCAGTCGATCGCCCTCTGCGGCGCCGCTGTGCTGACGGTGGGTCTCACGGCGTGCACGCCGAGACCGGACGGTCCGGAACCGGCCGCGCAGGCGTTTCTGACGGCGTTCGCCGAGCAGCACCCGGAGCAGGCCGCCGATCTGTCGGATCGCCCCGACGTCGCCCGCCAGGCCCTCGAGTCCGCGTGGACGGCGCTGCAGGCGGAGTCTCTCGACGCCCGGACGACGGACGTTCACGTCAGCGGTGACACGGCCACCGTCGGGTACACGTACGAATGGCATCTGCCGAAGGACCGGGTGTGGACGTATTCGGGTGAACTCCAGATGGGGCGGCGCGGCGGCGACTGGGCCGTGCGCTGGAGTTCCACCAACGTCCATCCCCGGCTGGGTGATCGGCAGACGATGTCGCTGCGTTCCACTGCCCCCCCGCGGGCGCGGGTCAACGAGCATTCCGGGTCGGACGTCCTCGTGCCCGGCGTGGTGTACCGCGTGAAGGTCGATGCGGCGCAGTCGGGCAACGTGATCGGCAGCGCGCAGTCCCTCGCGTCGGCGCTTGCCACGTTCGACAACACGCTCACTGCGCAGTCGATCGCCGAATCGGCGACGGCGGTCAAGGGCGACTACCTCGTCACCAGGCTCCGGTCGGACGACTACGAACAGGTCGCCGGCGTGCTCGGCGCCATTCCCGGTGTGAGCGTGTCCGACGAGGCGGATCTCGTGGCCACCGACCGGAACTTCGCACCCGATCTGGTCGGTCAGGTGAAGAAGACCGTGATCGACGAGGTCGACGGCAAGGCCGGCTGGAGTGTGGTGACGGTCAACCAGAACGGTGTCGACACGGACGTGCTCACCGAGACGGCGCCGCAGACCTCCCCGTCGTTCTCGATCAGTCTCGACCGTCCCATCCAGATCGCCGCGCAGAACGCCGTCAATGCGCGCACCGACCAGACGATGATGGTCGTCATCCAGCCCTCGACCGGCGACGTTCTGGCCGTCGCGCAGAACAAGGCCGCGGACAAGGACGGACCGGTCGCGCTCACCGGACTGTATCCGCCCGGTTCGACATTCAAGATCATCACCGCAGGCGCCGCGATCTCCTCGGGCATCGCGACACCCGACACGATGGTGCCGTGTCCGGGACGCATCGAGATCGGTGAGCGCAGCGTCCCGAACTACAACGAATTCGCGCTCGGTACCGTGCCGATGGCGACGGCGTTCGCCCGGTCGTGCAACACATCGTTCGCGAAACTTGCCAGCGAGATGCGGCCCGACGCACTGACGGTCGCGGCGTCGCAGTACGGAATCGGGCCCGACTACGAAGTGGTGGGCCTGCCGACGGACTCGGGTTCGGTGCCGCCGGCCGAGGATCTGGTGCAGCGAACCGAGGACGGATTCGGGCAGGGCAAGGTGGTGGTGAGCCCGTTCGGGATGGCGTTGGCCGCCGCGACCATCGCACACGGTTCGACGCCCGTGCCGCGGTTGATCGCCGGACGGGAAACCACGATCGACGGCGAGCGTCCGCAGATCAGCCCGGAGATGGTCGACGGGCTGCGCGGAATGATGCGCCTCGTGGTGACGAGCGGTACCGCCGAGCGGATCGAAGACCAGGGCGAGGTGTACGGCAAGACGGGTGAGGCCGAGGTCGAGGGCGGTTCGCACGCCTGGTTCGTCGGCTACCGCGGCGACCTCGCGTTCGCGACGCTGGTGGTGCGCGGCGGCAGTTCCGACAATGCCGTCGCCGTTACCCGCGACATGTTCGCCGCGCTGCCCGAGGGGTACTGACGCGGCCGCTGTCCACCGATCGGGGGACGCGGAATTCATCCTGTTCAGGGGCTGATCGGTGGACAGACTCGGCCGCCGGGGCGGTCCATAGTTGGTTGCAGACGGAAGAACCCGCACAGTCGGGATCGAAAAGCCAACGTGGACAGGAAGTCGGACCATGACCATCAGTGCAGAAGTCAATCGCGTGGAGACAGCGAACGGCACCCGGAGGGTGTTGTTCGTCGGGCGCCCGGGCGCCGGCACCGAGCTGACGCGGTGGGTTGCGTTGCGGCAGTGGGCTTCCGAACGCGGAATCGAATCGATCAGCGAATGTGAGGGCGACGTCGTCTGCGCGATCGCGACCGAGGACGTCCTGGACGGACTCTGTTCGCCGTCCGATGCGATGGCGATGCAGCTGGCGCGGGCTCGAGGGGTGCCCTGCGTCGGCGTTCGCGACGCACACGTTCTCGAGGATGCGATCTGACATGGGCTTCGAGATCATCGAGCGCGGCGAGACCCTGGTGGCCGGTCTACCAGTGCGAAGCCCCCAGCGAGCGTTGGGGAAGCTGAGCGACCCTCGCCTCGACCGCGCCTGGACGAGAGTGCTCCACCACGAGGTCGGGGGGCCGCTCGCGTCCACCTACATCGACTTCGCACCCGACGTCGAGTCCTATTACACCCAGATCGTCGGGTACGAGTGCGCGACGGTGGACGACGCCACGCGGGGTCACGTCATTTCGCGGATCCCGCCCGGCACGTACGCCAAGTTCTCCTCGCGGGGAATGTTTCCCGACGTGATGCTCCGGCTGTGGGCGCAGGTCAGCGAGGCGGAGACGAACGGTGACATCGAGCGGACGTACACCGGGGACCTCGAAGCGTATCCCCACGCGTACGCCGTGGACCTGTACATTCCGATCCACGTGGACGAGTCCGGGGCGCCGTCGAGTGCGGTGGGTGAGAAGCGATGATCGAGATCGTCAAGCGGGCGGCCGAATCGTTTGTGGGCCTGACCATTCCCGAGGGTAAACCCGGACGTCCCGGGCCGGGCCGGGAACTCGTCGACTACACGGTGGAGCGGATCAGGGATCGGGGGATCTCCGAGATCTTCGTCGTCTACGCGGCCTCCCCGCCGCCGCGCACCTTCACGGTCGTCGTAGGACACCCGTGCGATTCGATCGACAAGATGGAGCACGGCGACGTCCTGGTCGGCGTACGTTCCGGCTATTTCGCCCGATTCTGTTGCGCGGACGAATCGGAACCGGATGCGCTCGCCGAGACGTGGAGCGTCGCCGACTACGCGGCGGCGCGCGGCCGGATCGAACGCGCCTTCACCGAGGACCTCGAGGTACATCATCCGGACGGGTCGGTCGAACTGTTCCTCTCGCTGTACTGAGCGGCGAACGGGCGGGTCATTCGTGCTCGGCGAGTTTCTCGGGGTCGATCTCGGGCCCGCCCTTGCCGAGCCTCTTGTTCACGACGACGGTCCCGGCCCACAGCACGACACCGATTCCGAGGAGAACGCCCGCGATCTGATACTGCACCGCGGGACGGTCGGCGAAAGGAGTGACGAGGAAGCCGCACGTGAGGGCGCCGATGATCGGCAGGATGGTCGGCACCCGGAAATGCTTGTGCTCGACCGGCTGCTTGCGCAGGACGAGCACGGTGATGTTGACGATGGTGAACACGCCCAGAAGCAGTAGCGCGGTGGTGCCGCCGAGTTCGGGGACCTCACCGACGAACGTGATGAGGCCGAAGGCGAGGATCGTGGTGAAGACGATGGCAACGTACGGCGTGCGCCGCGTGGTGTGAACCTTGCCGAGCGGGGGAGGCAGGACGCCCTCCCGGCTCATGCCGTACAGCAACCGGCTTGCCATCAGCATGTTGATCAGCGCCGTGTTGGCGACGGCGAACATGGTGATGAACGCGAAGATCCCGATCGGGAACCCGGGCGCCCCGGCCTGAACGACCTTCAGCAGCGGAGTGTCACCCTCGCCGAGCTCGCTCACCGGCACGAGGGCGATCGCGGTGATCGACACGAACACGTAGATGCAGCCGGTGATGATCAGCCCGGTCAGCAGGACCTTGGGGAAGATGCGGCTCGGTTCCTTGCATTCCTCGGCCATGTTGACCGAGTCCTCGAACCCGACCATCGCGAAGAAGGCGAGGGCGGTGCCCGCGACGACCGCGCCGAGTGCGGACCGGTCGCCGGTGTCGAACGTAGCCACCTGGGAGAAGTCGCCGTCTCCGACGCCGAGGGCCCACAGCCCGATCATGATGATGATCAGGAGACCGGACAGCTCGACGCAGGTGAGTACGACGTTGGTCTTGACGCTCTCGCTGACCCCGCGGAAGTTGACGAGACCCACCAGCGTCATGAAGCCGAGACCGAGCAGGGTGATGCCGATCCCGGTGGAGAAGTCGAGGTGGAACGCCTCGACGAAATTGGCGGCGAACGCCCGCGACGCCGTCGACGCGGACGTGATTCCCGAGCACATCACCGCGAACGCGACCATGTACGTGAGGAAGTGCACCCCGAACGCCTTGTGCGTGTACAGCGCGGCGCCCGCGGCCTTCGGGAACTTGGTGACCAGCTCCAGATAACTGAATGCGGTGATGATCGCGACGACGAACGCCACCAGGAACGGCAGCCACACCGCGCCCCCGACCTGATTGGCCACCTTTCCGGTGAGCGCGTAGATCCCGGTGCCGAGGATGTCTCCGACGATGAACAGCAGTAGCAGCCCCGGGCCCATCACCCGCTTGAGGCTCGGCTGTTCGGGCGAATTCGAATCCGGTGCGTTCGAACTCGTGGCGTCCGCTGTCGATCCCATGATCCACCGCCTTTCGCTACCGCCTGCGTCCCTCGTTCGAGAAGACGCGTGTCGCTAGGGGAGCAGCCCGAGCCTGCGCGCGGTGACCACCGCCTCGTGCCGCGACCGTGCGTCGAGCTTGCTCATGGCACTGCGCAGGTAACTCTTCACCGTCTCGGGTCCCACCGAGAGCCGCTGTGCTGCTTCGCTGTTGGTGCATCCCAGGGCCACGTGGGACAGGACGTCGATCTCGCGTGGAGTGAGGTGGACGGCGGGGTCCTCGTCGGCGCCGTCGGCGTCCGGCCGCAGAATGCCTGCCAGTCGCTGCGACAGCCCGCGGAGGCGGGCCTGCAACGACGTGTCGGCGACGGTCTGCGCGACACTCCGCAGTTCCGCGTGGATGTCGCGGAGCTCCTCGGTGGTGGCGCCGCCGGCGCCGTTCACGTCGAGCGTCTTCATCATCTCGAGGCGGCGATCGACCTCGTCCCGGATGGCGATCTCGGTGCCGAGGCGCCGCGACGCCGCGACGACGATGTCGGCGGTGCGGTCTCCGATCGGTGCGCAGTCGCGGATGGCGGCGTAGAGCACGGCGCGCGAGCTGCCCCGCACCATGACCGGCACCGCCAGGATGGACCGGAGCCCCTCGCTGAGGACGGGCCGGTCGTAGTGGTGCGTGATGGTCGAGGAGCGGCCGTAGTCGTTGACCGCCGCGGGTGTGCGCTGGGCGACCACGCGGCCGCCGAGTCCCGAACGCGAGGGGATGGCGAGGCCCTTGAGGTTGTTGGTGCGGGTGCCGACGAACTCGCTGAGGTGCAGTGTGCCGTCCTGGACCTCGCCGCCGAACAGGACCGGCGCGACGCCGTGAGCTGCGATGGAACGCAGTTCACCGCGAAGAGCGTCCCCGTCCCGAGGGCGCAGCAGCGACGGTGCGCGAGCAACCAAGTCGGTCACCCCTTTCCGGGGGTAGTCACAGCGGTCTGTGAGCTAGATCATAACCGTAGAGAGTTCGGGCGACGGCCCGACCATCTGTCACGGGCCATGAGAGCACAAGGAGTACCGCATGACCACCGATCCCACCGCACGCGTGCGTGAGCTGCTGGACCAGTACGACACGCCGACGGCGTCCGCCGCGGAACTGTTGTGTGATCGACACCCCGCCGACGACGTGGCGTTCACCGTCGTCGAATCGGATCTGTCGTCGACGGACCTCACCTACGGCTACCTTCGCGAGCAGTCGACGCGATTCGCCGCCGCGCTCGCGGACCTCGGCGTCGAGCCGGGTGACCACGTCGCGACGCTGATGGGCAAGTCGGCCGAACTGGTCGTCGCACTGCTCGGCATCTGGCGCCGGGGTGCCGTCCACGTTCCCCTGTTCACCGCGTTCGCGCCGCCGGCGATCGCGTTCCGGCTGGGTGCGAGCGGAGCGAAGGTCGTCGTCTCCGACGCCAACCAGCTCGACAAGCTGGCCCCCGGAGAAGACATGCCCGCGGATGCGTCCTGGCAGGTCGTCGTCGTGGGCGGGTCCGACTCCGATGCTCTCGACTTCGCGACGCTCGTCGAGTCGCACGACGCCGCGGATGCGAAGGGCGCGTCCGTCACGGTCGGCGGCGACGGACCCCTCGTTCAGTTGTTCACCAGCGGCACGACCGGAACACCGAAGGGTGTGGCGGTGCGACTGCGGGCCCTCGCGTCGTTCCACGCCTACCAGGAGTTCGGCCTCGACGTCCGCAAGGACGACGTGTTCTGGAACGCCGCCGACCCGGGCTGGGCGTACGGCCTGTACTACGCGCTGCTCGGGCCTCTCGCCGCGGGCACCCGCAGCATCCTGCTGCACGCCGGGTTCTCCGCACCCCTCACCTGGCAGGTGATGGAGCGCTTCGGCGTCACCAACTTCGCCGCCGCGCCCACCGTCTACCGCAGCCTGCGGGCCGACCCCACGCCGATCCCCGAGACGGTGAAACTGCGGCGCGCGTCGTCCGCGGGTGAACCGCTCACTCCCGACGTGATCTCGTGGGCCGAGGCCAACCTGGACGTGTTCGTCCGCGACCACTACGGCCAGACCGAGCACGGCATGTTCATCGCCAACTCCTGGGCCGACGGGCTGCGGGAAGAGGTGCGCGACGGGTCCATGGGCAAACCGCTGCCCGGGTGGGCGTGCGCCGTCCTCGAGGACGGCTCCGACGCGATCGCGCCGCCGCGCACCCCAGGCCGGGTCGCGATCGACACGCACAACAGCCCGCTGATGTGGTTCACCGGCTACGTCGACGCTCCGGAGAAGACCGCGCAGCGGTTCACCGCCGACGGTCGGTGGTACCTCACCGGCGACGCCGGGCAGACCGACGAGGACGGCTTCTACTTCTTCTCCGCCCGCGACGACGATGTGATCATCATGGCCGGCTACCGGATCGGGCCCTTCGACGTCGAGAGCGTGCTCGTCATGCACGACCACGTCGTCGAGGCCGCGGTCGTCGGGATGCCCGACGAGTTGCGCGGCGAGGTACTCGAGGCGTTCGTGGTCCTGCGCGAGGGCGTCGACGGGACCGGCGAACTCGAGGTCGAGCTGCAGACGCTGGTGAAGAAGAAGTTCGCGGCGCACGCCTACCCGCGCACCGTGCACTTCGTCCCCAACCTGCCGAAGACTCCCAGCGGCAAGGTGCAGCGGTATCTGCTCCGCCAGAAGTAGGCCCTCCGGGCCCGTGCGCCTTTAACGGTGGTGCGGGGGGCCGCTAAGCGCCCCGGGGGGGGCTCGCCACGGGGGCCCGGGGAGCCCCGCCCCCCGGGGGAGGGCG
>NZ_JBHWUE010000114.1:0-26852 GCF_042738615.1 Rhodococcus sp. NPDC059968
TGCGACTGCCGGCCTTCTCTCACAGTTCGATATTCGGTTGTCCGATCAGCGATCGATCAGCTGCGGCGCTCACGCCGCGGGCCGTCGAAGCCGTCGTACGAGCGACGCTCCGTGCGGCTGCGGAATCCGCCGCCGGTCGACGCGGGGCGCCGCTCCGACGTGGCCGCGGGGCGATGATCGTCACGGCGGTCGTCGCGACGATCATCGCGGCGGAACCCGCCCGCCGCACCGCGGTTGTCGCCGAAGTCGCGGCGGGGTGCGCTGCGGTCGAAGCTGCGCTCGCCGGTACCGCGGTGGCTGTCGCCGCGGTCACCGAAGTCGCGGCGCGGGGCGCTGTTGCCGCCGCCGTACTCGCGGCGCGGTGCGCTGTCGCCGAAGTCGCGGCGCGGCGCCCGATCGTTGAACGACCGGTTGTCCCGGTCACCGCGGTACCCGCCACCACGGTTGTCACCGTCGCGCTGCGGGCGGTCACCCCGGTAGCCGCCGGACCGGTTGTCGGTCTGGTCGCCGCGCGGGCCGCGACCCTCGAAGCTGCGACCACCCGACGGACGGTCGCCGCGGTCGCCGCGGTCGCTGCGATTGCCGCGGTAGCCGCCGCCGTCGCGGCCGGCGTATCCGCCTTCACGGCGGGGTCCGCGGTCACCGAACTTGCGGTCGCCGCCACGCTCGCCGCGGGAGTAGGTGTCGCGCACCGGTTCTCCGCTGGGCGCCTTGGCGCCGGTGATGCTGGCCAGCTTCTCCGAGCCGGGGGTGACGGGCACGGCGGTGGCGTCGACGCCCGCCATCCCGGTCAGGCGGCGGAACGTGCGCTTCTGGTTGGGGAGCACGATCGCGACGACGGTGCCCTTCTCGCCTGCGCGGGCGGTCCGGCCTGCACGGTGCAGGTAGTCCTTGTGGTCGGCGGGCGGATCGACATGCACGACCAGGTCGATGCCGTCGACGTGGATGCCGCGGGCGGCGACGTCCGTCGCGACGAGCACGGGGGTGCGGCCGTTCTTGAAACGTTCGAGGACACGGGTGCGCTGGTTCTGCGCCTTGCCACCGTGCAGCGCCTCGGCGGCGATTCCCACCGCGCGGAGGCGGTCGGTGATGCCCTCGCAGCCGAGCTTGGTGCGGGCGAACATGATCGTGCGGCCCTCGCGGGCACCGATTTCCGCGAGGACGTTGTCCTTCTGGCCGCGGTCGACGAGCAGCACGTAGTGCTCCATCGTGTCGACGCTGGCGCGACCGTCCTCGGTGGAGTGCTGCACGTGGTCGGGCAGGAACTGACGGACCAGCGACTGCACCTCACGGTCCAGGGTGGCCGAGAACAGGAGACGCTGGCCGTCGGCGCGGGTCTCACCGAGGATCGCCCGGACCTCGGGCAGGAAGCCCATGTCGGCCATCTGATCGGCCTCGTCGAGCGCGGTGATCTCGATGGAGTCGAGGATGCAGGTGCCCTGACGCAGGTGGTCGTTCAGCCGGCCGGGGGTGGCGACGAGGATGTCGACGCCGCGGCGCAGCTGGTCGACCTGCTTGGTGAACGGGGTGCCGCCGACGGCGGGGCGGACGGTCAGGCCCATGGCCCCGGCGTACGAGTTGAGGGAGTCGACCACCTGGAATGCGAGTTCACGGGTGGGAACGAGCACCAGTGCGCGGGGACGCTTCGGTGCGGGCCGGTCCTCGTGCCGGGACAGGCGGGTGAGCATCGGCAGGCCGAATGCGAGGGTCTTGCCCGATCCGGTCTGTGCGCGGCCGAGGACGTTGGTGCCGGCCAGCGCATCGGGGACGGCCAGCGCCTGGATCGGCGACGGGACGGTGATGGAGTTGCGGGCGAGGGCCTGCACCAGGGGCGCGGGCAGGCCGATCTCGGCGAACGTCACGGTGGCGTTCTGATCAGGGGTTTCGGTCTCGGTCTGCTCTAGTGGGGCAGACGTCGTCTGGACAGCGTTGGTCACGCAAATACCTCTCCGGGCATAGGGCGCGTCGCGGAGCGGGGGCTGTCATGCAGCACGCACAAAGGGACGAGCCAGGGCACATGTCACCTGGTCAATCCATTCGCGGAAGTGCGGGGAATTGGGCTGTGTGCCGTTTCAGTGTTGATGGGCCGCAGTGGCGACCGTCGACCAGTGTACGCGACGGGGCACCCGGTTATCGAACCCGGCGGGATGTGAGTTCGCCGACTACACGGCGCTGAACAACCGGCTCAGTTCGGTGAGCCAGGGGACGGCGACGGCGATGGTCGGCACCACGAGGATGGCCACCGACGCGGCGTAGGCGGCGAGAGCCACCGGGGTTCCCGCCTCCGAGGAGGCCAGGCGCTGCACCCGCAGCAGGGTGCTGGGACCACCCGCGGCCATGGCGCCCTTCGGGGCGATCGACCCCGAGCAGGCGACGAGTGCGCGGGCCAGTGCGGTCGGCCCGGTGGCGCGGACGGCGGAGTCGTCGGCCAGCATCTCGACCAGCAACTGCACCGACCCCAGCGCGGACTTACTGCGCACGACGGTGGGGAAGGCGGCGTTGACGGCGGTGAACGCCTCGAGGACGAGGTCGTGCCGGGCCCGCAGATGGGACCGCTCGTGGGTGAGGATCGCGGTGATCTCCGCGTCGTCGAGGTTGGTGAACGTGCCCTGGCTCAGCACCACCCGCTGGCGCAGACCGGGCAGGCAGTAGGCGATGGGCTCGGTGACGTCGAGGACCCGCAGGTCCGGGGTGCGGGCGAGGGGCGACGACGAGTCGCAGCGGTCGAGGAGGTCGACGAGCATGCGGTGCCGGGCGCGTCTGCGGCGGGTGCGGACTCCGACCTGCACGATCGCGAAGATCAGTTTGGCGCCGACGAGGAGGGTGAGCGCGAAGACCACCACGTAGAGCAGCCACAGGGGCAGACCCAGGGCGTCGATCTCGGCGACCGGCGCCGTGGTGGGGCGCCCGTCCGGTCCGGGGACCAGGAGCTGGCTGGCGATCGCGAGACCCGAACTGAACGCGGACAGAACTGCGGCGAGGGCGATTGCCTGCCACAGCACGAGTGCTGCTCGGGGGGCGCGATGCGGCCATCGGGCACGACTCAGCAGCGCAGGGACAGGCCCTGCGAGAAGAAGTGCGAGTACTCCGAATACCAGCGCGGTGGTGGCGTCCATGTCCTACTCATCATGCATGACGAACGTCAGCCGGCGCGAACGGTTCCCGACTGATTGTCTCCGGTGGACCGCTCCTTGGCCTCGAGCGCGGCGAGGGCTTCGCGGAGCGCGTCGGCCTCGTCGGCGCCGACCTGCCCGACGAAGTGCACGAGTGCGGCCGCGCGACTTCCGGACTTGTCGGCCTGCTGCAGGGCGTCCACCATGAGGCTCGCGACGAGTTCCTCGCGCTGGTGCACCGGCAGGTACCGGTGGGCACGGTCGTCCCGCTGCTGAATGACGAGGTGCTTCTTCGCCAACCGCTGGAGCACCGTCATGACAGTTGTGTACGCGAGTTCACGGCGTGCCGCCAGTGCCTCGTGTACCTGCCGTACCGTCTGCGGGTCCGAAGTGGACCACAGGTGATCCATCACTGCGCGTTCGAGTTCGCCGAGTCCAGCCATAAATTGATTCTACGGATACGACGACGCAGATACGTACTACTGGTAGTAGTAAAACTGCGTCACGGCGTGTGGTATTGGCCATACTCCGAACGGGTGGATTACGGTCGGGTTGGCAGCGGCCGACCCGCCGGGCAAGCGTTCGTTCTCGACATCGCGGAGAGTGGGGACCTGGCGGATGAAGACCGACGACAGCGCGGCGACCGGGCACGGTCCGGCGGCCAGGGTCAAGGGTCAGACCGGGCGGGCGGCGGAACGGGTCTGGGGCGGGGTCCGGGGTGCGCCGGTCAGCATCGCGCTGCTGGTCGCGATCTGGATCCTCGCGATCACCACGTCCAGTGTGATCAGCGGTCCCTCCCACGACCTGTCGCAGCACGTCGCGATCGGAATCCGGGCGTTCCAGAACGGCTGGGTGTGGACGCTGCTCACAGCCGGGCTGTGGGGCGACGACGTCCTGGCCTATCTGTCGACGACCGTCCTCGTACTCGTGGCGGCCGCACCGCTGGAACGCCGCATGGGGTCGGCGCGGTTCGCGCTGGCCGCGGTCGCCACCCAGGTGCTCGGCGGGCTGCTCGCTCTGTCGGTGGCCGCCGTCGCGAAGGTCGTCGACGCGAACTGGGGTTTCCGGCTGCACGTGGGCATGGCCGTCGGTCCGAGCACGTGGATCGTCGGTGCCGCGATGGTGGCCAGTTCGAACATGGGCACCCTGTGGCGGCGGCGGATCCGCGTCGGCGTCCTCGTGTTCACCATCACGCTGGCGCTGTTCAGTGGGTCGCTACAGGACGTGGTCCGGCTGGCGGCGGCCGTGGTCGGGCTGGTGATCGGCCGCTGGATCGTCGGCCGGTCGGCGCGCGGCGAACGGATCGCCGGCACCCAGCGCGAGGGCCGGGTGCTCGTCGCGATCATCGTGGCGGCCAGCGCGATCGGCCCGATGATCGCGGCGCTGTCCGCGGAGGCGGTCGGGCCCCTCGCCGTGCTCCGCGACCTGTTCCGCGGCATCCCCTACACGGCCGGCGAGGTGCGCGACCTGTGCGAGGTGTCGGCGGCGGACCCCGAATGCCGGCGCGGGCTGCTCGAACTGCGGCTGTCCGGGGTCGGGCCGACCCTGCTGAGTCTGATGCCGTCCCTGTTCCTCCTCACCCTCAGCGACGGCCTCCGACGGGGCCGTCGCTTCGCGTGGGTCGCGTCCGTGATCGCCCAGGTGATCCTGCTGGTCCTGTCGCTGCTGAACTTCGCGGTCCGGTTCGTCGACTCGTTGGACGAGGACTCCCTGTTCTACGGTCTCGCCGACCCGAACCTGTACCGGACGCTGGTGCCGTTCCTGACACCGCTGGCGATCCTGATCGTGCTGCTCGCCACCCGGCGGTTCTTCGACGTGTCCCCCCCGGCGGGCACCTACCGGCGGCTGGCCGTGGTCCTGGTGTCCGTCCTCGCCGGGCTCGCCGTCCTCTACGTCCTCGGCGGGCTGTGGGCGCGGAACGGTTTCGATCCCCGGCCCGGCGTGACGACGCTGCTCGCCGACTTCCCGGAGCGGCTCATCCCGCCCGTGTACCTGCAGTGGCTCGACCCCCGACTGCTGCCGGTGAGCATTCCCGCGACCCTGCTGTACGAGTGGACCGGGGTGGTGTTCTGGGTGGCGGCGTGCGCGCTCGTCGCCGCGACGTTCCTCAGTCCCGCCATCGGATCGGACTCGGAGTCCGCCGAACGCGCACGCGCCCTGCTGAGGTCGGGGAGCGGAAGCCCGCTGTCCTGGATGACGACGTGGCGTGGCAACAACTACTGGTTCTCGGCCGACGGCACCGGCTACGTCGCGTACCGGGTCCTCGCCGGCGTCGCCCTCACCACCGGCGACCCGGTCGGGCCGCCGGACCGGTTGCGGGACAACGTCGAACACTTCGCCGAATTCGCCGCCGCCAACGGGTGGATCCCGTGCTTCTACTCGGTGACCGGTGAGGTCCGCGACGTCACGGACGCCCTCGGCTGGAGCGGCTTCCAGGTCGCGGAGGAGACGGTGCTGGATCTGGGGCAGATCGCGTTCACCGGCAAACGGTTCCAGGACGTCCGGACCGCCCTGAACAAGGCCAAGAAGTCGGGGATCACCGCGGAATGGGTCAGCTTCCCCAGCGCCCCGCGGTCGATCACCGACCAGATCACGGCGATCTCCGAGGAATGGGTGGCCGACAAGGGGATGCCCGAAATGGGGTTCACGCTCGGCGGACTCGACGAGGTGGACGATCCGGAGGTGCGCTGCCTGATCGCCGTCGACGAGGACCGCACCGTCCACGGCGTCACGTCCTGGTTGCCGGTGTACCAGGACGGGCGGGTGATCGGCTGGACCCTCGACTTCATGCGGCGGCGCGCGGAAGGGTTCCGGCCGGCGATGGAGTTCCTCATCGCGTCCGCGGCGCTGAAACTGGAAGAGGAGGGGGCGCAGTTCCTGAGCCTGTCCGGCGCCCCACTCGCCAAGGTCGAGCAACCGGACGGCGACGCCGACGAGCGGGAACGGTCGGAGTCGTCGAGCCTGTCGGCGGTGATGGACAGCGTGCTCGATCTGCTCGGCCGAACCCTGGAACCGGTGTACGGGTTCCGTTCGCTGCTGGCGTTCAAGTCGAAGTTCCAGCCCCGGTACGTGGCCATGCACATGACGTTCGCCGACCCGGCCGCCCTGCCGAGCATCGGCAACGCCGTCGGCAGGGCGTACCTGCCGACGGTGTCGCTGGGGCAGAGCTACCGGCTGGTGCGGACGATGATCGGCGGCCGACGCTGACGGCCGCTACTTCGTCTCCGGCCCACCGACCGCGCCGTACACGTGGCGGGTGCCGATCGGCACCACCAGCGGGCGATCGGACACCGGGTCGGCGATGACCGCGGCCTCGAGACCGAACACCTCGAGCAGGAGTTCGGCCGAGATGATGTCCTTCGGCGCGCCGGCCGCAACGATGGTGCCGTCCCGCATGACGATCAGCTGATCGCTGTAGCGGATCGCGAGGTTCAGGTCGTGGAGCACCATCACCACGGTGCGGCCCAACTCCTCGTGCATCCGGTCCACCAGGTCGAGCACCTCGATGGAGTGCGCCAGGTCCAGGTAGGTGGTGGGTTCGTCGAGCAGGAGGATGTCGGTTCCCTGCGCCAGGGCCATCGAGATCCAGGCCCGCTGCCGCTGACCGCCCGACAGTTGGTCGACGGGACGGTCCGCGAGGTCGGACACCCCGGTCAGCGCGAGCGCCTCGGCGACCTCGCCCTCGTCGTCGGACGACCACTGCCGCAGCCACGACTGGTGCGGGTGCCTGCCGCGGGCCACCAGGTCGGCCACCGTGAGCCCCTCGGGGGCCAGCGGCGCCTGGGGGAGCATGCCCAGCGTGCGGGCAACATCCTTGGTGCGCATCGATCCGATGGCCTTGCCGTCGAGCAGCACCGAACCGCTGCGCGGCTTCAGCAGACGCCCCAACGCGCGCAGCAGGGTGGACTTGCCGCAGCCGTTCGGCCCGATCACCGTGGTGATCACCCCGGTCCGCACCTCGAGGTCGAGGCTGTCGACGACGACCCGGTCGCCGTACCCCAGGCTCAGGTTTTCGGCGATGAGTCGAGAGTCAGTCTGCACGGTCATGCCGAGACCTTCCGATTGTTGCGAACCAGCAGATACAGCAGGAATGGGCCGCCGAGAGCCGAGGTGACGATACCCACCGGCAGTTCGACCGGCAGGATCGTGCGGGCGACGACGTCGCTGCCCACCACGAGCACGGCGCCGGTCAGGGCGGACGCGATGAGCGGCGGGCCGGCGGACCGCACCAGCCGCAGCGCCACCTGCGGTGCGGCGAGCGCGACGAAGCCGACCGGACCCGCCGCCGCGGTCGCGATGCCGGCGAGGGCGACGGCCATGAGCAGGAGCCGGGCCTGCGACCACTGCAGCCGCACACCCAGCGACACGGCGTTGTCGTCGCCGAGGCGGAGGGCGCCCATCGTGAACGACGAGATCACCGCGTAGCCGCCGACGAGGACGACGGCGATCGTGACGGGCCACACCTGACTCCAGGCGGCGCCGTTGAGTGAGCCGTTGAGCCACACCTGCGCCCGCGACGCGTCGTTGATGTCCGCGGAGATCAGCAGCCAACCGGTGACCGCGATCAGCATGGCGTTGACCCCGATGCCGATCAGGATCAGCCGGTAGCCCTCCACCCCGCCGCGCCACGCGAGCAGGTAGATGACCAGCGCGGTGAGCAGTCCGCCGAACAGGGCGGCCAGGGGGATCCCCAGGGTGGCGAGGAGGCCGACGAAGCTGCCTCCGCCGCAGAGGACGATCAGCGCGACCGCGGCGGCGCTGGCACCGGACGTGATGCCGAGGATGTCCGGGCTGGCCAGGGCGTTGCGGGCGATCGACTGGGTGATGGCGCCGGCCAGGCCGAGGGCCATGCCGATGAACACCCCGGTCAGCGACCGCGGCAGGCGGAGGTCCATGACGATGAAGTTCTGGGCCTTCGTGCCGCCGCCGAACAGCACCCGGGTGACCTCGGGGATCGACAGCGGGTAGTCGCCGCGACCGATGTTGAGGCACAGCACCAGGAACAGCGCCACCAGCAGGGCCACGTTGACGGCGATACCGAGGGGGCGCAGGACCAGGGAGATCGGTCCGAGCCGGAACGCGGGCCGTGCCGGGACGCGGGACGCCGGGGCGGCCCCGACGTCGGGGCGCACTTCGTCTCGAGTGCTCACAGGCTTGCCAACTTTCTGCGCCGAACCAACGCGATGAAGAACGGCGCGCCGAACACGGCCAGCACGATTCCCACCTGCAACTCACCCGGCCGGACCACGACGCGTCCGATGACGTCGGCGGTGACGAGCATGACGCCGCCGAGGAGCCCGGCGTAGGGGACCAGCCACCGGTAGTCGGGGCCGGTGATCGCCCGCGCGACGTGGGGGACCACGAGACCGATGAACGCGATCGGGCCGCACGCCGCGGTGGCCGCACCGGTGAGGAGGGTGATGGCGACGATGCCGAGTGCGCGGCTGGCCGCGATGTTGGTGCCCAGCGACCGGGCGACGTCCTCGCCGAGGCTGAGGACGTTCAGGCCCGGTGTGCTGACGAGGGCGAGGATCAAACCGATGATCAGGAACGGCAGCACCTGCCACAGCACGTCGAAGCCGCGGCCGGCCACCGACCCGACCACCCAGAACCGGTAGGAGTCGAGGCTGGACTGGTCGACGATGATGATCGCGTTGGTCATCGCCTGCAGGAAGAACGCGACGGCGGCGCCGGCCAGGGCCAGGCTCAGTGGGCTCGCCGCCCCGTTCCCGATCGACGACAGCCCGAACACGATGACGCTCGCCGCGAACGACCCGGCGAACGCGAACCACAGGTATTCGCTGGGCGCGCTGAACCCGAACAGGTACATCGACAGCACGACGAGGAACGCGGCGCCCGCGTTGAGACCGAGGAGTCCCGCGTCGGCGAGCGGGTTGCGGGTGTGCCCCTGAATGAGGGCGCCCGCGACACCGAGTGCCATCCCGACGACGAGCCCCAGCGCGGTACGCGGGCCGCGGAGCGTGCGCACGATGATGTCGGTCTGCGAACCGTCCGCATCGAACAGTGCGTGGAAGATCTCCGCGAATGACAACGGCCGCGCCCCGACCGCGACGCTGGCGAGCAACACCAACCCGAGCAGGATCGCGAGGACGCCCAGCCCGACTAGCCGACGACGCCGGATCGCCGCGACGGACACATCCTTCTCGCGGACGGCGAATCCCTCGTCGGACGCGGTGCTCTCCCGGACGACCTCGGTTCCGGAACGCCGAAACACTCGCTGCAGCGACCGTTTCGGACCGATCGCGTGGTGGGTGTGCGTGTCGCGGGTGACGAGGCCGACCCAGCCCTTGCCCGAACTCTGCCCGGTGTTGCCTTCGCGGAATCCGCGGTTCCACAGGGCGAGTCCGAGGGCGATCGCGACGGCGGCGCCGCCGAAGACGACCCGGTCGGCCTCCCCGCCGCCGTTGTCGTCGCGGAGGGAGTCGACGATGTACCACCCGACGACGAGGGGGATGGCGACTATCCCGATGTCGAGCAGTCCCGCGAGTGCCCGGAGGTACAGCGGGGCGGGACCGCGCGGGACGTCGCGCTTCCCGTAGGGCTCGTCGGTCGGCAGGTGCGGGATGTCGCTGCCGAACTGTCTCGTCGTCGTCACTGGCGGGGGAAGCTCCTGACGTGTGTGCCGGTGCACCGGATCTGCACTGATTCAACTACTTAGGTTACGGAACCCTATCCCTGATGCCACATCCGGCGGGGCGTCCCGGCCGCGGCTGTCGGCGGGGGTGCCTCACATCACATGATGTCAAGTCTTGATATTTGGTTAGGCTCACCTATGTTTGGTGAGGTTCCATCCCGACCGATTGGAGTGCACGGTGACTTCGACCCTGTCCGCCCCCGCGACCGCACTGGACGTGTCCTGCACACGACTTCGCGCGCTGAACGCCGAATATCCGCGCATGTACGCGGTCGCGACGATGGCAGACGAGGGTAAACGCCGGTGGTGGTCGCTGGCGGACGACCTCGACGGCGACCGGGTGCCCCGGATGTGGGCCCGTTCGCTCGAAGACGTTCCCGACCCGGACGTCGCCGCGATGCAGGTGGCCACCGCGCTGATTCACGCAGTGATCGGGCGCGTCACCGCCCTCGTCGTCCTGGAGGGGCGCGCGTGGGACCCGGGACTCGAGAACCTGTGGATCCACATGGACAGCGACGAGGGAATCGACTGGGCGGGCGTCGCCGACGACACCATGCGCGTGCTGCCGGACGACCCGTACGCCGGCGCACCCCGGACGGTCACCGTGCCGTGCGAGCGGGCGCTGCTGCTCTGGACGGTGCACCGCAGTCTCACGTCGTTGCATGCGGTGTTCGACGCGATCGCCAGGCTGACGCCGATCGACGCGTCCCGGTTCTGGGGGCTCGTGGGGGAGGCCGTGCTCGGGGCCGCGACGTACGTGCCGATCCTCGCCGGTGGCGGCGAGGCGGCCGCGCAGCGCCGCGGACAGGGGATCCTGGACGCGTTCGTGGCGGCCGGGGTGCCGGTCCGCTCGAAGAGCCGGGTCACGCGCCCGCACTGCGGCCGACCGGGGAAGGCAAGGAACCGCTTGCTTAATTAGGGCAGCCTTGCCTATACTCGTTCCAGGCACCGAGCGGAAATGCCAACGCCGAGAACCGAACTACCGGACCGCGCCGGAGTCCTGAGGGCTGCAGAGACTCCCAGGTCCATCCCACGGCGGGCCTCACGCTGACACAGTGTGAGGCCCGCCGATCCGTTTGCCCCACCTGCTTCTCCCGCCTCCCGCCCCGTCGTGTAGGCAGGAGATCGGGTGCGCCGCGAGAGCGCACAGTGATCCGATGGAGAGTGTGATGGTGGATTCCGGGGAACAGCAGGCATCGAACGGTGACGGGCGGATCGACACCGCCGCGTTGGCCGATCAACTGGGCAAGGGCTTCGACGCCCTCATCGGACTCGAATACACCGAACTCTCACCCGACCGCGTGCGCGCGCAGTGGACGGTCACCCCCGACCTGCAGCAGCCGGCCGGAATCCAGCACGGCGGCGTCTACTGCTCCGTCATCGAATCGGTGGCCAGCGCTGCGGGCACGGTCTGGCTCGGCGAACGCGGACACGTCGTCGGCGTCAACAACAACACCGACTTCCTCCGCGCGACCCGGGAGGGCACACTGACCGCCGAAGCCAGCCCCGTCCACCGCGGACGCACCCAGCAGTTGTGGGAGGTCCGGATCACCGACGAGCAGAATCGCCTCGTCTCCAAGGGCCAGGTGCGGCTCGCCAACATCACCGACACCGGACGCCTCGGCAACTGACACACCCGCAACGACGCGGAGGGGACGGACCTGATGGTCCGTCCCCTCCGCCCTGTTCACGTCACGCGTGAGACCGCGTCACCCCGCGGCTTTGCGCTGTGCGCCGCCGGACGACTTCTCAGCGGACTCTTTCTCCCGCTCGTGTCGCTCCAACTGTTCCATCGCGTTGCGGGCGAACACCCACTGCTCGGTGGACGCCATCTGCGCGCGCCCACGACCGAGGAACGTCACCGTCCACGACAGCACGGTCGACAGCCGGCTGCGGAACCCGACCAGGTACATCAGGTGGATCGCCAGCCAGGCCACCCAGCCGATGAACCCGCTGATCTCGAGCTTCCCGACCTTCGCCACCGCACTGAACCGCGAGATGGTGGCCATGCTGCCCTTGTCGAAGTACTTGAACGGCGGCCGGTCCTCCGGCTTGTGACCGCTCAGACCCGCCTGGATCTGCTTGGCCGCGTACTTGCCGCCCTGCATCGCGACCTGCGCCAGACCCGGCAACTTGTCGAGCGCCATCATGTCGCCGATCACGAACACCTCGGGGTGGCCGGGCACCGACAGGTCCGGCTTGACCAGGACGCGACCGGCCCGGTCGATCTCGGCGTCCGACTGGTCGGCGATCTGCTTGCCCAGCGGGCTCGCCTGCACACCGGCCGACCACACCTTGCACTGCGACTCGATCCGGCGCTGCGTGCCGTCCTTGTCCTTGACGGCGAGGCCGTCCACATCGACGTCGACGACCATCGCCCCCAGCTGGATCTCGATGCCGAGCTTCTCCAGCTGCTGGCGGGCCTTGCGGCTCAGCTTGCCGCCGTAGACGGGCAGCACGTCGTCCGCGCCGTCCAGCAGGATCACGCGCGCCTCACGGGGATCAATGTTGCGGAACGCCCCCGACAGGGTGCGCCGCGACAGTTCCGCGATCTGGCCGGCGAGCTCGACACCGGTCGGGCCGGCACCGACGACGACGAACGTCAGCAGCCGGGCGCGTTCGGCGGGATCGCTCGACAATTCGGCCTGCTCGAAGGCGCCCAGGATCCGGCCGCGCAGTTCGAGGGCGTCGTCGATGGTCTTCATGCCCGGCGCGAACTCGGAGAAATGGTCGTTGCCGAAGTAGGACTGGCCTGCGCCCGCCGCGACGATCAGGCTGTCGTACGGGGTGACCGTGGTCCGGTCCAGGAACCGGGAGGTGATCGTCTTCGCCTCGAGATCGATCTTGTCGACATCGCCGAGCAGCACCTTGGTGTTCTTCTGCTTGCGCAGCACCAGCCGGGTGGCGGGAGCGATGTCGCCGACGGAGAGAATGCCTGTCGCCACCTGGTACAGCAACGGCTGGAACAGGTGGTGCGTGGTGCGCGCGATCATGGTGATGTCGACGTCGGCATTCTTCAGCGCCTGTGTGCCGAACAACCCACCGAAGCCGGATCCAATGACCACGACGCGATGGCGGCGTGACTCAACCGACTTGATACTCATTCCGTGCTCCTCGAAAAATAGGCGACTCCTGTCACGGTAGTCGCCTTGTCCCCGAGCGTCTCAGTAAGCGTTGCTTCGTCCCGCCCGCACAGCGGAATCGATCCAGAAACCGGCGGTCCCGTCCATACGCGAAGGCGGGCAGCCCCTCCGTGAGGAACTGCCCGCCTTCCGGTGCGTACGCGGCTATTCCGCCCTGCCGATCCGCTTCCGCCCCGTGGGAGTCCCCGGGGATTCCGGCGGAATGAAATCCGATTTGATCGAGAACACGAACAGTGCCGACACCCCGACCACGACGACAAGAATGGTGAGGACTACGACCACGTAGCCGAAACCGACACCAATTGCTGTCAAGTCCATCAGACCTACCTCCTCAGTCGCTGCTCACGCTACTGCGGAGGGTAGCCGCTGTCACCGCGTCGGCGGGAAAGAACGATTCGATGGCCAGCTCCGCGACAGTCACGTCGAGGGGAGTGCCGAACATCGTGGTCGTGCTCAGGAACTCCAGCACCGTGTCGCGGTGCCGGATACGCAACGGCACCACGAG
Source organism: Rhodococcus sp. NPDC059968 (assembly GCF_042738615.1). NCBI lineage: Bacteria > Bacillati > Actinomycetota > Actinomycetes > Mycobacteriales > Nocardiaceae > Rhodococcus > Rhodococcus sp. NPDC059968. The sequence goes on from NZ_JBHWUE010000114.1 coordinate 13,417, forward strand.
CGACCCCGGCAGATCGGCGCCGTCGACGGTGCCACCGGGGTAGCCCTCCAATTCGCCCAGCAGGTCACGCAGTCCCTCGTCGCCGGTGACCGCGATCTGATGACGCAGCCGGTGCAGAAGAATGCCCCCGCCACTGCGGCAGGTCGAGGATGCGCGGCGCCATCCCGTCCGGGTGCAGGCTCAACCGCAGCACGTTCACGGGCGGCTCGAGCAGCTCCGCCGCGCACCCCTCGGTCAGCACCGCGACCGCCTCGTTGGCGTCCACCATGTTCCAGTGCCGGTCGACGACCACGGCCGGAGACGGGGAATGCGCGGTGAGGATCTTCCCGATGGCGTCGGCGATCGACGCCATCGGCACATCCGACAGTCGATGCTCCGGGAAGGCGGGGCGCGAAACCGCCCGCGAGGAGCAGCGCATTGCGTTCACGCAGGGGAATGTCGAGATGCTCGCTGAGGCGCAGCAGCATCGCCCGCGTGGGATTCGACCGCCCGGTCTCCAGGAAGCTGACGTGCCGCGCCGAGATGTCCGCCCGGTTCGCAAGTTCCAGCTGACTGAGCCGGCGGCGTTCCCGCCACGTCCGCAGATGGGTGCCGACATGCGACGTTCGCCGATCGTCGAGGGTGGTCATGCGGCCAGCGTAGGTCGGCCGGAACGCCGCGACCATTACCTCGGACGTCATGGCGCAGCCGTCACGTGAGGTGATCGAACTCTCCGGTCACCCACGCGCAGTGGCGGGTGGCCGAGTATTCGAGCGCCTCCCGGCCATCGCTGTCGATCACGTTGTCGAAGTTGCCGATGATGCGGTCGAATTCGAGGTGCGACAACTGGTCCGCGATGCGCCGCACCACCGCCGGGGACAGCGGCAGCCGGTTGGGGTACGACCGGAGGAACGACACGGTGCGGCGGTCCGGGTTGGGGAACACGCCGTCGCCGGTGAGGAGGACACCCCGGCCGTCGGCGCCGTCCCGCCAGTGCGCGACGGCGCTGCCCGGAAAGTGCCCGCCGATCTGGTGCAGCGTCAGACCCGGTGCCACCTCGTGGGTTCCGGACCAGAACACGATCGGGCCGTCGGACCGCGCCAGCCACGCGCGGTCCGCGTCGGCCACCAGGATCGGCACGTCGCCGAACGCCTTCGACCACTGCGTCTGGACGCCGAACATGTGCGGGTGGCTGCCCGCGACGGCGATGACCGGGCCGTGCGCGGCGACGGCGTCGACGGCGGCGTCGTCGACGAACCCGATCGGATCCCACAGCAGCGACCCGGCGGGAGTGCGGATCACGAGGGACTGCTGGCCGATCGCGGTCTTCGGGTCCATGTACAGGCCGTGCAGCCCCGGCTCGAGCTCGTGCTCGACCGCGCGGTACCCCGCACCGGCCAGCTTCTCCACGGTGGTCCACTCCTGACCGCCCAGCGGAATGTACTGCCGTTCGTCCGCGCAGATCGTGCACTCGTCGGGGAGCGGGGTGGTCGGGTCCTGTTCGACGCCGCACGTGGCGCAGAGATGAAATAACACCCCTCGATCATGCATCCTCACGGCACGCCGAGAAGCCGCAATCCGGCAGCGGTGGCGGCCGCGGACAGGACGATGACGACGAAAGGCGCCTTCCGCCAGGCGAGTATGCCCGCGACGACGACGCCGGTGGGACGCGCCACTCCGGCGAGTTCGTGGCCTTCGGTGAGCGCCGTCGTGCCCACCAGCGCGGTGAGCAGAACCACGGCGGCCGTCGCCGTGATCGGCTCCACCCAGGGCCGGGTGGCGATCCGCGGCCGCAGCATCGGGCCCGCGAATCGGAACGCGAACGTGCCCGCCGCGAGAACCCCGACCGACCCGATCAGCACGAGGTTCCCGGTCACCGCAGCACCTTCCGTCGAACACCCGCGAGCAGCCCCGTCAGTGCCGCCAGCACCGGAAGTCCGGCGGGTAGGAGGGGAGTGGCGGCCAGGGCGATCACACCGCCGACCAGCGCCGGCACCCGCACGTCCGGATCGCGCAACGCCGGCAGCACCAGGGCCAGCAGCACCGCCGGGAACATGGCGTCCAGTCCCAGCACGGCGGGGTCGCCGATCGCGGTGCCCGCCACCGCGCCGAGCAGGGCCCCGAGCGGCCAGCACACCGCGATCCCCACACCGCACACCCAGTACGCGGCGCGCCTACGGCCGGTGTCCGTCTCACCGAGTGCGAACACCACCGACTCGTCGTTCATCAGGTGACTGCCGACGACGCGTCGCAGCCCACGCCCCAGTACGTCACCGACCGCCAGACCGAACGGCAGATGCCGCGCGTTCACCAGCAGCCCGGCGATCGTCGCCGCGACCGGGCTGCCGCCTGCCGCGACGATGCCGACGAACAGGAACTCCGCGGAACCGGCGAGGACCAGCACCGACAGCGCGACGGGCAACCATGTGTGCAGGCCCGAACCCACCGCGATGGCGCCGTACGACATGCCGACCAGTCCGTCGGCCAGGCACACCAGCGCGATGTTCCGGAGGACCCGCGAATCGAGTGTTCGCTTCATCGAACGCATGACTTCTATACTGAACATAAGGTGGAGTGTTCGTCAAGGCGAACATTACGCCCAATATAATGAACAGAGACGTCGGGAAGGGAATCCATGGCAGGGCAATCCCCACTGGGGCACATCGGACCCTCGCTGCGCCGCGAACGCGAACGGTCGGGCATGTCCCTGACCGAGGTCGCCCGCCGCGCCGGGGTCGCGAAATCCACACTGTCCCAACTGGAATCGGGGGGCGGCAACCCGGGCGTCGAAACCCTGTGGGCCCTCTGCGTCGCGCTGGACGTGCAGATGTCGCAACTGCTGGACCCACCCCGGCCCCGCGTCCAGGTCATCCGGGCCGACGAAGGACCGGTGCTGACGTCCGAACGGTCCGACTATCGGGCCACCCTCGTCGCGTCTTGCCCGCCGTCCGCGCGCCGGGATCTGTATCGCCTCGCCGTCGAACCCGGCCCCGGCCGTGAATCCGAACCGCACATGCCCGGCGTCGTCGAACACGTCATCCTCAGCGCCGGGCGCGCGCTGGTCGGCGTGGCGGGCGATCCGGTCGAACTCGGACCCGGCGACTACATCGCCTATCCCGGGGATGTCGCACATGTGTTCGAAGCGCTGGAGCCCGGCACCCGCGCCGTCCTGGTGTCCGAGCACAACTGAGGACATTTCGGCGCAATTTCTCCGTGCAGAGTGTCGAATCGGAGGGGTGACGTTCGTATAGGAGATGAGAGCCGGCCACATCCGAAGGCGCCGGCTCTCCGATCCGAGGAGGAACCCGAGATGACCCAGTACCTGCTGAGCGTGTACCAGCCCGACGGCCCCGCTCCCGAACCCGACGTCCTCGCGAAGATCGGCGACGATCTCGACGCCCTCAACCAGGAGATGGTGTCTGCGGGCGCATGGGTGTTCAGCGGGGGACTGTGCGCCCCCACCACGGCGACCGTGCTGCGGGCCCAGGGCGGTGACGTGCTCGTGACCGACGGCCCATACACCGAGGGCAAGGAACATCTTGGCGGATTCACCATCGTCGAGGCGCCCGACCTGGACGCCGCCCTCGGATGGGGTCGCAAGCTCACCCGGGCGACGACCCTCCCCATCGAGGTCCGGCCGTTCGCTCACCACGGCGGAGCCGGCGACTGACGTGATCGCCTCCGCCGACATCGAACAGGTGTTCCGTGACGAACACGGACGCGCGGTGTCCGTCCTGGTCGGCGTGTTCGGCGACATCGACATCGCCGAGGACGCCGTCCAGGACGCGTTCACCGAGGCGGTGCGGCGCTGGCCGTCGTCCGGGCTGCCGCCGAGCCCGGCCGGATGGATCATCACCACCGCCCGGCGCCGCACCATCGATCGGCTCCGGCGCGAGGCCTCCCGGCACGACCGCCACGCGCAGGCCGCCCTGTTGCTCGCCCGCGACGAACCGGTGGAGGAGGGCGTCGTGCACGACGACCGGCTACGACTGATCTTCACGTGCTGCCACCCGGCGCTCGCCCCCGCCGCCCAGGTCGCGCTGACCCTCCGCCTCCTGGGCGGGCTCGGCACCGCGGAGATCGCGCGCGCATTCCTGGTCCCCGAGCCGACGATGGCGCAGCGCCTCGTCCGGGCCAAGGGGAAGATCCGGGACGCCCGGATCCCGTACCGGGTGCCGAACGAGGCCGATCTGCCGGACCGCCTCCGCGCCGTCCTGGCCGTCGTCTATCTGATCTTCAACGAGGGATACACGGCGAGTGCGGGGGATCGGCTGACGCGGGCGGACCTGTGCGCCGAGGCCATCCGCCTCGGCCGGGTCCTGGCCGCGCTGATGCCCGACGAACCGGAGGTCACCGGGCTGCTCGCGTTGATGGTGCTGATCGAGTCGCGGCGAGGCGCCCGCACCGACCGCGACGGCAGCCGGCTCGTGCTCCTGCCCGATCAGGACCGCACTCGGTGGGATCGTGACCTCGTCGCCGAGGGGCAATCGCTGGTGCGGGAATGCCTGCGACGGAACACGCCAGGGCAGTACCAGATTCAGGCCGCGATCAACGCCGTCCACAGCGACGCGGAGACGGCTGCCGACACCGACTGGTGGCAGATACTGCAGCTGTACGACCAGTTGATGTCGGTGGCGCCGAGTCCGGTGGTGGCCCTGAACCGGGCGGTCGCCGTCGCCGAGGTCAGGGGACCGGAGGAGGGGCTGGCACTCGTCGACCAACTCGACCTCGACAAATACCACATGTATCACGCGGTGCGGGCCGATCTTCTCCGCCGTCTTGGACGTCCCGGCGACGCGGCACGCGCGTACGAGGCGGCAAGGGACCGCACCGACAACGCGGCCGAGCGGGAATTCCTTCGGGTACAGCGCGATTCGCTCCGGTGACACGGGCAGCCGGTCAGAGACCCAGCCCCGGCGGCAGGCACACCGACCCGAAACACGTTTCCGTGCCCACGGTGACCGGGAGAGGCTCCGCCGTCGCCGGCTTCGCGTACGCGGTCTCGGGGAGCGGCGCCGAACCCCACACCTCGTCACCCGGGCCCGCGTCCTCACTGCAGATCCAGTGGATCAGGTAGTCGCCGTCGGGCACCGCGTCGAACACGAAGTCCCGCGGTCCCGGCCCGATCACCACATTCGATGCGTGGAACACCGCCACGGACTCGGGGTTCACGATGTCGTCCACCGCATGCAGTCCGCCGAGTCCGCACACGATGTCCGCACCGGTGTCGTTCGTGATCGTCGTCGTGACGCTACTCCCGGCCACGGCGGCGGTCAGTGTCACGTCGGGTGGGTCCGCGGCGGCGGGAGCGGCCAGGAACAGGGCGAGGGGGCCTGCGGTGATCAGTGTGACCGCGGCCCGGGGCACGAGTGTCATCAGCGGAACCTTCGTTCTCTGCGGTCTCACTCCGGACGTCACGGTATTGATACCCGCCGTGCGGGCGGATAAACGGCGGGTCGCGGCCCGTGATGCGCCTCGACGCGTTTCGCCGGGCGCTGGGAGGGTACGACCGCACTCGTCCGCAACGGGACATCGGTAAGGAAGCAATCATGCCCACGTATCGCGCCTTCGAAGTCACGGGAACCCGCGAGTTCTCCCTGGCCACCCGCGAGCTGGGCGATCCGCCGCCGGGGCAGGTGCGACTGCGGGTCGACAGCTGCGGGGTGTGCCATTCCGACACGCTCGCTGTGGAGGGGTTGCGGGCCGACCCGACGCAGCCGGTCGTTCCCGGTCACGAAATCGTCGGTGTCGTCGACGCCGTCGGCGCCGGCGTGACCGCATGGCGGATCGGGGATCGCGTCGGTGTCGGATATCTGGGCGGCCAGGACAACGAGTACGACTTCTGCCGCCGCGGCGACTTCGTCAACTGCACCGATCAACCGTGGACCGGGACCACCGTCGACGGCGGATACGCCGAGTACACCTTCGCCCGCGCCAGCGGGCTGGTCCGGATCCCGGACGGCATGGATGCGCTGGAAACCGCCCCGCTGCTGTGTGCGGGCCTGACGACCTACAGCGCCCTGCGGCAGATCGAGGCCCGCCCCGGCGCCCTCGTCGCGGTCCAGGGGATCGGCGGGCTCGGACACCTCGGCCTGCAGTATGCCGCCAAGCTCGGCTATCGGGTCGCCGCGATCGCCCGCGGCACCGACAAGGCCGAGCTCTCCACGCAACTCGGCGCGGACCACTACATCGACAGCGCCGCCGAGGATCCCGGCGAGGCGTTGCGCGCGCTCGGCAGCGCCGCGGCGATCATCGCCACCGCGGCCAGCGGTGCCTCGATGTCCCCGCTGGTGGCCGGCCTCGCGCCGCGGGGTCGGATGGTGGTGGTCGGCGCCGCACCCGACCCGATCTCGGTCCGGACCGCCGACCTGATCTTCGGCACCCGCGTGGTCTCCGGGAGTCTGACCGGCAGTTCCATCGAGAACGAGGACAATCTCGCCCTCAGTCAGGCCCGCGGTATCCACCCGATGATCGAGGTCATGCCGCTGGCGGAGGCGCCGGAGGCGTATGCCGGCATGATGTCCGGCAAGGCACGGTTCCGTGTTGTCCTGGACATGCGCAACTGATGTCGTCCTAGCTGGGCACGGTCACGCCGCGGCGGGTGTCCGGCGTCGCCGGGAGGCGGTGATTCTGCGACCGATGATTCCTTGCTGGGGTGCGAACAGATAGACCAGCGCGAATGCCGCGCCCTGTGACAGCACCACCATGCCGCCGCTGGCGGTGTCGAGGTGATAGCTCAGGTACAGGCCGATGACGGCGCAGGCCGCCGAAATCGCGGGGGCGATGACCAGCATGCGGTGGAAGCTGTCGGTCAGCAGGTACGCGGTGGCCCCGGGAATGATCAGCATCGCGACGACCAGGATGACGCCGACGGCCTGCAGGGCCACCACCGCCGTCAGGGCCAGCAGCCCCAGGAGCGCCGCCCCGAGCAGGCGCGGGTTCAGGCCGATGGCATGGGCGTGGGTGGGGTCGAAGGCGTACAGAGTGAAGTCGCGGCGTTTGACGATCAGTGCGATGAACACGATGGCCCCGAGTATGGCGATCTGGACGAGGTCGGACCGGCTCACGCCCAGCAGGTTGCCGAAGATGATGTGGTTGAGGTCGGTTTGGCTCGGGGTGACCGAGACCAGCACCAGCCCGAGGGCGAACAGGGTGGAGAACACGATGCCGATCGCGGCGTCCTCCTTGACGCGGCTGGTGTCGCGGACCACCCCGATCAGTGCTACGGCCAGGAATCCGAAGATCACCGCGCCGATCGCGAACGGGGCGCCGACGATGTAGGCCAGGACGACGCCGGGCAGGACGGCGTGCGAGACCGCATCACCCATCAGTGACCAGCCGATCAGAACCAGCCAGCACGACAGCACTGCGCACACCACGCTGGCGATCAGGGTGGTGATCAGCGCGCGGACCATGAAGTCGTAGCGCAGCGGGTCGACGAAGAAGTCGATGACGTCCATTGATTCTCAGGTCCTTGTCATCACGTCGAGGCCGAAGGCGGCCGCCAGGTTGTCCGGTTGCAGCACGACCGTCGGGTCGCCGTGCATCAGCACCGTGCGCATCAGCAGGATCGCCTCGTCGGCCAGGGTGGGCAGCGCGTGCAGGTCATGGGTGGAGACCAGGATCGCCGCACCCGCGGCGGCGAGTTCACGCAGCAGTGCGGTGATGGTGGCTTCGGACCGTTTGTCGACCCCGGCGAACGGTTCGTCGAGGAGAAGGATGGTGGCGCCCTGCGCGATTCCACGGGCGACGAAGGTGCGTTTCTTCTGGCCGCCGGACAGTTGCCCGATCTGCCGGTCCGCCAGTTCGGTCAGTTCGACGCGTTCGAGAGCGTGGTCGACGGCCTCGCGGTCAGCTCTGCCGGGGCGCCGGGTCAGCCCCATGTGCCCGTAGCGGCCGGTCATCACCACATCACGCACCGAGAGCGGGAACGTCCAGTCCACGTCCTCGCTCTGCGGAACGTAACCCAGCACACCGGTCTTGCGTGCCGCGGCCGGCGGCGTGCCGTTGATGCGGACCGTGCCGGAGTCGGGTTTGACCGTGCCCATGATCGTCTTGAACAGGGTGGACTTGCCGGAACCGTTCATGCCGACGAGGCCACAGACGCGTCCGGGCCGCAGGGCAAGCGAGACCTGGTCGAGCGCAAGGACATCGCCGTAGTGAACGGTGACGTCCTGCACCTCGACGGCCGTCTGGGTGGTCATGATTGCTGCCCGTTCAGTGCGGAGGTGAGGGTGTCGGCGTCGTGCCGGATCAGATCCAGGTACGTCGGCACGGGCCCGTCCGCCTCGGACAGCGAGTCGACGTAGAGGGTGCCGCCGAACGCGGCGCCCGTGGCTTCGACGACGCGTTGCATCGGCGCATCCGACACCGTGGATTCACAGAACACCGCCGGAACCCGATTGTCCTTGACGAACTCGATCGTCGACGCGATCTGCTGGGGCGTGGCCTGCTGTTCGGCATTGACCGGCCAGATGTACTTCTCGGTCAGCCCCGCGTCCCGGGCCAGATACGAGAACGCTCCCTCGCACGTGACCAGCGCCCGTTCGTTGACCGGCAGCGCTCCCAGCTCGGTGACCAACTCGTCCTGCACCTTCTGCAACTGCGCCTTGTAGGCGTCGCCGTTGATGCGATAGTCGGCCGCATGCGTGGAATCGAGCTCGCTGAACGCGGCGACCATGTTGTCGACGTAGATCTGCACGTTCAGTGGTGACATCCAGGCGTGCGGATTCGGTTTGCCCGCGTAGGCGTCCTCGCCGATGGCGATCGGCTCGACGCCGTCGCTGACGACCACGTGCTCGACGTCCACACCGTCGACGAACTGGCCGAACCACGCTTCCAGGTTCATCCCGTTGTCGAGGATCAGGTCGGCCTCGGCTGCCTTCTTGATATCGCCCGGGGTGGGCTCGTATCCGTGAATCTCCGCGCCCGCCTTGGTGATCGACTCGACGGTCACGTGCTCACCTCCGACGTTCGCGGCGATATCGGCGAGAACGGTGAACGTCGTCAACACCACCGGTTTGCCGTCCGCCGGCCCGTCGCCCGCGCCGCACCCGGACAGCATCAGCGCCGTGGCAAGCGCTGTCAGCACTGCGGCAGCCGTCGCCGGCCGTCGCCGCGTACCCACCTTGAAGCCCGTTGTTTTCACCGGCGAATCATAATGTTCGGCGAGCCGAAACCGCAAGCGGGTGGCGGCCGCGCAACGACCCCAAGGGGGTGGTTCCCGACCCCACGCCGGTGGTTCCCGACCCCACGCCGGTGGAGAACCACCCCTCGGGGGCGTTACCGGACGCCGGCACCAGGCGAAAACTAGTGGTCGTTGCGCAGGGAGCGGACGCCACACACCAGTCAAGGAGAAACAGAATGCCGTCGATCACGACTCGCACCGCGGCAGCAGCCGCAGCCGGCGCCCACCCTCGGCCTGCCTGGGCGCGCTGCTGGCGCAGAGCGCGACCGCCAACGCCCCACCGCCCCCATACGCGCCCACGCCCGCTCTGACCTCCCAGCAGAACGGCTCACTTCCACCACCCGGCGAACTACCCCCTCGAACCCGCGACGGCGTGATCTCCCACTCGCTCGATCCCGACATGCCCTGGATGTGATCCACCGAGCCGGATGACGGAGTGCGCACCGAACCCGTCACGGGCCCGCCGTCTCGTCAAACGGCAGCGCACACGGCATCGGCAGCGAGATTCTCGCCACGATGTCCGCGTTCGCGGGATCGGCGATCGGCGTGTCCCAATTCGACCAGAAGCGGTGCGGGTCGGACTCGATCTCGGTCGGTCGCTCGGTGCCGTCCACGGCACGCAGCCCACCGAGGGTGTTCGATACGCGGCTCAACCACGTGAACCCGTCGAACCCGGCCGCAAACCGGTCCGACCCTAGGCCAGTCGACTTCGACGACTTCCCCGCGAGCGAGCGGTCGTCAAGAACCCATCCCGGGACGAAGACAGCAAGAGCCGACCAGCCGTTTCGGCGATCATCGTCAAACCCCACGCAGTCGACGATCCGATGGGCGACGCCATTCGGGCCTGGGGCTGCCGTGCGCTGAGCGATACGGCAGTCACGTCGTCGGTCGACGGGACTCGCCGTCGGAGCCCGCCTTGGAACGCCGTGTCGCGACCGTATCGGCGGAGAACCCGATCGTGGGCGCGAGCCACCACAATCCAGCCGCGGCGAGAACGTGCCACAGCGCGTGGCCCTGCAAGACACTGCTCGGCTGGCAGATCGACGTCCGGTCGCCCACGGTGCCGAGTAGAGCGCCGGACGCGAGAAGCAATGCCGCGACGATCGTCGTGCGCCGCAGCTGCGGACGGACGCGTGCGCGTTCCAGACCGAATCCCACGGAGACTGCGGCGAGTATTGCCTGCACGATCGTGGATGTCGTCGGGCCGGCCGCCACGGCGGGAATCATCACGACCGGGACGACGAGCCACCAGCCCCGCGACAGCCGACGGCCGAACCGGTCGGAGGCGGCATCGACGGCGATGTAGGCCAGCAGTGTCGCGATCGGGATGTCGTGTGCGTAGGCCTGCCACGGCGGGTTGGGTCCGTGCGCAACGAGCGACCCGGCGCCGACCGCGACGACAAGCAGGCCGTAGGTCACGGTCGGCGCGCCGTGCGGACGACGCGCGACGACCGCGAGGCCGGCAATCACGAAGGCCAGGCTGGAGACAGCGGCCGCCGGCTGACCGATGAAGCCTGCGTCTCGATACAGCTCGCACGCGTTTGCCAATATCATGGATGGCAGCTCACCTTCCTGCACGCCGTCGAGCGTTCCCGCGATGATGCGGATGGCAGGCTGGTCGCCAGGAGTTGGTCCGTCGACGCCCATTCTTCGAGGTTTCCAAAGAGGTCTTCCGAGCGCAATCGCGGTCGGAGCGGTCCCTCCCACAAGCGCACATCTGCCGGACTTCATGGCCGCGCCGGCTGGAGGGGTGGGCTGACAGTGCCCGGATCCGCCGGTGGGTGAGGGGAACTCGCCGGGGGTGGTTGAGCTTCGTCGCAGGGGTACTCGGTTCGAGGCAGAACTGTTGTGCCGCTGCGGGGAGGACCCGGTATGGCGCCCAGGCGGCGGAAAGGAAGGCGCACCCCATGGCTGATGAAAACGAGGCCCAGGCAGCGTTCGACAACTTCGTAGCGTTGTGGACCACGGGAACGGCCGCGGGACGGCGGGCACCGATGTTGCGGCGACCGAACGAGGTCGGACTGGACTACGAGGACGTGACATTCCCGTCGACGTGGTGCGGTCGATCACCGTGATGTCGACGTCCGCGCGGCGGAGGGTTTTGGTCGCGGAACGGCCCACCGAAGCCAGATCCGATGACGACGACGTCGATGGCGTTCGGGCGGGGATGTGGGCTGCTCGAGCCTTTCCGGTCACGCCCAGGGGCGACGACGCGGTGTCGGGGGAGATGGATGTCCGGGGTTCACGACCAGCGATTCGACTGACAGGCATCAATTGTGAACAAGCGGCGCAAGGTAGCCGAGTGGAGAGAAGAAAATTCTCTAGACTGAGCCGGTGAAGAAGAATGTTGTGGGCGGGCCGTGTTCGGATGGCTCGGGAGCGGATGGTGTTCGGTCGGGGGCGCGGATCGATGACGTCGATCGGATCCTTCTCGATCAGCTCTCGCGGGACGCGCGTACCCCGAACAATGCCCTCGCCGCCCTGGCGGGTATCGCCCCTTCGACCTGCCTGGGTCGTGTGCGTTCGCTGATCGATCGCGGGGTGATCCGGGGCTTCCATGCCGACATCGATCCCGCCGCCCTCGGCCGGGACCTGCAGGCGATGATCGCGGTGCGCGTGCAGGCCAATGCGCGGCAGCATCTGGGGCAGCTCGCCGAGCAACTCGCCACCCTCGGTGAGGTGCTGAATGTGTACTTCATCGCCGGTGCGGACGACTACCTCATTCACGTCGCCACTGCGAGCAGCGAAGAGCTGAGGCGCTTCGTTCTCGACCACCTCAGCGCGCATCCTGCGGTCGCCTCGACGGAGACCATCCTGATCTTCGAGCACGTGCGGCCGCGGCTCCGAGCGCCTCGGGCCGAGCAGTCTGCGGGTCGTTGAGCGGGCAATTTTGGGGCGGTTGAGTAGGAGCGAGATTGCTCGCGATGGGTGCGATCGGGTGCTTCGATCGGAGATTGCTTTTGTCAGGTGGCTGGGTTGTCGGTTTTCCCCGGCGCCGCGCGCGCGTCCTGTTGTGGGGGTGGGGCGGCCAGGGCTTTGTCGGCGTCGGAAAGGGTCGGTGGCCGGGTGCTCGCGGTGGGTGACGACGGCACGGTGTAGGAGGCCGGAAGCCGGCCCAGTGGTCGTCACCGGCTACGAAGACAGGGGCCGTGGAGGTAGCCGAGACCTCTCACGTAGTCATGGGCGACCGGGTCTTGGGTGATCTCGACGATCGTGTAGTCGAGTCCTTCTTTGTCGAGGGCGCGGTAGGCGGCGGTGCATTGCGCGCAGGCCGGTGTGCCGTAGATCGTGAATCGGACTCGATGCCCGGGGAGTTCGTTGCGGGGGGAAGCGGCGGGGGGGTAGATACAACGGTCCCAATCCCACTGACTTGGGCACAACTAGCCGAAATGCGCTCGGCCGGTGTCGACATCGGAAACCAGCAGCTCTCCGGTATCGACCACTCCCATACCTTGACCGCCGCGATGCCGGAATCGCTGGCCTTCGCCGCCAGCGTACTGAGCTGAACGCACCCGCCCGGCGGCGGGTCGGGTGTGCTCGGGTAGCCAATGCCGCCATACCGAAGCCGTTTCCGTGCCCCACTCATCTCGCTCGGCACAACGAGACCGCCCCGCTTCCAGTATTGTCATCGCATCGCGCTCGACATGGACTCTCTGGCCGCGGAAATGGCATCGTCCGCAACCGTGCGCCGAGAATATCCGCGACCGCGACTGTGATTGCACGGCGAGGATAGCTAACTCCGCTAGGCTAGCTAGCGTCGCTACGGCGCGAGTGCGCAACGCACCGCGCCCGTCGTGTGGTTCGTGTCTATCGACCACCCTGGCAGTCATTCTCGTGGCGAGTGGACTGCGGCGGAAATGGTCGATGGCCTCGACGGAGACCGCGTTCGGCGATGAGGCGCAAGCATCAGCTACGCGCTCGATTGTCGAGTAGGAGATCGATCCCGCGGACGAGAACGCCCGCGAGGTCCATGCAGACCTCCACGCTTTCGAGGGGCTGAGCGGCTCGGTGGCGATACGCCGACTCGTTTCGTGGTCGTATCCGCTCAGAGGTTCCACAGTCCCAGCAGCGCGGTCCGGAGGCTGGGGGAGCGGACGTAGTGGTCGGTCCGCAACCGTGAGCCCGGGTGCCCGAGGTCGGTGAGCACCTTCTCCGCCTCGGGAAGGGAAAGTGGAGGCAGGTCGGTGCGGATACGGAGGAAGTACAACACCGCCCCGCCGGACCGCGGGATCTTCATGGCGTCGGACACCACGACGGCGGGTGGGTAAAT
>NZ_JBHWUE010000115.1:0-26568 GCF_042738615.1 Rhodococcus sp. NPDC059968
CAGGAGGGTTTCCAGTTCTTTGGTCACGCTTTGATCTTGGAAACCCTCCGCCTACTCCTCCTCCGCGACACGCTTCAAGGAATCAACCATCTAGCAGGGGCAGGGCGGCTCCGATTGCGGCAACGAGCCCAGCGTGCGCGTTGGAGACGACGGCTACCCTCTGCCCGGCCAGGCCGCCTACTGGGTGACACGGCGCGCTCGAAGCAAGATCTGGTCTATTCGTCGGGCTCTATGTGCCCTTCGATGAATTCCCCGTCATACCACCCGCGGTCCTCTGCGTAAGACAGCATGGCTCCGAAGTTCTCGCGCCACTCACGGGTGTGTGGTCCTTGGTTGCGGAGCCAGGCAGACCTGATGAAGACCGCGTCGTTGTCGATGTAGCCGATATTTGCGCTGACCAGCGATTCGTGGGCCTTCTCGCGATCGGAGCTCATTCGTACGTGAAACGTCTTGAGATCCAGGAGCTGACGAGTTGCAACACTGTCAGAAGTGACCTCGATGTACATTGTCTTCCTTCCCTAGCTCGACGGGTAAGGCCCGGAGCGCGCCATCCGATGGAATTGGCTGTCGTGGAACACGATGGGTGATACCGAACTGTGCATCTTGATGCGGTTGACGGCAAGCACTGCGATTTCGTGATCGCCCGCCCGAACCTGCTCGTAGATTGAACAGTTCACCCAAAGGGCTGCGCCGGCAATGAAGACGGCCCCGGAACTGTCGCGAACCCAATCTATTTCCGCGAATCGATCGGGCACTTGCGACGCGAGTGCCCGAGCGGTCGACGCGTGGGCGTCGGCCAGCACACTGACACCCAGAGATTGGGCTCGTCGGAGCAGAGGCCATGTTGTTGATGTGAGGGCGACGCACACGGACACCAGTGCTGGTTCGAGCGACACCGACACGAAGGAACTGGCTGCGATACCGGCCGGCTCGCCGTCGATCACTGCGCACACTGCCGCGACGCCTGATGGAAACCGGCCGTACGCGCCACGAAGGACGTGCGGCGACAGATCGTCGCCGCCGAAGAATCCGTCATCGGACCCTGCTGCCTGAATTTCTGACATTGACACCCCGCCACTCGGAACGAACTGAATTGGGTTCATGGCAGGTTACCGCAGACGTCCGCGCACCAGAACCGTTTCGGCCGCCCGACTTCCAGCACAATGATCTATTGACGAGACGTGGATCACAGCCTAACCTTCGCATGAAATGAGTTCAGTTTGCCAAAGGAGAGCGTGTGCCGACTGTCGAGGAGTTGCGAGCGTCGAATATCGACATCGCCCGTAGGTATCTAGAGGCCATCAACACCTGGGACTTCAAAGTCAAGCGTGAGCTTCTCGCGGAGGACATCGTCTTCGAGATGCGTTACGCCCCGCCTGGATTCAATCGCCGGATGGAAGGCATCGAGGAAGTGATGGCCTTCCTGGAGACCATTCCCTCCATCATCGAGACCGAGGGGCTGTACGACTTCAGGCTCGAGACGTATCACTCCGATCCCGGCGAGGTCATCGCCGAGTACAAGAGCGACATGAAGATGGTCATTCCGGTCGAGCTGAAGAACGAGTACGTCACGCGGTTCACCATCCGAGACGGGAAGATCACGCACTTCTGCGAATTCTACGACCCGATTCCCCTGGTTATCGCTCTCGGCGGCCGAGTGGAGCCCGCGACCATCGAAAGCGCCAGATCGGCCCATACCGAAAGTGCCTAACGCTCATCAGCAAGATATGTGCTCGCTGGGCTACGACAAAAGTCAACGCTAGACCGAGAAACCGAGGTGTTGTATGTCCGAATCCCACTACCCGACCGCGTTCGGTGTCTTCATGGCTCCCTTCCACAAGATCGGAGTGAGCCCCACCGTTCTCTATGAGCGGGACCTGCAGATCATCGAGCTCGCCGACAGCCTCGGGTTCCAGGAGGCGTGGCTCGGTGAGCACCACTCCGGTGGTCACGAACCGATCGGCGCGCCCGAAATGCTGCTCGCAGCGGCCGCGCAGCGCACCAAAACCATCAAACTGGGAACGGCCGTCAACTCGCTGCCCTACCACAACCCCTTCCTCCTTGCAGAGCGCCTGGTCACCCTCGACCACCTATCTCGCGGTCGCGCGATCATGGGATTCGGTCCCGGACAGCTGCTTTCCGATGCTTACATGCTGGGTATCGACCCGACGAAGCAGCGCGACATGATGCTCGAGGCCGCGGAGGTCATTGTTCGGCTCCTCCGGGGTGAGACGGTGACAGAGAAGACGGAGTGGTTCGATCTTCGCGAGGCCAAACTGCAGGTACGCCCCTACAGTCTGCCGGAGCTGGATGTAGTTGTCGCAGCTGTCACCTCACCGTCCGGGCCTGTCACCGCCGGGAGGCTGGGTGTGGGGATGATCAATCTTGCTGCCACCAGCCCTGCCGCCTTCGGCGCCCTTCGGGGCCATTGGAAGATCGCCGAGGACGAGGCAGCGAAGGCCGGGCGGACGGTGTCGCGCCGCAACTGGCGACTCTCGGCGATCACCCACATCGCAGAGACAGAGGAGCAGGCACGCCAGGACTGCACCCACGGGTTCGAGGAGATCTGGAACTATCTGGCACATATCTCACCGCTGCCGGCCTCCGAGAAGCCCGACGTCGAGGGAATGATCGACGAGGCCATCGAGTCCGGGTCTGTGCTGATCGGAACCCCAGACACAGCAATCAAGAAGATCCGGCAACTTGCCGACCAGACCGGCGGATTCGGAAGTTTCATCATGACGCTCACCGACTTCACCGACTACGAACGCCAGCGAAATGCCGTCACGCTCTGGGCCGAGCACGTGATTCCCGAATTCCGCGGGCAGCTCAAGCCCATCCGCGAGCACAATGCGTGGGTGCGGGGTAACGAGTGGAAGGCCGAGACCATGGCGGCCATCAACGCTGCCACCGAGAAGTACGCGGCACAGCATCAGCCGGTAGCGGTCAACTAACACTCCATTCTCACGAGCTGTGACCAGCCGTCTGCAGCAGCCCGAGAGACAGGGCAGTTCCCGGCCTGACCACCAGGAAGACGATCTCACCATGACTGTCACCGACGAAAGTCCGCTCGCGCAGCGCATCGCCCTCGTACCAACGCTCGCTGAGATCCACGCGGAAGAACGAGTGGTGGCTGCGATCAGTCAGCTGTCCCGCGGGGAGGCCATCATCCTCACCGATGGGATTGACTCGCCGACCAGCGGTGAGATCGTCTTTCCTGCGGTCCGGATCAGCACGGCTGATGCCGCTTTCGCTATCCGCCACTCATCAGGATTCCTGCAAGTCGCCTTATCATCGGACCGATGCGACGCCCTATTGCTTCCGACTCAACAGGGCGCCACTCCAGGAACCGCACAGTGCGTCACCGTCGACGCGGCCACTGGTATCACCACCGGCATCTCTGCCGCGGACCGTGCAACAACGATCCGGCTCTTGGCGTCCCCGGACGCGTCACCCGTGTCCTTCAGCCGTCCAGGCCATGTGGTGCCCCTGCGCGCGGACGCGGCGCTGCCCACTTCGGAATTCGGGTATCCCGAAGCTGCAGTACATCTGGTAGCGGCAGCCGGTTTCCCACCCGCCGCGGTGCTCACCACCGTCGTCGGCACTACCCACCCGACAGACGTCGCCTCAGGTAACGACCTGCACGAGTTCGCCCGCACGCACCAACTTCCTGTCGTCGGGCTCCGTGACCTCGACTCCGAGAAGCCACCATTGCCCTGCCTCCACGTCTCGGTGGACCTCCCCGGCGGAAGAACATCCCTCGAATCATTCACCGACCGGGGCCACAACTATCTCGTTGTGGCCGTGGGTGAGGTATCCGGCCGAGAGGACGTGCCTGTTCACCTGCTGCCGGCAGATCAGGTGTTGATCGACGCAGGATCTCCACGCGCCGAGCCGCGCATTGTGATCGGGCTACCCCAGACCGCGGAGGACGAATACAGTCGTGCGATCGACGGGCTTCATCGGCCGCACAGCGTGATCCGCGCCGTCCTCCGCCGTCTGGGTTGCCTTTCAGTGCGAGCACACCACCGCCCCGACAGTCTCAGATAACCGGCAACGGAAGGACCATTCACTGCGTCTGCAGGTCCGACGCAGAAGGCTTCGAGGACTCCGCTCGCCGCGACAGCGCGCCGAGCGCACACCAGTCGATCCCGGCTCCTGCACTGTGCCCCACTCATATTGGCGCGAAATCTACAGATCCATCGTGCGCACCTGCTCGATCGGCCTAAGCATTGCACTGTAATCCAGGTTACGCCCAGACCCCGTTCGTCAACAGAACCCAATTCGATTCAGAGTGAGGCGACATTGAAGGTCCTATGTGCCACAGTCATTCTAGGAGTTGCGCTCACACTCACAGCGTGCGACTCCACATCCTCCTCCGCGGCGGGAGACGGCTCGGTCAATACCCACGCCGTGCAGATTGCGCAAGCAGAAGTCGACACGCACCTGGCGGACGCGACGAACGTCGGAGTCACCGAACCTACCAGTGGCGCACCGCGTCAGGGACTCCGATTCGCCTACGTAGGCTGCGCACTGCCGACCTGCGCGACGTTCCGCGATGGCATGACCGCTGCAGCCGACGCCATCGGGGCGACAGTGACCACGCTGACCTACCAGGGCACCCCGGAGAGCATCCAGTCGGCCTTCGACAACGCGGTGCAACTACATCCTGATGCGATCTTCAGCACGGGTACCCCGCCGTCCGCCACTGTCAAGCAACGTGAGGAAATGAAACGCCTCGGCATTCCGTTCATCGACAACTCCGCGATCTACGAACCCGACCCCAAGACGGCGACCGGCACCGTAGACAACGACCCGGCTCCACCGACGGTCCTCTTCGAGCCGGCCAGCATGGTGCGCTACATGGGCCAGTTGCTCGCAGACTGGGCGATCACGCAGTCCGGCGGCAATGTGAACAGCATCTTCGTCAACGTTCCGGATTTCCCGATTGTCGTCCCCCCACAGGTCGGATACGAGGATCGGCTCGCGGAGCTGTGCCCGGATACGTGCTCGAATACCAACATCAACGGTACGGCCAACGACATCGGGACGGCCATTCCATCCAAGGTCGTCAGCGCACTGCAACAGCACCCCGACACCAACTACATCGTCTTCACGGCGGGTGACTTCTCGCTGGGCGTACTGCCCGCAGTACGCGCGGCAGGGTTCACCGACGTAAAACTCATCGGCAACAGCCCGATCGCCGACAACATCGCGGGCTTATCTGCCGGAGACCAGAATGAGGCATGGCTGGGCGTCTCCAACCAGGTACTGGGCTGGCGTTACGTCGATGCCGCGGTGCGCGCGCTGAAGGGCGATGCAATCCCCTCGCCGGTCGCCGACAGCCCGGACGATACGACCGCAGCGGCATGGCCGTGGATCCAGATCCTCACGAAGGACACCGCCCCAACCGAGGATCCCTGGATCACCCCGCGCAACTACAGGGAGCTCTTCCTGAAGATGTGGAACCTACCAGTTACCTGACCAACCACGAACATTCGAGGTCTCAGCCTTTTCGGAACGGAAAGCCAGTGAACGATTTGCTAGAGCTCTCCAGCCTGTCGATGACTTTCGACAGCGGCCGCGCGCTCGACGGCGCGGATCTGAGCCTGACGGTGGGTGAGATACACGGTCTGGTTGGACAGAACGGGTGCGGGAAGTCCACGTTGATCAAGATCCTGTCGGGTTACCATTCCCCAGACCCGGGAGCGGCGGGCACCTTTCTCGGAGCACCACTCCCCTTCGGGGACCCTTCCGCACCGCACCGAGTCGGAATTCACTTCGTGCACCAGGATCTCGGGCTCGTGGACGGCCTTTCGGTTGTGGAGAACCTCGCATTGGGATCCGGGTACGCAACCGGCCCATTCGGGAACATCCGATGGCGGCGGCAAATAGCTGCGACCAGGGAGGCCACCCACGCCCTGGGATACGAGCTGGACCCGCACACCGATGTGAGCAAACTGAGTCCCTCAGAGCGCGTCGGTGTTGCGATATCGCGCGCCCTGATCAACGACTCGAGCGCAGCACTTCGGCTGCTCGTTCTCGATGAACCAACCGCGGCGCTGCCGCCGACGGAGGTGCAGCGCCTCTTAGCGGTCCTACAGAGATTGCGCGAGCGCGGAGTGACCACGTTGTTCGTCTCCCACCGGCTCGAAGAACTGCTCACCGCCTGCGATCGAGTGACGGTGCTTCGCAGCGGTCGTCGCGTATCCACTGCGCAGACGTCCACCATGACACGTGAGAGTCTCATCCGGGACATCCTCGGCCGGCCACTCGTGCCGCACAAGCCGACAAGTCTCTCGGTCAACAGCCAGGAGCCATCCGTCACGGTTCGGCGGCTGACCGGCACGAGATTGAAACCGCTGGACTTCGACGTCTACCCAGGCGAAGTCCTCGGGCTGGTCGGTTTGACGGGCTCGGGCCGGGAAGAGGTGGCCAGCCTCATCGTTGGCGCGACCGAGCCGATCGACGGATCTATCACGGTACACGGGAGCACATACTCGGGATTGAACCCCCACACCGCATCTCGGGCGGGGATAGCCTTCCTGCCGACGGACCGGCGGCGCAGTGCGGTCATCCCAGACGCAACGGTTCGCGAGAACCTGACTTTGCCCATGCTCGCCGACATCACCCGGCTGGGCCGTATCAGCAGGCGTGCAGAGAGCCGTGTCGCGGGTGACTGGATCGGGAAAATGCAAGTCCGCCCATCAGACCCGGAGAACCTCGTCATCAACCTGAGCGGCGGTAATCAGCAAAAGGTCCTTCTTGCACGATGGCTGCGAACCAAGCCCAAGATGCTGATTCTCGATGAACCCACCCAGGGTATCGATGTGGGAACGAAGACACAGTTCTACGCGTTGCTGAGCGCGGCTGCCCGAGACGGGATCGCCGTCGTCGTGTGCACAACGGACGGTCAAGAAGCGGTCGAGCTCTGTGATCGCGTTCTTGTTCTCGCGGACGGGGTCTGCACGCGTTCACTCACCGGCTCGTCACTGACCACCGCGGTCGTGGAGCAAGAGTTGCTGGGCTTGCACGAAAACACAGAGAAGGACGAGGTACTGGCATGACAAGCGTTGAATCCAAACCAGCAGCACACCCCCAGATGCAAGGGGACAAGAAACCGCTGCTCGGCATTGTTCTGCAGCGCTACTCGGGCCTCGTCCTGCTCGCCGCGCTAATTGTGTTGTTCTCCGTCCTGCTACCGGAAACATTCCCCACGATCCGGACCTTCCGCACACTCATCGCCGACCAGGCGATCACAACGATCCTCTCTCTAGGCCTGCTCGTCGCGTACCGCGCGGGTGCCTTCGACCTCTCAGTCGCGCAAGGCCTCGGCCTGGCCGTCATTCTTGTCTCCTGGCTGCAGTCATCGCACGGGCTATCCGTCCCGATGGCTACCCTGCTCACTGTGACTGTCGGGGCCCTCGTCGGAGCCGCGAACGGGATCGCCATCGCGATACTCAATGTGAACTCCTTCATCGCCACCCTGGCGATGGCATCAATACTCGAGGCCGTCATCTACGGCGTCTCCGGGGGCAACCAGATCGTCGGCGGAATACCGCAGGGATTCCTCTCGCTCGGTCAGGCCCAGTACTTCGGGATTCCCGTCGTGGTCATCTACATGGCCGTCGTGGCAATAATCGTCTGGTACGTCACCGAACAGATGCCAGTTGGACGCCGACTTCAAGCTGTCGGCAGCAACACGGAAGCATCGCGTCTCAATGGCATTCGCACAGCGCGGTACATCTTCGGCGCGCTCGTGGCGTCATCAATCCTCGCCTCACTCGCCGGTGTGATCTTCGCCGCCAAGATCGGAAGCGCATCCCTGACCGCCGGCGCCCCCTACCTCCTTCCCGCGTTTGCCGCGATCTTCCTGGGATCGACCCAGGTTCATCCCGGCCGAGCGAATGTGGCTGGGACGCTGATAGCGATCGCGCTGCTGGCAACCGGAGCCAAGGGGCTTCAACTGCTCGGCGTGCCGATCTGGACAAGCAGCCTGTTCAACGGCGCCGTGCTCTTGGCCGCAGTGTCCATAGCTCAGATCAGGCGCAGTAAGTCGCGGTCATAGCTCGCCGCACGCCCTGATCTCTGCCGCCGAATCGTCCCCCACCTACCCACGAGAACGAGGAACGGAAATGGTCGATCTAACAGGCAAAACTGCCCTCGTAACAGGTGGAGCGCGAGGCCAGGGCCGTTCGCACGCCCTCGCCCTCGCCAAAGCCGGCGCTTCAGTCGCCATCCTCGACGTCTGCAAAGACATCAAGAATGTCTCTTACCCGCTCTCCTCGCAGGCGGACATGGACGAAACCATGCGGCTCATCAACGAGGCCGACGGAAAAGCACTTGCACTCAAGGCAGACGTGCGCGACCGGGAGGCCATCAGCGATGCAGTCGAGCGGATCGTCGACACCTTTGGATCGCTAGATATTCTCGCGATCAATCACGGCGTCATGGCGGTCAGCGAATTTCGCCACATGGATCCCGCCGACTGGGACGTGGTCATCGACATCAACCTCAACGGCGTCTTCAACGTGCTGCACGCGGGCCTTCCGCATCTGCTGAATCAGACCTGGGGACGGGTGATCATCACATCGTCAATGGCGGGCAAAGGAGGGTACCCGCAATTCAGTCACTACTCGGCCTCGAAGTGGGCGGTCATCGGGCTGGCAAAGACCGTCGCCCTCGAGGTGGCGACCACCGGGACCACCGTGAACGTCATCTGTCCCTGCTGCGTCGACACACCGATCATCCACAACAGCACGATGTACGGGCTGTTCCGACCCGACCTCGAGTCCCCGACAATCGACGACGTCGCCGAGGAATTCCGCCGGTATCAGCCCCAGGGAGTTCCATGGATTCCCCCTCAGGCAATCACGGACGCACTGATGTTCCTGGTCTCCGACGGTGCGAAACACATGACCGGCGAGACCCTCTCCGTTGCGGCCGGCCAAAACGCCAATGGTGCGGCATAACCAATCCATCACCGTCATATCGTTCGCGGCGCCCATCAGGGTGCGGATTCACAGGAAGGACGGGTGGGACGGGTGGGATTGGCGGTGCGGCCGCGGCGACCACCCGGCCGAACGTGCTGAACAGATCGTGCGCTTGACCGAAATGAGCAACACATCGGCGCGAACCCCAGGCCCACCCTCGGTGCGCGGTGATCGGGAGCCGCGGCATGAGATATTCGGCACGGCAGACTGATTCGGATTACCTCCGTTCCGGACTGTCCCACAACGACGAGCATCTCTGAGGTGACACTCTCCCCACCCCGGACGAAAGCGGCCGCCGCCTGCGAAACCCGCGATCTCCTCTCGCCCGCCACCGGTACGGCGCCATCACCCGTACTTCACCAACCCCACCGCACCCATTCCGTCGACTCCGACATCACGCACCGCACACCCGCATTGATCGATATCGCGCACTCGGACCGGATCGACGGACCGCTCCACCTGCCCGGGGGTTGTCGGCGCCAACTCCGCCTGAACCCCCAGCACTCGGCGACCGCCGGTGTCCGGATGCCATGTCCTGCTCGGTATTCACGACACGATCATCGCCGACCGATGCCCCCGGGGGCAGGCACCGCGCGCGCCGCCACTCACGTGGTGACGCCGAAGTCATTCCATCTCAGTTGATTTCGGTTGCACGGCCGACAGAAACAGAGTTTACTTAACTGAGTTCAGTTTATGTCGTAGTCGCAGACGGCGACTTACTTCGCGAGACAGCCGCCTCCCGTGGCGCATGAGAAAATGGAGCGAGTATGACCAGCAATCCACATACCCGAATCGAGCCGATTGTGGCCCCTTGGAAGGATCTCACCCTCGCGTCCATCGCGGCGATGCCGGCGGATCGTCCCAGTCCTAGGCCCGCACCAGTCGAGGGACAGCCGGCATGATCGATCTCACCGGCAAGGTCGCCATCGTCACCGGCGCAGCGTCCTTCCATGGCGACGACGATCCTTACCGCGTCGGCCAAGGCGCATCGACCGCGAGTCTGCTTGCGCAACTCGGCGCCAAGGTCGTACTCGCGGACATCAACGGCGAGGTTGCCGAGCAACGGGCGAAGCAGATCAGGGCCGACGGTGGCGACGCGATCGCCGTCGAGACCGACGTCCGCGTCGAGGAACAGGTCCAGCGGATGATTGCGACCGCGGTGGACGAGTTCGGACGACTCGACATTCTGCACAACAACGCCGCCGACCTGAGGGTCCCATGGGAGCCCGGTGACCCTCCCATCACGGAATTCGTGGTGGACACCTTCCATGCCCAGGTCGAAACACTGCTCCTGGGCCCGATGCTCGGCTGCAAGCACGCGATCCCGGCAATGGTGAACACCGGCGGCGGCAGCATCACCTGCACGTCGTCGATCTCCGGCGAAATGGGCGAGCTCAACTTGACCACCTACAGCGTCGCAAAAGCCGGCGTCAACCAGCTCGTACGCGCCGTCTCCGCACAGCACGGCAAGCAGGGAATCCGGTGCAACGCCGTGGCGCCCGGACTCATACTGAGCTCCCCCGGTCTCCAACTCGGGGACGAGTTGATTACCCAGTACACGCGCCACTGCGACACCCCTCACGTCGGTCAGCCCGAGGACATCGCCCGGGTCGTCGCGTTCCTGCACTCGGATGCCGCGCGATACATCACAGGGCAGGTCATCAGAGTCGACGGGGGCTTCACCGAGCACTCCCCGATGGTCACCGAGGGGCGTGCATCCGGCCTCGTCGCCGGAACCACGTGAGGAGCAGCGCCTTGCGACACCCGCCGACTCAAACCAGCTGCGGATCTCCTGGATCAGGGCGAATGGCGACCGCGTGCCGGCGTGCCCGCCCGCGCCTGCCGCCACCGCGATGATCCCGTTCGCACCGTTGTCGATCGCCCTGTGGGCGGATGCGTTGTCGACGACATCGTGCAGCACAATTCCGCCGTAGGCGCGGATACGTTTCGCCACGATCGGACGTGCACCCTGCGAGGTGATCACGATGGGAACCAGGTATTCCTCGACCACCGTCAGATCCTCGTCCAGCCGGTCCTTGCTGCTGTGCACCATGAGGTTCACCGCGTAGGGCGCATGCTGGGCATCATGTTCGTCCACCAGCGCTGTCCGGGTCGATCGCCACCGACAACCGCATCCTCGCCGCCGAAGCCACCGGGGCAGACCTCGCCTACATCGGTTCACTGTTCATCGCCACAAACAAGGCCAATGCGGCCGACGGGCACAAGCAGATGATCGAGGACTCCACAGCAACCGACATCGTCTACACCGATGTGTCCACCGGCAGGCACGGCAACTACCTGCGCGGCAGCATCGAAGCATCCGGACTCGGCCCCGACGCCCTGCCCGACTCGCACCCGACCGCCATCGACTTCACGTCCGGCGGCAAGATCGAGGCGAAGGTGTGGCGCGATATCTGGGGCGCCGGCAACCGGGTCGGTGGTGTGGACGCGGTCCGGCCGACGGCGGACGTCGTCGAGCGCCTCGCCAACGAGTACAAGCACGCCGGCGAGCAACTAGCACGCTGAGAAGCCGCATCCCCAATCAGATTCAGAGACTTAGCACACGGATCGTCACGGGATAGACGCGACAAAACCCGGCCGTCTCGATAGTGCGGGCGGGGATCCCGGACGGATCAGGGACTCTCAAGCAACCTGCACACGCGTTCGACCACGGCAGATGAAAGTGCCGTGCCAATGCTGGCCCCTGCCCCGCCGGCCAATCGCGAGTCGCAATGTGTACTGGCCGACGGGGTCGAGGCCGCCCGAGTCTGGGAACGAGCGGCGCAGACCACACTACGGCGCCAGGACTTCACCAACCCGCCGGCGGAGCTCCAGCGGACAGGAGCTACTCCCGGCTGCGAGGAGCGGCGCGTTCCCACCAGTCGAGCCGCTCGCCGTCGGCCGCGAGCCTTTCCAACGCACGCGCGGTGAACTCGATCTGGGCGCCGGACCCGGACCAGCAGAACGTCCACAGTTCCTTCGCCGCGAGATGATAGTGGTGCAGGACCTCATCGACGGTGTACGCGTCCACCTCGCCAGCCCGGAAACGATCGACCTCGGCTGCGACACGCTCGATCAGCTCACCCAGTCGAGCCTCGTGGTAGGCGGCGACCAGCGCCCGATCGGCTTGCCGCTGCCCCTTGCTGCCCACGGTCACCACGGTACCGACTCCGCAAGGCGCCCACGGCCCGAAGACCACCACCACCACCGGAATCGGCGCCCCGGCTCGCCGCGCCTACTTCCTCTGATCGGCGGGAACGCCGGAAACGACGCCGATCACCGGACCCCCTGCTCCTGCTCCGCGGAAGACGGTGTGCGGGTCCTGCTCCCGCATCTGGCAGGTATCGATGTTTGTCCCAATGGGCCGAGCACCACCAGATGACGCTGCCGACGAACTCGACGACCGCCAAGCGCGGTGCGGACGCGCCGCGGCCGCGGTGGGACGGGAGCTTCTCGAGAGGCTCGAAGCCGGCCGCCCTTTTACGGCCGGTGTCAGCGGCGAATCAGCGAGTTCGTCGAACCTGGTCGCCGAGTGGCTTCGGTGAGCGGATGCCGCTTCGGTCCACCCCGTCGGGCTGGGACCGAATCGACCGCGGTGAAGGTGCCGGACCGTTACCGGGAATTCTTCTCGGCGACCGCGGTCGCCGGGTGCACGGCAATCAGGCCGAGCCCTTGCGGCGCTTGCCCGATTACTGCACCGGGGTCGGCGGTGTCGGGCACGAACATCGCCTCGAGACGGGCCTTGATCTCCTCGGTGCTCATCGTCCCCGTGCGCGCCGCGGGTCCGCGGGACGGGGTGGCCGGTGTCCTCGATGAGTTCGTGTGTGGTTCCTTGTCTTGGTATCGTATGAATTGTGTTGCACCGGAAGTGCTCTCGTCACGTCATCGGTGGAATGGACGCGAGGGTCCACGCCGACAGGGCTGGAAAGGTTCGTCGGGGGTGGCGGGCCAGGTCCGTGTGGG
Organism: Rhodococcus sp. NPDC059968; assembly: GCF_042738615.1. NCBI lineage: Bacteria > Bacillati > Actinomycetota > Actinomycetes > Mycobacteriales > Nocardiaceae > Rhodococcus > Rhodococcus sp. NPDC059968. The sequence goes on from NZ_JBHWUE010000115.1 coordinate 12,957, forward strand.
GTCAGAGGCCCACGGCGTGTTCGAGTGCGTCGAGTTCGTGGCCGAGGTGGGCGGTCAGCGTGTGCAGGTGCGGCACGGTGCGGCGGCATCCGGTGATCCCGAAGGAGATGATGTCGTCGTTGCTGGTGCAGGTGATGTTGAGTCCCTGCCCGTCGACGGGGATCGAGAGTGGGTACACCGCGTCGAGTCGGGCACCGTTCCAGTACAGCGGGCTGCGTGGGCCGGGGACGTTGGAGATGATCAGGTTGAACGGTGGACGCAGCCTCCGGTTGTGCCCGAACAGCATGCTTGCCCCGGCTGGGCCCGCGCCGAGTGCGCTCATCGCCAGGATCTGGGTCGTGCTCATCGCGGCCATGGCCTGTTTTCCTTCGCGCATGCAGGTGCGCACGGTGTCCAACCGGGCCGCCGGTTCGGGCAGGTGGGTGCCGAGATTGCACATCAGTACCCCGACGCCGTTGCCGCCGCGGCTTCCCTGCTGCTCGTCGCGCAGCGAGACCGGGACCATCGCGATCAGCGGTTGTGCGGGCAGCGCACCGTTCCAGTGCAGGTAGCTGCGCAGCGCCCCTGCGGACATGGCGAGCACCACATCGTTGATGGTGGCGTCGGCCGCCTTGGCGACCAGGCGCAGCCGTTCGAGCGGCCAGGACCGGGCCGCGAACTGGCGGGCACCCGAAATCGGTTCGTTGAACATGGTTCTGGGGGCGGTGAGGGAGAGCGGTCCGCCCTGCTCGTGCACCGCTCGGCCGACGGTGCCGGCCAGGGCGGGGACGAGTCCGGCGACTTCGCCGACCGCGCCGCGGGCGGCGCGGACCGCCGCCCCGGGCAGATCGGTCATGCCCGCCGCGCCGACGGTGTCGGTCGCTGGGGCCGGTGACCGTGGGTGAGGGGGCTGCCACGGTGCGCGCATGCCGCGCTCGTCGGGGTCCTCGCTGAGGGTGCGGCGCAGCATGCTCATCGCGCTGACCCCGTCCGCGACGGCGTGGTGGACCTTGGTGTACATCGCGTAGCGGCCGTCGCGCAGTCCCTCGATCAGGTGGGTCTCCCACAGCGGGCGGCTGCGATCGAGCAGGCCGCCGTGCAGGCGTGAGCACAGCGCCCACAATTGCGCCTCCCCTCCGGGCTCGGGCAGGGCGTCGTGCCGGACGTGATGGCCGAGATCGAGGCGGGAGTCCACTTCCCAACCCCACTGTCCCAGCGAGGTCCACGACCGCCGGGCCCGTCGGCCCAGTGTCGGGGCCACGCCCTGATCGCCGTCGGTCAGTGCGGTATCGAGCAGTGCCCGCATATCCCGGGCGTCGGCCCCCTCCGGCGGCTGGAAGATCTGCACACCACCGACGTGCATCGGGTGCTCACGCGACTCGCCGAGCAGAAACATCGAGTCCAGCGGCGACATGGGAAGCAACATGACGATGACCGTTCGAACCTCGAGCAAGGGACGGATCACGGGAATCCGTCATGGAGAACTGTGGGTAGCGGTGCGGTCTCACGCACCGGTGTCGAGAGAGTGCTGCTCTCGGGTGGTCTCGATGAGCGGTCAGGCGATCTCTCGTGGCCGCGCGTTGTCACATGAGCGGGCGCGACTGTGGACCGCAGGTCGCCCGTGGGAGGCGACGCTTGTCGTGGGGCGGGACTACCGGGCGTGGGCACCTATCAGGGTGCCGGACAACCCCCGATACCGCAGGACGGAGCCGGCAGGCACCAGTTCGAGCAGCACATCATCTGGGTGTCCTCTGTCCACATAATCATCGAGTCGGGCAGAGACCAGAGTGCTCCCCGCACACCGCTGTTGGCGACAGGCCGAACGAATTCTTCGCGATATCCATACGCAGATCCCGACCACCCTTGATCCCCGCGGATCGGAACAACCCGCGACGGGTGTGGCAGGCGTGACACCCCTTCGCCGCCGTGGCCGGTCATGGTTCGAAGCGGTAGCCCATGCCGGGTTCGGTGATGAGGTGGCGGGGCCGCGACGGGTTCGGTTCGAGCTTGTGGCGGAGCGAGGCCAGGTAGATCCGCAGATAGTGGGTGTCGGTGGCGTGGCCGGGTCCCCAGACCGCGGTCAGGAGTTGTTTCCGCTCGATGAGTGTCCGAGGGCTGCGCAGCAGCGGTTCGAGGATTGCCCATTCGATCGGGGTGAGGTGGACCATCTCGCCGCGGGGATCGGTGACGGTTTTGCGGGCGAGGTCGACCCGGAGTTCGCCGACCGCGATGATGGACGGCCTGCCGCTATCGGGGGTGCGCCGGATGACGGCGCGGACGCGGGCGAGGAATTCGTCGATGCCGAAGGGTTTGGCGATGTAGTCGTCGGCGCCGGCGTCGAGAACGGCGACCTCCTCGTGTGGTTCGGCCTGCGCGGACAAGACGATGATCGGCCTGTGGCTCCAGCCGTGCACTCCCGCGATGACGTCGAGGTCGGGAAGGTCGAGGTCGAGGACCACCAGGTCGGGGTGCCACGTGGCGGCCTGGGTGAGTGCCTGCGTGGGGTCGGGTGCGGTGCGCACGTCGTAGTGCTGGGCCTGCAGGGTGAGGCGCAGGGCCCGGCGCAGTTGTGGCTCGACCCCCACCACCAGAATGCGGCTCATGCGGGACCTTCCAGATCGGTTGCGGCGGTGGTGGTCTCGGCCGCGGGCAGGGTGATGATCATCGTGACGCCGCCGCCGGGGGTGTCGTCTGCCGCGATGGTGCCGCCCATGGCCTCGGTCAGGCCCAGGGCCGGCGCCAGCCCGAGTCCGATCCCGCTGCCGTTGGCGGTGTCGCCGAGCCGCTGGAACGGTGGGAAGACGAGATCGCGCTTGTCTTCGGGTATTCCGGGGCCCCGGTCGACGACCCGTATTTCGACCAGGGATCCGTGCGCGCTCGCCGCGACCAGAACACCCCGGCCCGGCGGGGTGTGGCGCAGGGCGCCCACGATCAGGTTGACCAGCACCCGTTCGAGGAGCGCCGGGTCGGCGAGCACGTCGGGGACATCGTCGGGGATCTGCAGTTCCACAATGTCGGTGCCCGGTCCGACGGCATCGAGGGCCAGCGGGACGACCTCGTCGAGCGCGGTCGGTTCGGTCGAGATGCCGAGCGCGCCGGCCTGCAGGCGGCTCATGTCGAGCAGGTTGGTGACCAACCGGTCGAGCCGTTGCAGCGAGGTGGCGGCGATGTCGAGCAGTTCCCCACGATCCTGATCGGACCATGCCACCTCGGGGCTGCGCAGGCTCTCCACCGCCGCCGTGGCCGCGGCGAGCGGGGTCCGCAGGTCGTGGCTGACGGCGGTGAGCAGGGCGGTGCGCATCCGGTCGGCCTCGGCGAGGGGCCGGACCTGCTCGGCCTCGTCCTCGAGGTGTTGCTGGCGCAGCGCCACCGCGGCCTGGGCGGCGAAGGCTTCGAGGACCTGCCGGTCCGCGGCCGGGAGTGTCCGCCCGCACAGCACCAAAGTGAGGTCGTCATCGACGGCGACGGCCATGTCGCCCTCGTCCGGGCTCGTGCAGGGCTCACCCCCGACCGTGTCGGCTACTCGCCAGCGCTCCGGTTCTTGTTGCCGTCCGGGGGTCAGGGGGGTGTCGGGCGGGCGCTCGAGCAGGGTGACGGTGTCGAGTGCGTAGGTTTCGCGGAGTCGTTCGAGGATCGCGGGCAGTGCTTTCTCTCCGCGCAGCACGCTGCCGGACAGGTTCGCCAGTACGGCGGCGTTCGCACTGGCCTGCGCCGCCTCGCGGGTGCGGCGGGCGGCCAGGTCGACCACGGTGCTGACGGCGATCGCGATGAGGACGTAGACGAGCAGGGCGAGCGCGTTCTGGGCCTCGGCGATGGTGAAGGTGTAGAGCGGCGGGGTGAAGTAGTAGTTCAGGAGCGCGGAGCCGAGCAGCGCGGCCACCAACGCCGGCCACAGGCCTCCGGCCAGTGCGACGCCGACGACCCCGATCAGGAAGATCAGGATGTCGCTCGGCAACGACAGGTGTCCCCGCAGGTTCGCGAGCGCGATCGACAGCAGCGGCATTCCGATCAGGGCGATGACGAACCCCGCCGCCCGTCGTCGCCGGGTCAGGGCGGACAGGCGCGCGGCACGGCCCTGTTTGGTGGCCTCGTGGGTGACCATGTGCACGTCGATGCTGCCCGACAGCGCGGTCACCTCCACCCCGACCCCGCGGGAGAAGATCTGTGCGACCCGCCCTCTGCGGGAGGCGCCCATGACGAGTTGGGTGGCGTTGATCCCGCGGGCGAACTCGAGCAGGGCGCCGGGGACGTTATCGCCGACGACGTGATGAAAGGTGCCGCCGAGGCTTTCGACCAGTGCCCGTTGCCGGGCCAGGTGGGCGGGGCTGGCGCCGGCGAGACCGTCGCTGGGGGTGATGTGGACGGCGAACAGGTCGGCGCCCTTGGACCGGTCCGCGATCCGCGCCGCCCGGCGGATGAGGGTTTCTCCCTCGGGGCCGCCGGTCAGTCCGACGACGACCCGCTCGCGTGCTTCCCAGGTGCCGGTGATGTGGTGGTCGGCCCGGTAGCGGTCGAGTTGGTCGTCGACCTTGTCGGCCAGCCAGAGCATCGCCAATTCTCGCAGGGCCGTGAGGTTTCCGACGCGGAAGTAGTTGCCGAGTGCGGCGCCGACCGTCTCCGGTGGATAGACGTTGCCGTGGGCCATCCGGCGCCGCAAGGCTTCGGGTGTCATGTCGACCAGCTCGACCTGGTCGGCGCGGCGGACGACTTCGTCGGGGACCCTCTCGCGCTGCGGTATGCCGGTGATCTGTTCGACGACGTCGTTGAGCGACTCGAGGTGCTGGATGTTGACGGTGGAGATGACGTCGATGCCGGCGTCGAGGAGATCCTCGATGTCCTGCCACCGCTTTTCGTGCCGGGAACCCGGGATGTTGGTGTGGGCGAGCTCGTCGACGAGAGCGACCCGCGGTGCGCGCGCGATCACCGCGTCGGTGTCCATCTCGGTGAACGTGGCGCCGCGGTAGGTCATGGTCTTGCTGGGGACGACCTCGAGGTCGTCGAGCATCTCCAGGGTGCGGGGCCGGCCGTGGCAGTCGACGTAGCCGACGACCAGGTCGGTGCCGCGCTCGCGTCGGCGGCGCGCCTCGCCGAGCATGGCGTAGGTTTTGCCGACGCCGGGGGCGGCGCCGAGGTAGATGCGTAGTGTGCCTCTCATGGCGCCTCCTTATCCGCCACGAGTCACGGGTCCGCTCAGCCCCTGACCGGGTACGTCTGGTCGAGCGCGATGTTGAGCTCGAGCACATTGACCCGCGGTTCGCCGAGGAAGCCGAGGGTGCGGCCGTCCTGGTGGTCGGCGATCAGCGCGCGGACCTGGTCGACGGGGATTGCGCGGGCTGCGGCCACCCGGGTGGCCTGCAGGTCCGCGTAGGCCGGCGAGATGTGGGGGTCCAGGCCGCTGCCACTGGCGGTGACGGCGTCCGCCGGGACGGCCGGGTTCGCCGGGGCGTCTCCGCGGATCGGGACGATCTGGCCGATCGCATAGTCCGCACCGAATTCGGCGCATTCGACCCGCACGCCCTCGTACGCCCCGAGGAACGGGGTCACGGGAGCGGCGGGATCGCCGGGGCACGGCTCGTTGACACTGATCACCCGGGTCGGGTTCACCACGTTGCCGCGCGAGTCCCGCGGGCCGATCACCGACAACACCGCGCCGACACCGCCGGGGGTGCAGAACGGGCGGGACCCGTCCACCCCCTCGAGCTGTCCGACGGACTGGCTTCTGGTGCACACGGTGGTGAGCAGGCTCGCCGTGAAACCCGCATCGGCGGGGTCCATTCCGGCCCTGATCAGCGCCGGATCGGCCGCGGTGTCCACAATGCTCTCCGGCCCGAGGTTGCTCGCGCTCGTCGACGTCGGGTCGTAGCCGTCGCCGGCCGCGGACGGCCGGCTCTGAAAATACTGCACGAGGGGGTTGCCGTCGGCGTCGGTGAAGAGCTGCCCGATCAGTGTGCTGCCGACGGTGCGCCCGTTCACCTCGACGATCGACCCCTCGGCGTTCTCGTGCAGGCTCGGGCCCAAGGAAACCGCCCAGACCGCGAGCGGGTAGGCGATGCCGGTGATGACGGTCAGCACGAGCAGGGCCCGCAGTGCGGCCAGGTGCTGCCGGATCCAAGGTGAAATACGCATGTCAGGACATCCCGGGGAGGAATTGGACGATCAGGTCGACGAGTTTGATCCCGACGAACGGGGCGATGATGCCGCCGAGGCCGTAGACGTAGAGGTTGCGGCTGAGCAGCTTCGAGGCGCTGCTCGGTGTGTATTTCACCCCGCGCAGCGACAGCGGGATCAGGGCGACGATGATGATCGCGTTGAAGATGACCGCGGACAGGATCGCCGATTGCGGGCTGTGCAAGCGCATCACGTTGAGCAGGTCGAGGCCGGGGAAGACCGCGACGAACATGGCGGGAATGATCGCGAAGTATTTGGCGATGTCGTTGGCGATCGAGAACGTCGTCAGGGCGCCGCGGGTGATGAGCAGTTGTTTGCCGATCTCCACGATCTCGATGAGTTTGGTCGGGTCCGAGTCGAGGTCGACCATGTTGCCGGCCTCTTTCGCCGCCGACGTGCCGGTGTTCATGGCGACGCCGACGTCGGCCTGTGCGAGGGCGGGCGCGTCGTTGGTGCCGTCACCGGTCATCGCGACGAGTTTGCCGCCCTCCTGCTCACGCTTGATCAGCGCGAGCTTGTCCTCCGGCGTAGCTTCGGCCAGGAAGTCGTCCACGCCGGCCTCGTCGGCGATCGCCTTGGCGGTGAGCGGGTTGTCACCGGTGATCATGACGGTGCGGATCCCCATGCGGCGCATCTCGTCGAAACGTTCCCGCATGCCCTGCTTGACAACGTCTTTGAGGTGAATGACGCCCAGCACGGCGGCCCGGCCGTCGGCGACCTCGCCGACCACCAGCGGGGTGCCGCCGGCCGCGGAGATGCCGTCGACGAGCTGCCCGAGCTGCGCGGCAACCTCGCCGCCTTGGCGGCGGACCCAGTCCGCGACAGCGGTGGCCGCGCCCTTACGCAGCAGGTGCCCGTCGCCGAGGTCGACACCGGACATCCTTGTCTGCGCGGTGAACTCCACCCAGCTCGCGTGCACAAGCTCACCCGGCGTGCGTTCGCGCAGCCCATACGCCGACTTGGCGTACACCACGATCGACCGGCCCTCGGGGGTCTCGTCGGCGAGGCTGGACAGCTGCGCGGCATCGGCGAGCCGGTCCTCGGACACCCCCGCCACCGGGAGGAACGCCGACGCCTGCCGGTTGCCCAGGGTGATGGTGCCGGTCTTGTCCAGCAGCAACGTGTTCACGTCGCCGGCCGCCTCGACCGCGCGCCCCGACATGGCGAGCACGTTGCGCTGCACGAGGCGGTCCATCCCGGCGATCCCGATGGCCGAAAGCAACGCCCCGATGGTGGTCGGAATCAGGCAGACCAGCAGCGAGACCATCACGATGCCGGTGACACCGTGCTGATCGAGCGCCGAGGTGTCCGGGACACCGGGATTGTTCGCCTTGGAGAAGATGGCCAGCGGCTGCAGCGTCGCGACCGCGAACACGAAGATGATCGTCAACGCCGCCAGCAGGATGTTGAGCGCGATCTCGTTCGGGGTCTTCTGCCGGTTGGCGCCCTCGACCAGCGCGATCATCCGGTCGATGAAGCTCTCCCCCGGTTTCTGGGTGATCTTGACGACGATCCGGTCCGAGAGCACCTGGGTGCCGCCGGTGACCGCCGACCGGTCGCCGCCGGACTCGCGGATGACCGGCGCGGATTCACCGGTGATCGCCGATTCATCTACCGACGCAATGCCTTCGACGACGTCACCGTCGCCGGGGATGGTCTGGCCGGCCTCCACGACGACGAAGTCGCCCTGCTGCAGCTGCGGCGCCGGCACCTGCTCCTCGGTGACCGCGGCACCAGGTTGCCAGCCGGGGACCCGGCGCGCGAGCATGTCCGTCTTCGCCCTGCGGAGTGTGTCGGCCTGCGCCTTGCCACGGCCCTCGGCGACCGCCTCGGCGAGGTTGGCGAAGATCACCGTCAGCCAGAGCCAGAACACGATCGCCCACGCGAACCAGGACGAATCCGTGACCGCCAGCACGGTGGCCCAGACCGCACCGACCTCGACGATGAACATCACCGGGTTGCGCCACAGGGTGCGCGGGTTAAGTTTGCGCACCGCGTCCGGCAACGACCGCAGGAGCATCTTCGGGTCCAGGAGCCCGCCCCGCACCCGATCTCCCGTGGCCGGCTGCGACGGTCCCGCGGACGCGGCGATGGTCGAGGTGGACATCAGTGGATTCCTTCTGCCAACGGTCCGAGCGCGAGCGCGGGGAGGAAGGTGAGGGCGACCAGGATCAGCGTCACCCCGGCGACCATGCCGACGAATTGGGGCCGGTGGGTCGGGAGGGTGCCGATCGACTCCGGGGTGGTGCCCTGTTTGGCGAGCGAACCGGCCAAGGCCAGCACGAAGATCATGGGCAGGAACCGGCCGAACACCATGGCCAGGCCGAGCGCGGTGTTGTACCAGGTGGTGTTGACGGTGATGCCGGCGAAGGCGGAGCCGTTGTTGTTGGCCGCCGAGGTGAAGGCGTAGAGGACCTCGGACAACCCGTGCGGGCCGGTGTTGAGCATCCCGGCCCGCTGTCCCGGAAGGGCCATGGCGACGGCGGTGCCGACCAGGACGATCAGTGGGGTGACGAGGAAATACGATGCGGCGAGCTTGATTTCGCGTGGCGTGATCTTCTTACCCAAATACTCCGGGGTGCGGCCGACCATCAGCCCGGCGACGAACACCGTGATGACCGCCAGGATGAGCATCCCGTACAGGCCCGAGCCGGTACCGCCGGGGGCGACCTCGCCGAGCTGCATGTTGAACATCGTCATCAGCCCGCCCAGGCTGGTATACGAATCGTGGAAGGAGTTGACGGCACCGGTCGAGGTCAGTGTGGTCGATGCCGCGAACGTCGCCGAGTCGGCGACACCGAACCGTTGTTCCACCCCCTCCATCGACGCACCGATCGCGGTCGGCACCGTGCCGTGATGCTGCAACTGGACGACGCTCATGATCGTCACGCTCACCAGGGCCAGGGTCGCCATGACGGCGGCGATCGCGTAGCCCTGCTTCTTGCTGCCGACCATCCGGCCGAACGTGCGTGGCAGCGAGAAGCTGATCACCAGCAGCAGGAAGATTTCCACCCAGTTCGTCCAGGTCGTGAGGTTCTCGAACGGGTGCGCCGAGTTGACGTTGTAGAACCCGCCGCCGTTGGTGCCGAGCTCCTTGATCGCCTCCTGGCTGGCCACCGGGCCACCGGTAATGGTCTGTGTGGTCCCGGCGAGAGTGTCGGCGATTTGGGTGTGCAGGTGGAAGTTCTGGATCACCCCGCCGGCGACCAGCACGATCGCGCCGACGAACGCGATCGGCAGCAGGATGCGGAGGGTTCCGCGGACCAAGTCCACCCAGAAGTTCCCGAGATCGCCGGTGCGTCGGCGGACGAATCCGCGGACCAGGGCCATCGCGACGGCCATACCCACGGCGGCCGAGACGAAGTTCTGCACCCCGAGGCCGGCCATCTGCACCAGATGACCCATGGTCGACTCACCGGAGTACGCCTGCCAGTTGGTGTTCGTCACGAAACTGACCGCGGTGTTCCACGCCAGTGGCGCGGTCATCTCGGTGGCGGGGTCGGGCAGGTGCAGCGGCAGATGCTGTTGCAGCAGCTGAAAACCGAACAGAAACAGGATGCTCACCGCGGAGAACGCGAGCACGCTGCGGGCATAGACCGGCCACGCCTGTTCGCCCTCGGGGTCGGCGCCGATGAGGCGGTAGATCACCCGCTCGACCCGCGAATGCTTGGTGCCGCTGTAGACCCGGTACATGTAGTCGCCCAGCGGTTTGTGCACCAGGACCAGGGCGAGCACGAGGGAGCCGGTGAACAAGATCCCCGCCGTTACCGTATTCACTAGAACCTCTCGGGGAAGAGCAGGGCCGCGATCAGGAAGACGGCGAGAAGCACGACCAGGACCAGGCCGACGGCGTTGTCGAGGTTCACAACCGCTCCACCGCCCTCTGAATCACGCCGAGCACGGCGAAGATCGCCACGGTCAGCAGGATGAACACAAGAACGGACATCTCTCGTTCCTTCGTTTGCTGGAAGGTCTGCGGGTCCCGGCCCGTCAGCGGACGGTGTCCGGCCGCGAATCGCGACCTCGTGCACCGGCGTTGCCTTTGTGGGGTGCACAGACGAGTTAACGTCCATGCCGGGCCGAATGCGACCCTTGTTGACGGATCCTTGACGCCCACCGCAAGGTCTTGACGTTGCTCTTACGCACGCGCGCGCCTGGCAACATTCGCCTGTGCACAGCGGCGACAGGCGACCGACCCATACACAGGCGTGGAAGGATGCCGAAAAGGGCAGCGGCCGGTGCGGCACTCGAATCGGTTGACATGTGACCGGGGGTGCCGACGGCACCCACCCTGTCAGGCGCGCAGACTCAGATTCCGGTGGGCCGGGTCGATGCGGAACGCGATCTGGCACACCATCGCATCGCTGTGCTTGCGCAGGGCGTGGGCGATCTCGTCGGCGCGGTGCGTGGGCAGGAGTCGGTGCCAGGTGGTGGCGGGTTCGATGGTGGCCACGACCACGGACACGCGGTCGGCGGCGAGGTGGCTGCGAATGTATCGCGCCAGCGACAGTCCGACCGAATTGTCGGTGTCCTCGATCAGAATCAGTTCGGTATACGGATACCGGGCCTGCCACTGCCGGGTGAACTCGGTGGTGGATTCGTGGGGGTGGCACACGCGGATCGCGACCGGCGCCGGTGTCATCGTCACCGCCGCGGACAACGCCATCCGGCTCAGCTCCGTCACACCGGACACCGGAACCAGCACCGTCGGCCGCGATCCGATGATCCGCGGGTCGACACGGTCCGGGCCGAGCGTGAGCCGGTCACCGAGGTGCTCGTACGCGGCGCGGACCCGCGCCATCCCGACCACCAGCAACGGTAGGGCGATGACGATGAGCCACGCACCCTCGCGACCGCGGTCAGCACAGCACCGAAGCCGTTGAGGGCGGCGCGCCATGCCCACCCAGGCGTCCGATCGGCCCGCCAATGCCGCACCATCCCGACCTGCGCCAGGGTGAATCCGACGAACACCCCGATGGCAAACAGCGGAACGAGGGCGTTCATGTTTCCGCCGGATCCGATCAACAAAACCGCGGCGGCGATCCCCAGTGTCAGTACCCCGTACCGATACACGTCCCGGGAGGTTCTGCGGGCGAAGCGGTGCGGTAGGACGTTGTCGTCGGCGAGTATCCGCATCAGGGTCGGCAGGCCGCCGTACGAGGTGTTCGCCGCCAGCGCCAGCAGCACGACCGTCGCGAACTGGACGACGTAGTAGCCGACCCCGTCCCCGAGGGACGCCGCGGTGAGCTGGGAGAGCACGGTGGTGCCCTCGACGGGGGCGAGGGAGAACGCTGAGCATTCACCACCCGTGGCGCCTTGAAGCTGGGGACGGCGTTCGCGATCGCCTCCGCACCCGTCAAAGCCGCGCACCCACTCGAAAAAGCCTTGAGCAACAGCAGGATGCCGATCGTCTGGGCGTGGCCGGGGACGACACCGCCCCCGACGGTGCTCGCCGGTTCCGAGCGCAGCAGGCCCGCGACGATGACGGTGAAGATGCTTGCGACGAACACGATCGTCGGAACCATGAACGCCCGCGCCGAATCCGCGATACCCCGCAGATTCAGGACGGTGATGCCGAGCAGGATCACCAGCGCGATCCACACGGTATAGGGCAGCAGCGCCGGAAACGCCGACGTCAACGCCGCCGCACCGGCCGCGATCGACACCGCAACGTTGAGAACGTAGTCGATGATCAACGACGCCGCCGCGGTCAGGCTCGACCGCCGCCCCAGCCGCTTGCGCGCCACTGCGTAGGCGCCTCCTCCGCCCGGGAACGCCGCGATCACCTGACGATAGGACGCGACCAACACGGCCAGGAGCGCGGCGATGGCGAGGGTGACCGGAAGGGTGAAGCCCAGTCCCGCTCCGCCGGCCACCGCCAGCACCAGGACGATGGCCTCGGGCCCGTAGGACACCGAGGCCATCGCATCGAGGGAGAGCCCCGCCAATCCGGTCGCAACGGAGAGTTTCGTTCGTGCGCTACCGGAGCGGGACGCCCCGAGTCCCTTGTCGCCGATCACGGCTGCATTTCTCACCCGCTCAGCGTGAGCATGCTTCTCGTGAAAGAGAAGTGCCTTGACACCATCTTGACGGGTAGGGCCGAGTTCCTATCCATCTCCCGCCCGTCGGGCCCCCTGCAGCTGGGTTGATCGATGCTGCCGCGCAACAGAACTCGCCGGCATCCGTCGTTGCGAGGTGACGGGTGCGGGTCGCGCGGACCGGGTGTTGATGTAGCGGATCATCAGGGCGGCACCGAGAAACGAGCCGAGGAGCACGAAGGTGATCAGGAGATTACCCACAGCGAGACTTCCTTCACGTGATGGCGTCGAACAGAACCAGACCAGCGTCGACCGCCGGCGCCCGCGAGAGAAGACGCCCAGCACATTCTTCGCGAGATCCATACGCGCCGCGGTTCGTCAACGCCCGGTCCCGCTTCGACGACTGGCGGCGGCAGGCGCCGGTTTGCGCCCACCATCGGGGTTGATCCATAGTCGCGGTGTGCCCTTCAGCGTGATCTGGCCAACTGGCGGGTGTGGTTGGCGTTGAGCGCGCTGGGCACAATGCTCGTCGCAGTGGGCGCGCTCGGTTCCGGCGGACTGTGTCTGGCGGGAGCGGCGTGGTGGTTCTGGCGTCTCTACCGGACGGACGACTGAGCGCGCACCGGGGCACCCGCGGGAACAATCGGATGCGTCATCAGAGTGACACTCGGACGGGGGAACCTGTTGCGGGCGCACGCGTCGTCGAGCGCGTCGTCGACAACCGCGAGAAGCTCGTCTTGATTGCGTAGACCACTCCCGGACGCGATCGCGAGATCCTGATCCTCCCGGGCGATCAGCTCGGTCAGGATCAGACCGTAGTCACGCCGAACCTGCTCCATCACACCCACCACCTGATCGACACGTTCGCCGACGAGCGCAGTATCTGCGGCATCGGCTCCTACACTGCAGCAGACGCCCACCAATTGCAGGTGCGGTTGCTCGATCACAGCTCTCAGCGCGTCGTCGACCACCTGACTGTTGGCGGCGTCCAATCCTGTCGACGACAGGTCGACCAGCACGTTCCGGCGTCGGCGTGCGCGAACGAACGGGTGATGCATGGTCATCGTGCGCTCCCTGGTGTCCCCTCGAGCGTCCGCAGCGGATCAGGCGGGAGACCTACTTCCACACGTACACCGCCGACAGACACGCGGACCTGGTCATGACGTCTTCCTGACGCCGGCCACCCCAACACTGACGCCGCGTTTGCGGCACCCGACTGTCGAGCGCCGAGGACCGTCCCCCTCGGGGGCGCGCCCCAGGTGCGCGAATGATCCCTCCACGGGAACCACTGCCACCGAGTTCCGTCGGAGGGCGGGCGCACCCGGCTGGTTTCTTAGGGCCTGTGACAAAATAATGTCGCTTTAGCTGGTTTCGGGCGTTACCGTTGAGCTATGACGGATGTGGCGGACTCGGTGGCGCGGCGGTAT
>NZ_JBHWUE010000116.1:0-26449 GCF_042738615.1 Rhodococcus sp. NPDC059968
AGTGGCAATCATTTTAGTGACTACACCAGGGGTGTGTCTCATGCTCCCGCTGCAGCTCAGCCGTAAATACCAGGACAAACCCATCGCAACTTCGGACTAATAGCGACCGCGGATGCCAATATACGTCGACAGAGTTCGACCAGTGGGTTCACTGCGCTGCGGCAGTTCTCGTTCACCACCCGCCCGTACCTGGCTGTCGATGACGCGACCGGTGAGCCGATCGGGCTCGACGACCTCGACGTTCGTGTCGGGTGGATGCTCGACCTGATCTCCGGTGCCGAAACCGAGCTGTGTCTCGGGGCCTGCGGTTTCCGTACGCACAGCAGGTTGCGCAGATCACCCGGCGCTGGCGCAGGATCGGCACCGAACGATGGAGTGTCGAGGTTGTCTACGCGATCTGTCTACTGCCGTGCGAGCAGGCACTACCGAAGCTGTTGTCGGCGTGGATCCGCGGTTATTGGACCATTGGGAACAAGATCCACTGGGTGTGGGAGGTGACGTTCGCCGAGGACCGTTCCACGATCCGCGCCGGCAGCGGACCGCAGGTGATGGCGACGTTGCGGAACACCGCGATCAGCTTGCACCGCCGGGCCCGGCGATCCAACATCGCCCGCGGCTGCCGGCGACCCGCCGCCAACCTTTGTTCACGTGGTCGACCTGATCCTGGGAACTTGAAAACGCAGCTCACAGCTCCGGAAATCAACAACTACGGCACCCTGAGTTCCGTCGTGTCGCCGGGTGACCATTTCAGTTGTCGACTCGGCCAACCGATAATCTCGTTCGACATCGAACTCCGCCAAGCGGTTGCTGTGTTGATTTTCGGCGAGTTCCACCGACGAAATGGATTGTGGATGTCAGCCGGTGCCTGACATTGACTCGTCACCGCGCCCGAGCGCCTGGTAGGCGGGTCGCAGCAGCTCGGGCAGCGGGCGTCCGCGAACGGCGACGGCGATTTCGGGAAGCTGGTCGAGGATGGCAGTGGCGGACGTCGACGGGGGCCTCGGCCCCCGTGGCGCGGTTTGCATGGAGTAGTAGGTGTCGAGGGAGTCTGCGAGCGGCCGGGTTGTCGGTTCCGTGCGGTCGGCGGCCGGAGGTCCGTCGGTGCGGGCGGCCTGCAGGTTGGCCAGCAGATCCTCGCGTTCGCGGCCGCGCCACGCGAGGATGGCGAACGGGTCGTCGTCGAAGGACTCGGCGAGCAGGTAGAACGTGGCGGCAAGATGCTTGCACGGGACCGCGCGATCGGGGCATGAGCAGTCGAGCGACAGGTCTCGGGCGGTGGCGGGAAACAACGACAGACCCAGCCCGGTGAACACGTCCTCGATGTCGCCGGGCATCTCGCCCGACAGCAGTTTGGCGGTGTACCAAGCGTTCTCGGCGAGGCGCCGTTCGACCTGCACCCATTCGGACTTGCCGAACGCGGCGATCCCGATCCGCACCCGGTACGGCCGGGCCCGGCTGCCCTGCACCAGGGCCGTGACCGAGCCCGGCACCACCTCAAGCGAGATCACCTGCCCCTTGCGTGCATAGGTTCGGCCGCGCTGGAGCCGGTTGCCCAGGCCGATGTCCTCCAATACCGCGATGAACCGCTCCGACCACCAGCTCTGAGCGATCGCGCCGCGGGTGCTGCGTGCCTTGAGCCCGCCTTCGACCGGCCGAGGGCGCGACGGCGGCGGATACCAGTTACTCACCGACGGCCCCCTCGGACAGTGCGAACATATCGCGCAGATCCCGGGTGGACAATTCGGTCAGCCATCCCTCGCCGTCGGTGACCACGAGCTCGGCCAGCGCCTTCTTATCCTCGATCATCTGGTCGATCTTCTCCTCGAGCGTGCCCGTGCAGATGAACTTGCGCACCTGCACCGTTCGGTTCTGTCCGATCCGGAAAGCGCGGTCGGTCGCCTGGTTCTCCACTGCCGGGTTCCACCAGCGGTCCAGGTGCACAACATGATTGGCGGCGGTGAGGTTCAGTCCGGTGCCGCCCGCCTTCAACGACAGCAGGAAGATCGGTGGCCCGTCGCCCGACTGGAACCGGGCCACCATCTCGTCGCGCCGCTTCTTCGGGGTGCCGCCGTGCAGGTAGGCCACGTCCTGGCCGAAGCGCGCGGCCAGGTGCGGCACCAACAGCTCCGCGAACTCGGTGAACTGGGTGAAGCACAGCACCCGGTCGCCCTCGGCCAGGATTTCCTCCAGGATTTCCTCCAGCCGGATAACCTTCCCGGACCTGCGGCCGACGGTCGAGCGGTCGTGCAGCAGCTGCGCCGGGTGGTTGCACACCTGCTTGAGCTTGGCCATCGCAGCTAGCACGTTGCCGCGGCGCTCGATCCCGTCGGTGTTCTCGATTTTCTCCATCATGTCGGCGACGACGGCCTGATACAGCGAGGCCTGCTCGGTGGTGAGCTGGCAGTACTGTTTGATCTCGATCTTCTCGGGCAGGTCGTCGATGATCGCCGGGTCGGTCTTGACCCTGCGCAGGATGTAGGGCCGGGTGATCGCGCGCAGCAGCTCGGCCGGTTCGGTCTGCCCGTGCCGTTCGACCGGGATCGCAAAGCGGGTGCGGAACAGCTCTGAGGAGCCGAGCAATCCGGGATTGAGAAAGTCCATGATGGACCAGAGCTCGGCGAGCCGGTTCTCCATCGGTGTCCCGGTCAACGCCACCCGGTGCCCGGCCTGCAGCCGGCGCACGGCCTTGGCCCCGCGGGACAGGCTGTTCTTCACGGCCTGCGCCTCGTCCAGCACGACGCGGTTCCATTCGTAGGCCGCGAGCTCGTCGATATCCCGGGTGGCGGTTGCATAGGTGCTGACGATCAGGTCGGTTTGATCGAGGAGATTGCGTAGCGCGTCGCCGTGCAGCCGTTCGCCGCCGTGGTGCGCGTACACCCGCAGGCCGGGCGCGAACTTCGCGGCCTCGCGCTGCCAGTTGCCGACCAGCGACATCGGACACAGCAGCAGGGTGGGTCCGATGCTTGGATCCTGGTGCCGCTGCAGGGTTTCCACGGCCAGCAACTGGACGGTCTTGCCGAGACCCATGTCGTCGGCCAGGCAGCTGCCCAGCCCCAGCGAGGACAGGAACGCCAGCCACGACAGCCCGCGCTGCTGGTAGGGGCGCAGCGTCGCGGTGAACCCTTGCGGCGGTTCGAGCGGCCGCAGCGACTGCGCTGCCGCGCCGCTGAGCAGGTCACCCAGCCAACCATCGGCCCGCACCGCAGTGACCTCGAGGGGGGTGTCGAGGTCGTCGGGGTGGCGGGCGGCCAACGCGATGATCTCGGCCGCGGTCTTGTGCCCGGCCGGTTCGCGCTCCAGGAACTCCAAACCCCGGCGCAGCTGCTCCGGGTCCACCGCCACCCACTGGCCGCGCAGCCGGATCAAAGGAGCCTTGGTCGCGGTGAGCACCGCGATCTCGTCCTCGGTCAGCGTGTCGCCGCCGACGGCCAGCTCCCAGCGGAACTCGACGAGCTGGTCGCGGCCGAACTTGCTGGTCTTGCTTACGACGCCCTCGACTGGGGTGTGCACGGAGAGCGCGAGCCCCAGCTTGCGGCGGCGGTCCCACCACGACGGCAGCAGAACACCGAACCCGGCCTCGTCGAGCAGCGCGGCCGTGGCGGCCAGGAACCGGTACGCACCTTCGGGGTCGAGCACAAGCTCGCACGGGCGCGCGATGCGCAGCCCGGCCGCGAGCTCCGGGAAGATCCGGCTGGCCCGGCCGAGCTCGGCGAGCAGCAACTCCTGCGGGCGGTCGAGCCACCGGCGCAGGCTGCCGTCATCGTTCCACGCCTGCTCGGCGGGGACCAGCAGGCTGGGATCCTCCGTAGACTGCAGCAGGAACTCCAGCCGCCACGACGAGTCGGCGGAGGCCTCCTGGTCGCCGGTCTCGTTCTCGGTCAGCCGGAATGTCGCCCTCGCCGGACCGACCGCGCCGATTCCAAAGTCGTCCCATTGCCGCAACGCCTCGGTGAGCGCATCGAATCCATTGGGGTCGACATCGAACCGGCCGTCCGGGCCGGTCAACGCGGTCAGCCACGCCTCGACTGCCGGTGGGTGTTTCGGACGGCGCCCGCGGCGCGGCGGCACTAGGTCGGTCCCGTCTGGCAGTGCCGCGCGCGTCGCCGCGTCCACCATCGCGTACAGCGCCGACATCGCCAGCACGTGTGGGTCGTGCGCGCGTTGTTCGGCGCGGCATACTGGCGGCATCGCGGCGGTCAGCGAGGTCATGGCAACGACGTCTGGACCCTGCAAGACCGGACGCCAGCACGCGATCGCGCCGTGTGCGTCGCGCCGTAGCGCCGGCAGCATCCGCCCACGCTCCACCAGTTCACGCGCGAACGCCGCGATGTGGGCGAGGAAGCCGACGGACGCGCCGTACCGGACCTCGGCCACCGGCTCGTCAAGAACGGCCGGCGCGGACGCGGCATCCAACTGCACCACTGGAACCGTCCACGGCAAGAGCGTGGCATCTGTCCGCGCGGCCGGTCGCGGGGTGATCCGGATCAGCTCGGGCGAGTCCAACGGCGCGGACCGCAACGACGGCAACAACAGCACGGCGGTGCCGGGCTTGCCGGCGTGGATGCCCGCGATGGCGTCGGCAGGCGCGGCGAACGGGTGCGGCCGTGCAGAACGCAATGCCTGACTCGGGCTCTTCACCAGGCGATCGGAATCCTCGGCCCAAAGGCACAAGCCCCTCGACGTGGACCAGAAGCCGTGCAAAACCAGCATTCGGGTTCCCCTCTGTCGTGGTGTGCGGTGCCATGTTAACCGGGGCGACACTGCCGCGTGACGCAGCGCGCCGGTTCAGCTACTCGAGATCCTCGAGTTCATCCTCGTAGCACCTGAACGGTCTCGATGCTCGGATCCGACGACCCGTTCTCGGCCCGCGTCTGGGCGGCGGCGGACGGGCGACCCGCAGTCGTGACCTGATCCTGCGTGGGGTTCAGCAAACGCCGTCGTTTGTGGACGAACTGTCCGTAACGCGCTCGGGTGCCGGTGACCATGTTTCCCCCAGGTGTCCATGTTTCCCCAGGAGATACGCAAGCGACGCGCGTGTCGCTTGCGGTGCTCCGATGCTACTGCTTGTAGCTGGTGAGGAAGTTACCGAACCGCTCGATGGCGACAGCGAGATCACGCGCCCATGGCAGCGTCACGATGCGGAGGTGGTCGTGGTCGGGCCAGTTGAAGCCGGTGCCTTGCACCATCAGGATCTTCTCCTGCAGCAGAAGGTCCTGGACCAGCTTCTCGTCGTCGTAGATCTCGTACACGTTCGGGTCGAGACGGGGGAAGGCGTACAGCGCGCCCTTCGGCTTCACACACGACACACCCGGAATCATGTTGAGGCGTTCCCAGGCCACATCACGCTGCTCGAGCAGTCGACCACCCGGCAGGATCAGGTCTTCGATGCTCTGGTGCCCACCGAGCGCCACCTGGATGGCGTGCTGACCGGGCACGTTCGGGCACAGACGCGTCGACGCCAGCAGGTCGAGTCCCTCGAGGAAACCCGCGGCGTGCTCCTTCGGGCCCGTGATGGCCACCCAACCGGACCGGTAGCCGGCGACGCGGTACGCCTTCGACAGCCCGTTGAACGTCAGGCACAGCAGGTCCGGGGCCAACGTCGCGAGTGAGATGTGCTTGGCGTCGTCGTACAGGATCTTGTCGTAGATCTCGTCCGCGAGAAGCAGCAGCTGATGCTTGCGCGCCAGGTCGACGAGCTGCTGCAGCACCTCCATCGAGTACACCGCACCCGTCGGGTTGTTCGGGTTGATGACCAGCAGCGCCTTGGTCTTGTCGGTGATCTTCGACTCGATGTCCGCGATGTCGGGGTTCCAGTCGTTGCCCTCGTCGCACAGGTAGTGCACCGGGGTGCCGCCGGCGAGGCTCGTCATCGCCGTCCACAGCGGGTAGTCCGGCGCCGGGATCAGCACCTCGTCGCCGTTGTCGAGGAGCGCCTGCATCGTCATCGTGATGAGCTCGGACACGCCATTGCCCAGGTAGATGTTGTCGACGTCGAGTTCGGGGAACCCGGCGACCAGCTCGTAGCGGGTGACGATCGCGCGCCGTGCCGACAGGATGCCCTTGGACTCGGAGTAACCCTGCGCGTACGGGAGCGCGGCGATCATGTCGCGCATGATCACATCCGGCGCGTCGAAACCGAACGGCGCGGGGTTGCCGATGTTGAGCTTGAGGATCCGGTGGCCTTCCGCCTCCAGCCGGGCGGCGTGGGCATGTACCGGTCCACGAATCTCGTAGAGCACGTTCTGAAGCTTGGTGGACTGCTCCAGCTTGCGGTGCGGCATGCGGTGATGGCCGTGGTCTGGGTTGCTCACGAGCGTCATTCTCCCACTCCTGGGCAACCGGATTTCTACTGGTGGGTATCGGCCCGTCGTCGCGTCGTCGAAACACCCCGCCCGCGCAGGTGGCCGCCGTACCCTCGAGAGGGGGCCAGATCCGTCTCGTGTCCACCGCGCCCGGAGGGAAGAACCCCACATGTCAGCACCTGTATCCCGTCGTCCCGGACCCGTCGACATCGCGCACCACAGCCATCTCGTCGGGGTGTTCGCGCCGCAACGGGAGGAGGTGGACGTCCGGGATCTCGAGGTGATCGGTGAGTTGCCCGCCGATCTGCACGGCACCTACCTGCGCAACGGACCGAATCCGCGCTTCGACCCGATCGGGACGTACGTCTATCCGCTCGACGGCGACGGCATGGTGCACCGAGTCGAATTGGCCGACGGTGCGGCCCGATACACCAACCGCTTCGTCCGAACCCCGATGGTGCAGGCGGAGGAGAAGGCCGGGCACGTCATCTGGCCCGGGGTCACCGACCTCTACACGCCGACGGAGGACGAAGTGGGGCCCGAACTCGCGGGCACGTCGCGCGAGCTGCCCGACATCAACATCGTCCGGCACGGCGGACGGCTGCTCGCGATGGCCGAGACCACGCTGCCGTTCCGCCTCGACCCCGCCGACCTGAGCACGCTGGGGCGGGAGAACTGTGACGGCGCCATGGGTGTGGGGAGCACCGCGCACCCCAAGATCGATCCGGTCACCGGACAGATGGTGCTGTTCAACTACCAGCTCGAGGCCCCGTACCTGACGTGGTCGGTGGTGAACCGCGACGGCTCGGTCGCGCGGACACCGACGCCGGTCGAAGGTGTGGACACACCGCTGATGATCCATGACATGGCGCTCACCGAGCACTACATCGTTCTGATGCTGTGCCCGCTGGTCTTCGACATCGCCGCCGTGCTGACCGGCGGGTCCGTGCTCGACTGGCGGCCCGAGGACGGCACGAGGATCGCGCTGGTGCCCCGCGACGGCGGGCCGGTCCGGTGGACGACGCACGCCGCCTACTGGGTGTGGCACTTCGCGAACGCCTTCGATCTGCCCGACGGGAGGGTGAGCGTCGACTACGTCGAGTGGACGTATCCCGGTGGGTTCGCGAAGGCCCCGTCGCCGTCGCTCGGCTCGTTGGTTCGCGCCGTCGTCGACCCCGGCAGTGGACGGGTGACGCGAGAGGTGGTGTGCGACCGCGACGTCGAGTTCCCGCGGGTCGACGACCGTGAGCTGACCCGAGGGCACCGCACGGTGGCGACCGTCGGGAAACTCGACCGCGGCCAGGGCCGGCAGGATTCGCTGTGGTTCTTCGACACGGTCCGCGGCACCGAGGCGCACTGGGATCCGGGGAGCGTGTCGGTGGGTGAGCCGATCTTCATGCCCGGCGCCGAGCACGAGTACTGGGGAATGATCGGCACCGACCGGGGCGACATGTCGTCCTGGTTCTTCGTGCTGCCCGTCGTCGACCCCGGGTCGGGGCCGATCGGGAAGGTGCGGCTGCCGATCCGGGTTCCGGCGGGCCTTCACGGCGCGTGGCTGCCTGCGGAGTAGCGGACGGCGGAATATCCTCGGCGGATGACCTCTGCGCCTTACGGTTCCTGGCCCTCTCCGATCGCGGCGGCGGATCTCGCCTCCAGCGGCCACCCGGTCGAGGGCGGCCGGTACGTGGGCGACGACGTGTGGTGGTCGGAACTGCGGCCCAGCGAAGGCGGCCGGGTCGCGGTGCGGCGCCTCGGTCTGGACGACGAACCGGAAGACGTCCTGCCCGCGCCGTGGAACGCCCGCACCCGCATTCACGAGTACGGCGGCGGCGCCTGGACCGTCACCGATGCCGGCCGCCTGGTGTTCGCCGAGTTCAGCGATCAGCGTCTGTACCTGCTGGAAGGCGGGACACCGGTGCCGCTGACACCGGAGCCGCCGCAGCCGTGCTCGCTGCGGTACGGCGACCTGTCGGTGGTCGACGGCGAGGTGTGGGCCGTCCGCGAGATGCACGACACGGACGGCGGCGTCTCCCGCGACATCTGCGTGATTCCGCTGGACGGGTCGGCGGCGAACGATCCGCATCGAGTGCGGTCCGTCGTCGCCGGCTCGGACTTCCTGGCCAATCCGCGGCTGTCCCCGGATCGCAGGCACCTCGCCTGGATCGCGTGGGATCACCCGCAGATGCCGTGGGACGGCACCGAGCTCAGGGTCGTGGCGGTTGAGGGCGGCCGGGTGACCGGGAAGGTGCGGACACTTCTCGGCGGTCCCGAGGAATCGGTGCTGCAACCGGAGTGGGTCGGGCCCACCGAGCTGTACACGATCAGCGACCGCAGCGGGTGGTGGAATCTCTACCGCGTCGGCATCGACGATCCCGACCCGGTCGCTATGTGCCCGATGGACGCCGACTTCGGCGGCGCGCTGTGGATGCTCGGCGGCCGCTGGCACACCCGCCGCGACGACGGCACGCTCCTGACCGTGAGGACGTTCGGAACCGACACGCTCGCCGTCCTCGATCCCGCGACCGGTTCGCTCGTGGACATCCCTCTGGACGGGCTCACCAGCGTCGGCCTCGGGGACCGCAACGGCAACCGGATCCTGCTGCTCACCGGCGGCGCCCAGACCCCGTCGGGCCTGCGTGAACTCGACCTCGACACCGGCGCAGTCCGCACGGTCCGGCTGTCCGTCACCGAACTTCCCGAGGCGGCATATCTCCCCGAGGCCCGGCAGCTGACGTTCCAGGGCGCCGAACGCGAAGTCCACGTGATCGCCTACCCGCCGCGTCACCCGCGGTACCGGGGCGAGGACGGGGAGTTGCCGCCGTATGTGGCGTTCGTGCACGGCGGACCGACGTCGCGGGTCGCGCCTTCGCTGAATCCCGTGTTCGCGTTCTTCACCAGTCGCGGCATCGGCGTCGTCGACGTGAACTACGGCGGGTCCACGGGATACGGGCGCGAGTATCGCAACCGCTTGCGGGGACAGTGGGGGGTCGTCGACGTCGAGGACGTGGTGACCGCGGTGACCGGCCTGGCCGAGGCGGGCATGGCGGACCCCGGCCGGCTGGCGATCGAGGGCGGATCCGCCGGCGGGTGGACCGTGCTCGCGGCGCTGACCACGTCGGACGTGTTCGCCTGCGGTGCGTCCTACTTCGGGGTGGCGGAACTCGACGGGTTCGTGAAGGAGACACACGATTTCGAGTCCCGATACATCGACGGCCTCATCGGCCCGCTGCCCGAGGCGGCCGACCTCTACGCCGAGCGTGCACCGCTGAACAACGTTGCCGGACTGAACTGCCCGGTTCTGCTCCTACAGGGGCTCGACGATCCGATCGTGCCGCCGTCGCAGGCGGAACGGTTCCGGGATGCGCTCGTGGAGAAGGGCATCCCGCACGCCTACCTCGAGTACGAGGGGGAGTCGCACGGATTCCGGAAGCTGGCCACCCTGATCAGCTCGCGGAACGCCGAACTGTCCTTCTACGGCCAGGTGCTGGGATTCGAGCCACCGGACATTCCGCGACTCGAACTCTGGCGGCCACCAACGGCTGACCGTCGAACCGGAACCCGAACGTTTTGATACACAAAACAAACCGGTCGTTGTGCTCTTCTCTGATTGCGGAGATGTAGAGACCACGCGGTATGAACGGAGCAAGGTACTCGCGTGGGCGGCGTGGCCACGGGTAGCGTCGGAAAGAGGAGTCGATAGCCGCAGCTGAGTGAAATGGGTGTTCCCTTCGCGCGCTTCAGTGTCGATCTATGGATTGCCGAGGGCCGAGGGTGTCATCGCTGGACGATCTCGATACGAATTCCGTCCATTCGGACACGGTGATGGCGAATGTGGCACCGGTGTCCGAGCCGTTCCCCCTCTCCGCCGCACAACGTGGAATGTGGTTCGCCCAGCACCTGCTGGGCGACGTTCCGATCGTCATCGCTCAGTACGTAGAGGTCGGAATCGCTGATCTCGACATCGACCTGCTCGCACGGATCGGACCCGCCGCACTCCGGGAACTCGGTACCGGACTGCTCCGAATCGTCGAGTGGGACGGTGAGCCGCTCCAGACGGTCGACGAGTCGCTCGGCTTCGAGATGACACATCTCGACTTCCGTTCCGACCCTGATCCGCGGGCGGCGGCTCAGGCGTGGATGCGCGCCGAGTACAGCAACCCGATCGATCTCCTCCACGATCGGCTGATCCGCTCGGCAATGTTGCGCATCGCCGACGACTGTTACCTCTGGTACTCCCGAATTCACCACATCGCCCTCGACGGTTTCGGTGCCATGACGTTCATGAACCGCGCCGCGGAGCTGTACACCGCGGCGGTCGAGGGGCGCCCGCCGGCCGAGTTCACCGCGAGTGGATTGCAGGAGGTCGTCGAAGAAGAGGCGCGCTACCGCACCTCGAGCCGATTCGAGTCCGACCGCAAGTACTGGGCCGAACGCAGCCATAACCTTCCACCAACGATCAGCCTCGCCGGGCGAGCGGCCGAGATCGGGGCGCAGTCACTGGTGAGCAGCGCGCCGCTGTCCGCCGCTACGACAGCCGCACTGCGGAGTCTGACCGACCGGGAACCCGGAGCGACGTTCGCGACAGCCGCCGTGGCTGCCGTCGCTGCATTCTTGTCCCGCCTGACCGGCCAGGACGACGTGGTGTTGAGCTTGCCGGTCTCGGCACGCACCACCGCCCGGCTGCGCCGCTCGGGCGGCATGATCTCCAACGTCCTTCCGATCCGACTCTCGGTCGGCGACGAAACGACCCCCGTCGACTTGATGAGACGGACGCAACGGGAGCTGACCGGAGCACTACGTCACCAGAGGTACCGGCACGAGGACATACGACGGGACACGGGCGTCCTGGGTGGACGTCGCGGCTTTTTCGGGCCGTCGATCAACATCATGATGTTCCACGACGAGATTCGGCTCGGTCCGTCGATCGGCCGGCTCCACGTACTGACCACCGGTCCGGTGGAGGACCTCGCAGTGAACATCTATCCCGGTGTCGCAGGCGACGTGGCACAGGTCGACTTCGAGGCCAACCCGAATCTATACACCGAGCAGGCGCTGCGCGGTCACCACGCTCGGTTCCTCGAATTCTTCGCCGCGTTCGCTGCGTCGGCCGCCACCGACCGCATCGCCGCTCTCGACGTGCTGCACGCCGACGAACGCGCGGATCTCGTGCCGTGTTGTGGTCCGCGGGCAGAGCCGGAACGGCTCCTCCCCGACTTGCTGGCCGACGGCATTGCCGCCTCGCCGGACGCAATCGCGATTCGCGCGTCGGGAAGGGAGGTCGTATACCGCGAGCTCGACCATCGATCCAATCAACTGGCGCGACTACTGATCGAATCGGGGGCCGGACCGGAAACCTTCGTCGCGCTGAGTCTCCCCAGATCGGCAGAGTCACTCGTCGCGTTCTGGGCGGTCGCCAAGACCGGGGCCGCCTTCGTGCCTGTCGATCCGAAGCTGCCACCCGAGCGAGTCGCCCACATGCTGTCCGATTCGGGGGCACTGGTGGGGCTCACGATGCACGAACTGCGTGCAACACTTCCCGACGGCATTCACTGGCTCGTCCTCGACGACGACGAGGTGCGCGCACGCTGTGACCGAGAGCGGAGCGCCGCGATCGGCGACATGGATCGCCTCGCCCCGCTGTCGGTCCACCACCCCGCGTACATGATCTACACGTCGGGATCGACCGGGCTTCCGAAAGGGGTCGTCGTCACCCACACCGGTCTGTCGAACTTCGCGGCCGGCGCCCGCCCGGAACTCGGCATTCACGACGAATCGCGGATGCTGCGGTTCTCGTCGGCCAGCTTCGACGCCTCGGTATTCGAGATGATCCAGGCCTTCAGCGCCGGCGCCACGATGGTCGTCGCCCCGCCCGAGGTGCACGGTGGAACCGACCTCGTCGACCTGCTGAGCGAACAGCACGTGACCCACATCATCACCGCTCCCACGGTGATGAACACAGTCGACCCGCGTGGGCTCGAACATCTCGAGGCGGTGGTGGTCGGCGGGGACGTATGCACCCCCGACCTCGTGGAGCGGTTCGGCCAGGTGTGTCGCTTCACCAATAGTTACGGGCCGACCGAGACGACCATCATCATCACCGCAGGTGAGCCGCTGACGCCGGGCGAACCGATTACCATCGGCCGCCCGATCCAGGGTGCGAGCGTCGTGGTGCTCGACCGCAGGCTCCGCGCGGTGCCCGTCGGGGTGGTGGGTGAGCTCTACCTCGCCGGCCCCGGAGTCGCACGCGGCTATCACCACCGGCACGGGCTGACGGCGAACCGATTCGTGGCCAACCCCTTCGGTGAGCCGGGGTCTCGCCTCTACCGCACCGGTGACGAGGTGCGCTGGGTGCGGTCGTCGCAGGGAGCCGAGGCGAAGTACTACACGCTCGAGTTCATCGGCCGGTCCGACACCCAGGTCAAGATCCGTGGCTTCCGTATCGAACTCGGCGAGATCGACTCGGCACTGCTCGCCCAGGACGGCGTCGACTTCGCGGCGACGGTGGTTCACCGGACGGCGAGTGGCACGACGGCGCTGGTCTCGTACGTGCGCCTCGGCACCGGTCGGGAATTCGATCCGGGCGCGATTGTCGAGGGCGTCGCCGAAATCGTACCGTCCCACATGGTCCCGTCGGCGGTATTGCGGCTCGACCACGTGCCGGTGACGGCGGCCGGAAAACTCGACCGAAGTGCCCTGCCTCAACCACACTTCGGATCAGCTGAACACGAGTTCCGCGCCGCGTCGACACCGGCGGAGGAGCAGCTCTCGGGTCTCGTCGCCGAGGCACTCGGCCTCGACCGGGTGAGTGTGGACGACAGCCTCTTCGCGCTCGGCGGGGACAGCATCGTCGCGATGCAGATCGCCGCCCGAGCCAGGGAGTTCGGCCTCAGCTTCAGTTCGCGGGCCGTGTTCGAGCACAAGACGATCGCCGGAATCGCCGCCGTGGCGGTGCCGGTGGAGGCAGAATCAGCGGTCGTCCTCGAGGAGCTCGAGGGCGCCGGCGTCGGGCGTATCCCGCTGACACCGATCATGTACTCGATGCTCGAGCGGGGCCCCTTCGACGACTTCTTCCAGGCGCTGCTGCTGACCTTGCCGTCTGATGTCGATCCGGATCGGTTGAGTGCGACGCTCGCGGCGGTGCTCGATCACCATGATGCCCTGCGTTCGAAGTTCGTCCCCGACGGCGACGGTACCTGGGCGTTCGAAACGACGGCCGCCGGCAGCGTGTCGGCCGGCGATCGGATTTCGAGGATCGTCACGGCGGCGGTACCCGGCAGCCGTGCGTTCACCGACGTGGTGATCGCCGAGTGTGCGGCGGCTGCGGCTCGCCTGGACCCGGAAAACGGGATCATGCTTCAGCTGGTGTGGTGTGTCTCCGAATCTGCAGGTGCACCAGGCCGACTGCTGGTTCTCGCGCATCACCTGGTGGTGGACGGTGTGTCGTGGCGCGTGCTGTTGCCGGACCTCGCGACGGCGTGGCTGCAGCTGGGCGCGGGACAGACGCCGACGCTGGATCCGGTGGGCACGTCGTTCCGCCGCTGGGCGTATGGACTGCAGGATGCGGCAGATCGAGGAGCGCACAGAAACGAATTGCCCTACTGGCGTGAGGTTCTCAGCGGCCCCGACCCACGTATCGGCACACGTCCGATCTCGTCCGCGATCGACACGATGCGCACGACCGAGCGGGTACATATCGACGTGAGTGCCGCCGTGACGGATGCGGTGCTCGCTCGACTTCCTGATGTATTCGGCTGCGGCGTCAACGACGGACTCCTGTCGGCGCTGGCGATGGCGGTTGTGCAGCGGCGACACTCGCACGGGATCGACGAACGTTCGGTGCTACTGACGTTGGAAGGCCACGGGCGTGAGGAGGAGGCCGTGGCCGGTGCGGATCTTGCACGTACCGTCGGTTGGTTCACCAGCGCCTTCCCTGTCCGGCTCGAACTGCCGGCCGTCGAACTCGGTGGGGCCTTCGACGGTGGACATGCTGCCGGTGTCGTGATCAAGGCCGTCAAGGAACAGCTCGTCGCGGTGCCTGCCCGTGGCGTCGGATTCGGATTGCTCCGGCATCTCGACGAGAGCGCGAGGTCGATTCTCGGGGGTCTCCCGGAGCCGCAGATCAGTTTCAACTACCTGGGCCGCGTGGGCGTGCAACACCTCGGCGAGTTGCAGGACCTCGGCTGGATGCCGGACTCCGAGACGCCGGATCTGATCACAGCGAGCGGATCCGGCATGGCCGTGGCTGCGGTGATCGACATCAACGCGATGGTGGTCGACAGCCCCGACGGGCCCCGGTTGACGGCATCGTTCGCGTACCCGACCGGGGTGATCCGAGACTCCGACGTCGCGGCCCTCGCGGATCTGTGGCGAAGCGCTCTCGACGGTCTTGCCGCGCACACTGTTCAGCCCGTCGCGGGTGGTCTGACACCATCCGATTGCCAGCTGGTCACGGTGAGCCAGAGTCGAATCGAGCGTTGGGAACACTCGTACCCGGGGCTGCGAGAGATCTGGTCGCTGTCCCCGTTGCAGTCCGGGCTGCTGTTCCACTCGACGCTGGCCGCCGATTCGCTGGACATCTACACCGCGCAACTGCGCATCGACCTCGAAGGTGCGGTCGACTCCGCGCGGTTGCGCCGTGCCGCCGCCGGCGTGCTCGCACACCACGCCAATCTGCGTGCCGCATTCGAGTACGACGACGCCGGTATCCCGGCGCAGTTGGTTGTCGACCGGGTGGACCTGCCGTGGCGTGAGGTGGATCTGACCGGGTTCGGGTCGGCGGCCGGCGAGGAACTCGAGCGTCTCCTCGATCACGACCGCATCGCCCGATTCGACCTCGCCCGTCCTCCGCTGGTGCGCCTACTGTTGATCCGCACCGCACCCGAGAGTCACGTGCTGGCACTGACCAACCATCACATCATCCTCGACGGATGGTCGATGCCACTGCTGGTGCGCGAGCTGCTGGTTCGCTATGCCGCGGACGACGCTCCCGCCCTCCCGGAGCCGCGGCCGTACAGCACGTACCTGGAATGGGTGGCGACACGCGACCGGGACGCTTCCCTCCGCGCCTGGGAACGTGCGCTGGAGGGGCTCGACGAGCCGACCCTGCTGGCGCCGCAGGCGTCCTCGGAACAGCACGGCGTGCCGGGCGAAGTCGACATCGCACTGCCCGCGGCCCTGATCGGTGCGCTCGACACGGCGGTGGCGCGCCATGGAGTCACCGTGAACACCGTCGT
Organism: Rhodococcus sp. NPDC059968; assembly: GCF_042738615.1. Taxonomy (NCBI): domain Bacteria; kingdom Bacillati; phylum Actinomycetota; class Actinomycetes; order Mycobacteriales; family Nocardiaceae; genus Rhodococcus; species Rhodococcus sp. NPDC059968. Next base: position 15,536 of record NZ_JBHWUE010000116.1, read on the forward strand.
CCAGACGGCGTGGGGAATACTGCTGTCCCGGCTGCTCTCCCGTCGCGACGTTGTGTTCGGTGCCACCGTGTCGGGTCGGCCGCCGCAGCTGTCCGGTGTCGAGAGCATGCTGGGACTTTTCATCAACACCGTGCCCGTGCGGGTGCGCATCGACCCGGACGAGACGTGCGCGCAGCTGCTCACCCGCCTCCAGGGTGAGCAAGTTTCCCTGCTCGATCACCATTACCTCGGACTCGGTGACATCCAGGCACGCATAGGTCTGGGCAACCTGTTCGACACGTTGTCGGTGTTCGAGTCGTACCCCATCGACAAGTCCGGATTCGACGAGCACACCGACATCGCGGGAATGCGAGTGACCGCTCTCGATGCGCGTGACGCCACGCACTATCCGATCACCCTGCTGTCGATCCTCGAACCTCAACTGCGGCTGAGCCTGCGTTACCAGCACGGAATTTTCGATCGCGATACCGTCACGACACTCGCGGCGCGCCTGATCGGGATTCTCGAGACCATCGCGCGGGACGCGGACACCCCGGTCGGCGACGTCGACCTTTTCGTTCCCAAGGAACGGGAACTGGTGGTCGACACCTGGAATGCAACGGAACACCAGGTGCCGCGCCTCACCCTCGCCGAGCTGTTCGACGCGCAGGTGGCTCACACGCCGAACGCCCCAGCCGTCGTGTTCGAGGGGACGGTGCTGACGTACGCAGAGTTCGATGCCCGCGCGAATCAGCTGGCGCGGTTCCTGATCAGCGCGGGTGTGGGACCCGAATCGCTCGTGGGTGTAGCGGTGCGACGCTCGGTGGATATGCTGGTGGGAATCTATGCCGTGATCAAGGCCGGCGGCGCGTACATCCCGATAGACCCGGACCAGCCGGCCGAGCGGATCGCGTACGTCGTGGCAACCGCCGGTCCAGTCGTCGTTCTCACCACGACCGCGGATCGCGCCGCGCTGCCCCGCGAGGTTCCGGCCGTCGACCTCGACACCCTCGATGTATCGGCGCTGTCCGATGACCCCATCCGGGACCGGGACCGGTTGGGGCCGTTGCATACCCGAAACCCTGCGTATGTCATCTTCACCTCCGGCTCCACAGGCAGACCCAAGGGTGTGGCAGTACCGCACGAGGGCATCGTCAACCGGCTGCTGTGGATGCAGCATCGGTACCCGCTGAGCGACGACGACGTGGTTCTCCAGAAGACCCCCGTGACGTTCGACGTGTCGGTGTGGGAATTGTTCTGGCCGTTGCAGACCGGCGCCCGGCTGGTGATCGCCGAACCGGACGGGCACCGTGACCCCGCCTATCTCGAGCGGGTGATCCGCGAAGAATCGGTGACCACCGTGCATTTCGTCCCGTCGATGTTCGCCGTGTTCCTTGCCGGGGCGCATGTCGACGGGTGCAGTTCGTTGCGCCGGGTGTTCACCAGTGGTGAGGCGCTTCCACCCATGACGGCGGCGGATCTGCACCGGGTGAGCGGGGCGGAGCTGCACAACCTGTACGGTCCCACCGAGGCAGCGGTCGACGTGACCTACTACGAGACCGGGCCGGACGAGATCACCGTGCCGATCGGAGCGCCGGTCTGGAACACCCATACGTATGTGCTCGACGGACGCCTGCGTCCCGTCCCCGTCGGGGTAGCGGGGGAGTTGTATCTCGGCGGCGTCCAGCTCGCCCGCGGATATCAGGCCCGGTCCGATCTGACGGCGGACAGGTTCGTCGCGAACCCTTTCGCGGCGGCAGGAAATGCGCGAGAAGGCAGTCGGCTGTACCGCACCGGTGACCTGGTTCGGTGGCTGCCGACCGGACAGCTCGAATACCTGGGCCGCACGGACTTCCAGGTCAAGCTTCGCGGCCAGCGCATCGAACTCGGTGAGATCGAGGCGACGCTGCTCCGGCACGACGATGTTGCACAGGCCGTGGCACTGGTCCGCAACGACGGGTCCACCGGCGACTACCTCGCCGGATACGTGGTGCCTGCGCCCGGGAGGCCCCCGGCCGAGCGGGCCGTCCTCGATTTCGCGGCCGCCACGCTTCCCCGATACATGGTGCCGTCGGCGCTGGTCGTGCTCGCGGAACTGCCCTTGACCGCGAACGGCAAACTCGACCGCAAGGCACTGCCGGTCCCCGAGTTCGCGAGTTCGGCGCAGTTCGTCCCGCCCGGTACCCCGACCGAGTCCGTCCTCGCGGAGATTCTCGCGGACGTACTCGGCACCCCGCGGATCGGTATGTCGGACAATTTCTTCGATCTCGGGGGCAACTCCCTCATCGCGACCCGTGTGGTAGCCCGGATCAACGCTGAGCTCGGCACCGGGTTGAACGTGCGGTCGCTGTTCGAGGCGCCCACCGTAGGGGTTCTAGCTAAAGTCGTCGACCGGACGCACGCCGGTGCGGGACCGCGCCCCGCGCTCGTGTCCGGCCCGAGGCCGGACAGGGTTCCCCTGTCCCTGGCTCAGACCCGGGTGTGGTTCTTCAATCGGTTCGACCCCGCGTCGAGTGCCTACAACGTGGCGGCGGCACTGCGGCTGTCCGGCTCGCTCGACGTCGATGCACTCCGCCGGGCGGCCGCGGACATCCTCGATCGGCACGAATCGCTGCGGACGATGTATCCCGAATCCCCTGACGGCCCGTATCAGCTGGTGCTGCCGGTCGATCACGCCGCGACCGGTGATCTGATCGACGTTGTGACCGACGTCGTCCCGGCCGCTGCTCTGGATACACGGATCCGGGCGGCAGTGGCACGCGGATTCGACGTGACCACGCAAATCCCGATCGCTCTGACATTGGTGCGGTGCGAGGCTCCTGACGAACACGTGTTGGTGATGGTGGTGCACCACATCAGCATCGACGGCTGGTCGATCCAGGTACTCGCCCGCGATCTGGTGCACGCCTACTCCACGCGCACAGCCGGCGACGCGCCGTCGTGGACCCCGCTGCCGGTGCAGTATGCGGATTACACCCTGTGGCAACGAGACGTTCTCGGCTCGGAGGACGATCCCACGTCGCTGATGTCGCAGGAGCTCGAGTACTGGGCGGATGCGCTCGCGGGTCTGCCGGACGTGCTGGCTCTGCCGCTCGACCGGCCACGTCCGGCGGTGCGGTCGGGTGTGGGTGCGAGTGTCGATTTCGCGGTGCCGACGGCGACAGTGGAGCGTCTCGCGGCGCTGGCCCGTGAACAGGGTGCGACGCCGTTCATGGTTGTGCATGCGGCGTTGGCGGTGCTGTTGGCGAAGTTGAGTGGATCGACCGATATCGCGATCGGGTCACCGGTGGCGGGCCGTGGTGATGCGGCGTTGGACGATCTGGTGGGCATGTTCGTCAATACATTGGTATTGCGGGCCGATTGTGAGCCGAGTCGGTCGTTTGCGGAGCTGGTGGGGCGGGTCCGCGATTCGGACCTCGAGGCGTTCGGCAGGGCGGATGTGCCGTTCGAGCGGTTGGTGGAGAAGCTGAATCCGGTCCGGTCGCAGTCCTTCTCGCCGTTGTTTCAGGTGATGTTGGCGTTCCAGAATTTTGCGCCCTCGAGGATAGAGCTTCCGGGTATGACGGTGTCACCGGTGGCGGTCGAGTGGGAGGCCGCGCAATTCGACCTCTCGATGACTCTGAGTGAGGCGGCCGGGGGCGGGTATGCGGGGAGGCTGTCGTACACCACTGACATCTTCGATGCTCCGACGGTGCGCGGCATCGCAGAGGGGTTCGTGCGGGTGCTCGACGCGGTCGTCGAGAATCCGTCCGTCCCGGTGGGCGACATCGACTTGCTGGGTCCCGCCGAGCGGCAACGGGTGCTTGCGATTGCGGCCCCAGTGCCACTGCCTGTGCCGGCACGGACGTTGCCGGAGATTCTGGCGGCCGGCGTCGCGTCGAACCCCTTGGGTGTTGCGTTGACCTGCGGTGGCGTGGAGGTGTCGTATTCGGACCTCGACATCCGATCGAACTGGCTGGCCCGAGTGTTGATCTCGCGGGGTGTCGGTCCTGAGACATTTGTCGCGCTGTCCTTCGCTCGATCCATCGAATCAGTGGTCGCGGTGTGGGCGGTCGCGAAGGCGGGTGGCGGGTTCGTGCCGGTCGATCCGAGACTGCCGGTCGAGCGGATCGAGTACATGTTGGTCGATTCAGGAGCCGTGATCGGTCTTACCAGCGCCGAGACCACATCGCTGCCGGGGAAGGTTGCCTGGCTGGTACCCACCGCGGGTGAAGTGCAGGATCTGTGCGACGAGGTTTCGGCGGCACAGATCACCGACGGCGAGCGCGGTGCGCCGGTGGCGTTGTCCAATGCGGCCTACATGATCTACACGTCGGGTTCGACCGGGGTCCCGAAGGGTGTCGTTGTAACCCATGCCGGGCTGGCGTCGTTCTGTGCGGACGCCCGCCTCGAACTGAACTTGACCGGCAACTCGCGGGTGCTGAGGTTCTCGTCGTCGAGCTTCGATGCGTCGGTGTTCGAGATGATCGCGGGGTTCAGTGCCGGCGCCACCTTGGTTGTCGCTCCACCCGAGATCATCGGTGGCGGCGAGCTCGCGGAGTTGCTGCACGTCGAGCGGGTCACCCACATCATCACAGCGCCGGCGGCCCTGGGGATCGTCGACCCGGACGGGCTCGACGAACTCCAGGCCGTGGTCGTCGGCGGAGACGTCTGCCCTCCGGAGTTGGTCGCGAAGTTCGCACCCGCCTGTCGTTTCTTCAACAGTTACGGTCCCACAGAGACCACCATCATCATCTCCATGACCGAGCCGCTCGTGCCGGAGGAACGAATCACGATCGGCACCCCGATCGAGGGCGCCGGAGCGGTTGTCCTCGATGCAAGGCTGCATCCCTCTCCGGTCGGCGTGATCGGCGAGCTGTATCTGTCGGGCAGTGGGCTCGCCCGCGGCTACCATGCCCGCGGTGCACTCACGGCAGCTCGATTCGTGGCCAATCCCTTCAGGGGTTCCGGCGAACTGATGTACCGCACGGGCGATCTGGTGCGGTGGACGAAAGACGGACGACTGAACTTCGTCGGGCGAATCGACTCTCAGGTGCAATTGCGGGGTCTGCGGATCGAACTCGGTGAGATCGAGGCAGCGCTCAGCAGGTGCGAAGGAGTCGCGCAGACCGTCGTGGTCTTGCACCACGATCCCCACACCGGTGAACAACTGGTGGGATACGTAGTGGCCGATACCAAGGTTGCCCTGGACCCCGAGGCGCTGCGCATCACGGTGGGCGAGACGCTGCCGAACTACATGGTGCCGTCGCAGGTGATGATGCTCGACGCGTTGCCGTTGAATCCCAGTGGGAAGCTCGACCGACGGGCGTTGCCCGCGCCGTCGTTCGTCGCTCGGGAATTTCGGGCGCCGACTACTCCGGTCGAGGAGGTCGTGGCGGGTATTTTCGCGGAGGTACTGGGGCTCGAGCGGGTCGGTCTGGACGACGATTTCTTTGCGTTGGGCGGTAATTCGTTGGTTGCGACGCAGGTGGTGTCCCGGTTGGGTGCGGCGTTGGACACCCGTGTGCCGGTTCGGGTGATCTTCGAGGCGTCGACGGTGGCGGCGCTGGCGGTGCGGGCCGAGCAGCATGCTGGTGAGGGTGGACGCCCGGCGTTGACGCGCCGCGAGCGGCCGGCGCGGATTCCGTTGTCGTTGGCGCAGCAGCGGATGTGGTTCTTCAACCAGTTCGACCCGGAGTCGGCGGCCTTCAACATTCCTCTGGCAATTCGGCTTTCCGGTGATCTGGACATCGAATTGCTGCAGACCGCATTGGTCGACGTGATCGACCGGCACGAAGCCTTGCGCACCATGTTCCCGGACTCGGACCACGGGCCGTCTCAGGTAATCGTCCCCACATCGGCGCTCCCGCTGAGTGTGACGCCGGAGCGGGTCGCTCCGGAGGGGGTTCATGTCCTCGTATTCGACTTCGTCGGGTGCGGGTTCGACGTGTCCCGGGAAGTCCCGTTGCGCGTGAAGCTGTTCCAGCTCGACGACCACGAGTTCGTGCTGGCGATGGTAGTGCACCACATTTCCAGTGACGGCGGCTCAGCAGCGCCGATGTCGCGCGACATCGTGGTGGCGTACGCCGCGCGGCGTGAGGGACATGAGCCAGGCTGGTCGCCGCTCGAGGTGCAGTATGCGGACTACACCCTGTGGCAGCGGGAGATCCTGGGCGCGCAGGATGATCCGACGTCACTGATCTCGGAACAACTGCGGTACTGGACCGAGGTTCTGGCAGATCTGCCGGAGATGGTGGAGCTGCCGACGGATCATCCGCGTCCGGCAGTACAATCACCGCGCGGCGCCAAGGTCGGCTTCACCCTGAGTTCGAATCTGGCCGAGCGTATCGATCACCTTGCACGAGAATTCAACTCGACCTTCTTCATGGTCGTCCACGCGTCGCTGGCGGTGCTGATGGCCCGCCTGAGCGGAACTGAGGACATCCCCATCGGCACACAGATAGCCGGCCGCGGCGACCCGGCACTCGACGACCTCATCGGCATGTTCGGAAACACACTGGTGCTGCGAAGCCGCGTCGACCCCGCAACGCCGTTCGCCGATATTCTGGCCGACGTCCGGGAAGTCGACCTCGCCGCCTTTGGCAACCCCGACGTTCCGCTGGAACGCCTGGTGGAAGTCCTCAATCCCACGCGCTCCACAGCCCATTCAGCCCTGTTCCAGGTACTGCTGGTGGTTCACAATTTCGTCCGGTCCAGGGTAACTCTGCCGGGCCTGGAGATCGCCCCGCTGGAAACGGACATCGTCGGTGCGAAACTCGATCTCGAATTCCACTTCACCGACACCTCGGATTCCGAGGGGCATCGGACCGGAATCGAGGGATCAATCGTCTATGCGCTCGACCTGTTCCAGGAATCGACGGTCGCCCGATTCGCGACCCAACTCGTCACCATCCTCGGGGCGGTCACACGCGATGTGACCATACCGGTCGGCGAGTTCGAGTTGCGAAGCGTCGACGAGCGTGCGGCGATGGAGCGATGGAATGCCACAGCCGTGGTTGTCGAGGGCGGGACCCTGGTGCAGCTCTTCGACGAGCAGGTACACCGGACGCCGGATGCGGTGGCGGTGGTGTTCGAGGAACAGTCGTTGACATACGCCGAGTTCGATTCTCGCGCGAATCGGCTGGCCCGATACCTGATCTCACGAGAGGTAGGACCGGAGTCGCTGGTGGGGCTGGGCATGAGTCGCTCCCTCGCGATGGTGGTGAGCATTTACGCTGTGCTCAAAGCCGGTGCCGGGTACCTGCCACTGGATCCGGAGCATCCCGCAGACCGCACCGAGTACGTGATTGCGACCGCGAAACCCGTCGTGGTGCTGACCACGTCCACGGACCGTGGTGACCTGCCGTCGTCGGTGGACGCCGACGAGGTCGACATCCTGGACCTGTCGGTCTTCGACTCTGAGACGGTGACCGACAGGTCCAGGCTGGCGCCACTGCGGCCCGAGAATCTCGCCTACACGATCTTCACGTCCGGATCCACAGGGCGACCGAAAGGCGTCGCGGTCAGCCACCGCTCGGCAGTGAACCAGATTGCGTGGATGCGTGACCGCTACGCGCTCGGCGATCGCGACACGGTGTTGCACAAGACGCCCATCACGTTCGACGCGTCGGTGTGGGAGCTGTTCTATCCACTACAGGTCGGTGCTCGATTGGTGGTTGCCGCGCCTGGAGGACATCGTGATCCCGAGTACCTGATGCGGATGTCGGTCCGGTGGCACGTCACGATCTTGGAATTCGTGCCGTCGATGCTCGCATTGTTCCTCGCGGAATCGTCGCTCGCACTGCCGCGGTCGCTGCGGTATGTCTCGGTCGGCGGAGAAGCGCTGTCCTCGGACTTGGCCGCTCGGTTCGCCGCGCGGACCGAGGCAGTGCTGGACAATACCTACGGTCCGACGGAAGCCACGGTGACCTCGACCGTGCATCGCTGCCTGCGGGGCGTGGCGGGTCCGATACCGATCGGGAGACCGATAAGGAATACCCGCACGTTCGTGCTGGACCGCCGGTTACACCGCGTGCCCGTCGGCGTGCCGGGGGAGTTGTATCTCGCCGGAATCCAGCTCGCCCGCGGCTATCATGCCCGCGGGGCGCTAACGGCAGAACGTTTCGTCGCCAATCCCTTCGCCGACTCCGGTGAGCGGCTGTACCGCACGGGTGATCTGGTGCGGTGGAATTCGAACGGCGACCTCGAATATTTGGGTCGTACCGATTTCCAGGTGAAGCTACGTGGTCTGCGGATCGAGTTGGGGGAGATCGAGACCGCGCTGACGGCGGACGAGTCGGTGGACCAGGCCGTGGTGGTCGTGCGCGACGGTGAATTCGGTCAGCAGTTGGTCGGGTATGTGCTGCCGACCAGTGGGCGGACCGTCGACGTCGAGGCGACACGCGAGGTGGTGAGTACTTCGCTGCCGCGGTACATGGTTCCGGACGTGCTGGTAGTGCTCGACGTGTTGCCGTTGAATCCCAGTGGGAAGCTCGACCGACGGGCGTTGCCCGCGCCGTCGTTCGTCGTTCGGGAATTTCGGGCGCCGACTACGCCGGTCGAGGAGGTCGTGGCGGGTATTTTCGCGGAGGTGCTGGGGCTCGAGCGGGTCGGTCTGGACGACGATTTCTTTGCGTTGGGCGGTAATTCGTTGGTTGCGACGCAGGTGGTGTCCCGGTTGGGTGCGGCGTTGGACACCCGTGTGCCGGTTCGGGTGATCTTCGAGGCGTCGACGGTGGCGGCGCTGGCGGTGCGGGCCGAAGAGCATGCCGGTGAGGGTGGACGCCCGGCGTTGACGCGCCGCGAGCGGCCCGACCGAGTTCCGTTGTCGTTGGCGCAGCAGCGGATGTGGTTCCTCAACCAGTTCGACCCGGAGTCGGCGGCATACAACATTCCGCTCGTGGTCCGCCTGTCCGGTGAACTGGATGTGGCAGCGATACAGGCTGCGGTGCTCGACGTGTTCGCTCGGCACGAGGCGTTGCGGACGGTGTTCCCGGACTCGGACCAGGGGCCGACACAGCGCATCGTGCATGCGTCGGGAGTGTCGATGGACCTGACGCCGATTCCGGTCGCGGACGAGGAAGAGCTGCGGATGCGGGTGGCTGCATTGCTCACGGCGGGCTTCGAGGTCACGGAATCGGTGCCGGTGCGCGGGGCGCTGTACCGGGTGTCGAAGTCCGAGCACGTCTTGGCGGTGGTGGTGCACCATATCTGCGCGGACGGTTTCTCAACCGGACCGATGGGCCGAGACGTGTTGGTGGCATATGCCTCCCGGCACGCAGGGCATGAGCCGTCCTGGACGCCGTTGCCGGTGCAGTATGCGGATTACGCGTTGTGGCAGCGGGAGGTGCTGGGTTCGGAAGACGACCCGGGATCGTTGATGTCGCAACAGATCGCGTACTGGATAGGTGCGTTGTCGGGGCTGCCGGATGCGCTGGCGTTACCTACCGACAGGCCACGCCCGCCGGTGCGGTCGGGCCTCGGCTCCAGCGTGGATTTCACCGTGCCGGCGGCAACGGTGGCGCGTCTCGCGGCGCTGGCCCGTGAACAGGGTGCGACGCCGTTCATGGTTGTGCATACGGCGTTGGCGGTGCTGTTGGCGAGGCTGAGTGGGGCGACCGATATCGCGATCGGGTCACCGGTGGCGGGCCGTGGTGATGCGGCGTTGGACGATCTGGTGGGCATGTTCGTCAATACGTTGGTGTTGCGGGCTCAGTACGAGCCGGGCGAATCGTTCGCGGAACTACTGGGGCGGATGCGCGATTCGGATCTGGAGGCGTTCGGGCGGGCGGATGTTCCGTTCGAGTGGTTGGTGGACAAGCTGAATCCGGTTCGGTCTCAGTCGTTCTCTCCGTTGTTCCAGGTGATGTTGGCGTTCCAGAACTACACGCAGTCGGCCGTGGAGTTGCCGGGATTGACGGTGTCACCGGTGGAGGTCGATCGGCAAGCAGTGCAGTTCGACCTGTCGATGACTGTGGGTGAGTCGGCGGATGGCGGGGCTGGATTCGTGGGAACGCTGTCCTACGCGACGGATGTATTCGACGCCGCGACGGTGCGCGAGATCGCGGGGCGGTTCGTGCGAATTCTCGAAGCGATGGTGGATGATCCGATGATGCCGGTGGGCGACATCTCGATCGTCGACGATAACGAGCGGCGTCGGATGCTGCGCGAGTGGAACATCACGGGACACGACGTCCCGGATGGACTGCTGCTCGACGGATTCGATGCGCAGGTGGCCCGAACACCGGACTCAGTGGCAGTCGTGTACGACAACGAGTCGCTGTCGTATGCCGAGTTCTCTGCTCGGGTGAACCGATTGGCTCGTAGATTGATCGACGAGGGTGTGGGACCGGAGTCGTTGGTGGCACTGGGGATGCGCCGGTCGCTGGAGTTGGTGACAGGGGTTTACGCGGTGCTCCGAACGGGTGCTGCATTCGTGCCGTTGGACCCTGATCAACCGCCGGAACGCAACGACTACATCCTGGAAACGGCAGCACCCGTGTGTGTCCTGTCCACCTCCCGAGACGGATTCGGCGCGTCCCGGATTCCAGTACTGAGCCTTGACGCGTTGGATTTGTCGGCGTATTCGTCCGAACCGGTGGGGGAGTCCGAAGTCGTGACATCCGCACGGCCGGAGAATCTGGCGTACGTAATCTTTACGTCGGGATCGACCGGAAAACCAAAAGGCGTTTCGGTCAGCCACCGCGCGATTGCAAACCAATTGTCCTGGTTGGCCGCTGAATACGAGTTCGATGACTCCGATGTCGTGCTGCAGAAGACTCCGGTGACATTCGACGTATCGATGTGGGAATTACTGGTTCCGCTGGCCGTCGGTGCCCGGATGATCCTCGCGCGTCCGGAGGGGCATCGGGATCCGGACTATCTGCTGTCACTGATGGAAGAGTCCGGTATCACCGTGGCTGCGTTCGTGCCGTCGATGTTGGCGGCGTTGTTGAT
>NZ_JBHWUE010000117.1:0-26306 GCF_042738615.1 Rhodococcus sp. NPDC059968
ACGATCACGGCGCCGATGCCGAAGGTGCCGCCGTCGGCGAGCAAGTTGCCGCCGGTGGTGACGAAGGACGGCATGGTCTGGTTGCCGGGCGTGACTGTGGAGAACGTGCTGGTCTTCTCGCTCCGGACACCCTGGTCACCGACGGCGGCGACCGCGAGAGTGTAGGTGCGGCCGTAGCCGAGGGGTACTCCCGGTTTCCAGGACAAGCGGTCGGGAGTGAAGATGCCCTCGACCACTCGGCCTTCGTCGTTGGTCATGGTGACCGACTCGAGGGTGCCACCAATTGTGCTCACCGATACGGGGTCGAGGGGATTGACCGCAGACGCACCGTCGGCTGGGGACACGGTGATCTCCGGTCCCGGTGGCGGCGTGGCCGGCCCTGCGGGTTGGTCGGTGGAGGGTGAGCAGGCAGCGGCCACGAGAGCGAGCAGTAGGACTGCGAGGACGTGGACGAGGTGACCGGGACGGCGACGGGCGTGCATGGCACTGATTGTCCCGTGCGGAAGGGTCCGAGCGCGTGCAGTCGCTGTGCGGCGGAGGTCACGAGGGCACTTCGCTGCTGCGGCCTCCACCCTTGGCGGGCTCGACCTGCAACGTGGTGTGGTCGAGGGCGACCCCCGGGCTGCCGCTCATGCTGCTGCTGCTCTGACACGCTCGCGGCCCGGTGGTGCCCGGCTGGCTCTGCCGGCGGACGTGCCCGGAGGCACCGTGACGATGCGCTGAGCGTGCCCGTCCGCGGCGGCACACCGGTGGTTGTCATGGCGGGGTGAACAACAAAGCCGGCCCCGAGTGCAACTGGGTCGGTGGATTACCGCGGGAGCGAGCCAGGAGTGTGCAGGAAACCGGATGTTCATGCCCGGGATGAAGTAGCCCTGTGCGCGGTCGCCACCGCACGCGCGCCAACTCGGTGCGGACGGGCGGCGAAGCCGCATAATTGAGGGTGCGAGGTGAGACCGGTGCGACAGACACCATGGTTGGCGACGACGACGTTCGTCGGGTCCGTTGCTCTGCTGCTCGCAGTCCACACCGGCGGCGGTGCGTCGAGCGAACCCGACCGGGAAGCGACGCGCATGCTCGATCCCGCCGGGCCGGTCCTCATCCTCACTCCGCCGCGCGGGCAGCCGGGCGACCGCATCCAGTACCACGCGATGAATCTTCCGACCTGCGGCGGACCATGGGCGGTGGAGTTCGGCGATCGTGTCCTGGGCGAGACCCGTCAGGTCGGCAGCGTCGCCGACTTCCGCGCGGCGGTGCCGAACCGCGGCAGTCGCGGTTTCCAGGTGGCTGGTCTGCGGTGCCTGCCGACCCCGTCGATGGTGGTGCAGACGACGTTCGAGGTGCTCCCGGTGACACGCTCGTCGGAGCCGACCACTACCTGGATGCTGCCGCCACCACCAGAGCTACCGACGCGGACGAAGAGTCCCACACCGACGACCACCACCACCTCCACGCTGACAGCTCCTGCTGACGCGGAGCGGTAACGGCGGCAGCCGGAGCCGGAATGGCGGCGCCTGCGGAAGCTGCGCCACTGGAACCGACGTCGTTCACGGACCTGCTCGCACTCCGGTCGGTGTCCGTTGTGGGGTTGACCGCCCGTCGTGACGGAACTCGCCGCTGGTGACGGGGATCTTGAACTTCGCACAGGGTGGAGGATTACTTTACCGCGGACTGACTCCGTTGCATCGTGTCTCCCGCGTCGTGATCAGTTGGGTTGCGCGTCTTCTAGTTCGGTGCGTGCTCCGAGGGCTGGGTGTCGAAGACCGGTTTCCATGCACTGATGTCCGTCAGACTCGAGGCGACGGCTTGGTATTTGCTTCGTAGGTCGATCTTGCCGAGGCTGAACCAGCGGGCCTCGGCAGGGGAGGGGTTGGCCTGTGGTCTCTGATGATGTCGGGTATCGGTGCGGAGAGGTTGTTGACCAGGCTCGCGGCGACCCTGAGCATCTTCTGGAGGTGGGTGCGGTGGGTGTTTCCGAGTGTGGCGGCTTCGCCGCTGGTTCGGGGGAGTTCGGTGATCGAGCGCAGTACCCGGGCGTCCGGGCGACGACGAGGCGGTTGCGGAGGTGGAAGTAGGCCTGCCAGTCGATGGCGTCGCCTTTGTCGCTCCAGGCCATGCGCCAGATCGCGATGCCGGGCATGGTGACGGTCGGGTAGCCGGCCGTGCGGGCGCGGAGTCCGTATTCGACGTCGTTCCCATTGATGAACAGCGGCAGCGGCTGGCCGATATACAGAAAATCGCTGCATGGGATCCGCAACTTAGGAACGTGCTGTCTCTGATGAATTCGAAATGGCTTACCCGGCGACTTGGGCGCTTTGCTCGTCGAGGAACTGTTGCAGGAGTTCGCCGGTGTGTTTGATGTGGTCCATCATCGCTTCGCTGGCCTTCTTGGAGTCGCGAGTGCGTAAGGCGTCAAGCACACGCTTGCGTCCGGCAGCAGGGGGATAGCGATGTGTGGTCACGAAGAATCTGCTCGGAACGTACAACAAGGTGGTGGTCAACAGGAGTTTGAGCTTTGACGATTCTGAACTTCTGTTGATGATTCTGTGGAACTCGTCGTGAAGGTCTTGCACACGCGCGCTGTCCCCTTTGGCTGCGTACTCGTCGATCTTCTGATCGATTCGTTCGAGGGCTGCGAGGTGATCGGCACTCAGATTCAGCGCGGCCCTTCCCGCAAGTTCTCCGGCCAAGAAGGCCTGAGCCAGAAAGATATCGGCGATATCGGTTCGACTGAGGGTGAGGACTCGAAAGCCCTTCCGTGGTTCGAGGCTGAGGAAGCCTTGACCGCGCAGTGCCTGCAATGCCTCGCGCACTGGTGTCGGGCTAACGCCGAGTTCCTCCGCGAGGATCTCCGCGCGCACTCGGTAGCCTGCTGGATACTGTCCGGTCAGAATCTGTTCCCGGATGTGGGACTCGACCTCCGTGGAGAGTTGGGGTCGGCCAATGAGTCCACTCTGTTTCTCTGTCTTCGGCATGGTCGCCCTCTCCCCGTTCAAGCTCCGACTCCGGCATCACTTTACTACAAACTCTATAGACAATACTATTTTGGTGTCGAGATGCGGCTATCCATCAGGATGGGGGAGATCCTGCCGGGTCTGCTCCACTTTCGTGGTCGGCGACCGAAGCGGTCGGTAGAACTCTCGATTGCCGTATTCGACCGGCCTACACGCCGGAGCGGAGCACGGCGAGTTGGGTCGCGGGTACAAGCCGCGTCATCTTCCTGAAACTGACCGGCAGCGCCCACGCCGGCCTCCTCCACGCAGCATGTTTGCAACTTTGAGAGATTCGAGGACGGCCAATGACTGAACAAACTCGACGGCGGATGGTGCAGATCCGGGGAGCGGTTCCTGCTGAGTGGGAGAACTTACTCGACCTGGATCCGACGTTTGCCGAAGCTTTCGCTGCGTATCTTGCGTCGGCATATGAGTCGGACGTACTACCGGCGCATGTTCGCGAACTGCTCCTCCTAGCGCATGACGCATCGGTCACGGTGCGCGATGTTGGCGGAGTCGAGCTGCGGGTGAGACGAGCCCTCGAGTTCGGAGCGACGGAGCGCGAAGTGCTCGACGTCCTGTTCCTCCTGCCGTTCATCGCGATACATGGCCTCAGCGAGGGACTTCCGCTCGTTCTCGACCGTGACCAGTACGGCGTTCCGGACGCCACCCGGGGGGCATACTGGGCCGCGTTCGAGGAGCGTTTTCCAGGCGTGCACGGGATGATGGCTGCGGAGCTACCGCGATTCTTCGACGCCTACCGAAATTTGGGCGAGGTGATTTGGTGTCAAGCTGAGCTGGAGCCGCGCTGGCGGGAACTAGCCCTCGTGGTGGCGGACATGTCCGCCACCCATCTGTTCACTGCGGGCGCCGCGATTCACATCCAGAATGCTCTGCGATACGGCGCTACGAAGGATCAGGTGGTTGCGACGCTAGCGCTGACCACCACCTTTGCCAGCACGGCTGTAGAACTCGGGGTACGCGCGATCGCTTCGTACCGCGCCCGCAATCAATGAGGAATCGGCTGGGGCAGGTGCAGTCGATGACCGCTTTGACGTGCATGGGCCGAACTCGTGTGAGGGGTATGCCGACCTCTGCGTGCTCACCGCCGGGCGAGTGTGGCCACAACTCGGTGTTGACGAGACGGCCACCACGTTTCTATATTTTCTATAGAAAACCCCATTCCTCTGATGCAAAAGGTGCGCCCATGCCGACTACTCCAGCCCAGCGACGGCCCAGTCAGCGACGCCTGATCGTCGCTGGCATCTCCACGTCGACCATCGAGTACTACGACTTCCTGCTATACGGGACGATGGCGGCGCTTGTCTTCAATCACCTGTTCTTTCCGTCCTTCAGTCAGGCGGCCGGCACGCTGGCAGCGTTCGCGACCTTCGCGTTCGGCTTCATCGCTAGGCCGATCGGCAGTCTGGTTTTCGGTCGGCTCGGCGACCGTATCGGTCGCAAGCACACACTGATGATCTCGCTGACGCTCATGGGACTCTCGACACTGGTGATCGGCATCATGCCGACCTACGCCACGATCGGGGTAGCAGCCCCGATCATTCTGGTGGCCATGCGGTTTCTGCAGGGGCTCGCACTGGGTGGGGAGTGGGCCGGAGCTTCCCTCGTGCTTGTCGAGAATTCTGCTCCGGGACGCGAAAACTTCATGGCGAGCACCGTCCAAATGGGTTCCCTCGGACTGGTGTTGTCGAGTCTTGCCACTACTGTGACGTCGAAACTGACCGGGGACGCGTTCACGACGTGGGGCTGGCGTCTGCCGTTCCTGGTCGGATTCGTTCTGTTTCTGTTCACGTTCTGGGTGCGCCGGAACATCGAAGACAGTGTGGAGTACACCGAAGCAAGGCAGAATGCCGACGAACGCTACGCCCTCGGGTTGGTGCAGACCGTGCGGGCTTTCTGGAAGCCGATCGTCCTCGGGTTCTTCGTCACTGGCGGCGGTGTCGTGGTGTACTTCACGATCACGACGTACGGGATCGCTTATGCGGCAGGAGCGTTGGGGTATGACCGATCGTCGGTTCTCGATGCGCTGACACTGGCGGCGATTGTCTACACCGTCGCGATTCCGCTTGCGGGATGGTCTGCCGATCGGTGGAGTGCACGGGTGGTGCTGACGGCGGGGTTCGTCTTCGGTGTGGCCTTGTCTTTCCCCTTTTTCTGGCTCCTCGAGTGCGGAGTCGTCGGCGTTTTCGTCGGACTCGCGTTGTACCTCGCGCTCTCGCATGCCCTCATTCAAGCGCCTCAGGCGGTCGTGTACAGCAAGCAGTTCCCTCCGCTCGCCCGCTATACCGGCACAGCCCTGAGTCATGCCCTCCCCACCGCGGTGGTCGGCGGCACCGCTCCGGTCATCGCGCAGGCCCTGCTCAATGCGACCGGGACAAATGCGGCGATTTCCCTCTATGTCCTCGTCATGGCTGCACTCGGCATAGTCTGCTCGTACATGCTCACCGCCGGGCAGTCCGGGCCCGCGAGTCGCCCGCGCGCCGATAGTGAGGCAGTTCCAGGAACAGTTCCCGACCGGGCCGGATAGCACGACGGGCAGCTGTCCCGCGCCCGCCCCCAGCGGCGGCTGGCGTTTGACACAACCACCGCGTCCAAATACTCTATAGAAAATAGTAAAAGAGGTGCCCATCGTGGATTTGACCGATACCCCATACGCCCTGGCGAACGAACCGGACGTGGCGGCGGTACTCGACGCCTATGCCGCCCGTCGCCCGGAACAGCCGTTGGTTGTCGACGAGGACCGCATTGTGACGGCTCGGCAGATGCTGCACCTGGTGCAGACGCTCCAGCACAACCTGGAGCAGGCTGGGCTGGAGCCGGGTGAGGCGGTCGGCGTCCTGCTCCCCAATGGATGGAGGTGGCTCGCAGCGACCCTGGCGCTGGTACGGGGTGGATTCATCGCCGTGCCACTCAACACCTGGTACAAGTCGGCAGAGTTGCGCTCGGCGCGAGGAAAGTCTCGGTTGCGTGCCGTGATCTCGCAGTCGGAGATAAATGGCCGGGACTACGTCTCATTGCTGGCAGCGTCCTCCTTACTGGAGCCCGACCTGGACGAGCACTATCGAGGTGCGTTCCTGTGGGACGGGGAATTGCCGACCGGTCTGTCGACGGTGCCGACCCGGATGCCGGCTTCCGTCGTCACATCGCACGAGGAAACGGCAATGTACGTCTTCACCAGCGGCAGTACTGCCGAGCCCAAGGTTGTCGTGCTCAGACACGGGGATCTCATGCGAAACGGATACGCGATGGGACAGCGACTCGGGGTGGAAGGGGGCGATCGAATCTGGTTCGCCGCCCCGTTGTTCTTCGGACTCGGCTGCGCCAACGCTCTGACTGTCGCTCTCACCCATGGGGTGACGCTCTGCCTGCAGGAACGGTTCGATCCGGCACGTTCCGCCGCATTTATCGAGCAGCACCAGTGCACGGTGTTCTACGGCGTCGGACCGATGGCTCGCGGTCTGGCGAAGGAGCAGGCGGTCAACCCCCGAGACCTGTCGTGCCTGACGAAGGGGGTGATCGGGGTGACGGCCGAGGACAAGAGAGTAGCGATCGACAAGCTCGGACTCGGCAACGCCCGCAGCGTGTATGGGCTGACCGAGTGTTACGGGCTGGCGGCGATGACCGAACCGGGTGACGATGCAGCAGCACTTGTTTACACCCAGGGACGGGCATTGCCGACTCAGGAGATTCGATGCGTTGACCGCAGGACGGGCGATGTCATAGCCGAGGGTTCGGCAGACCGGCTCGGTGAGATCCAACTTCGAGGGTGCACGACACCCGGCTACCTGAACAATGACGAAGCCAACGCGGCGTCCTTCACCTCCGACGGATGGTTCCGTACCGGCGACCTCGGATGGATCGACGGCGAGCAGCGACTGCATTTCGCGGGGCGGGTGAAGGAGGTTGTCAAGATCAACGGAATCACTATCTCCCCAGCCGAGGTCGAGGCCTACATCACCGAGCACCCCAATGTCGAGGACGCATATGTTTTCGGTTGGGCGGTCGACGACACGGAGGAGAAGTTGTGCTGCGCGGTCGTGCTGAATTCTTCCGACAGCAGAACGGATGCGGAGATCGGCCAATGGCTCGGACACTGGCTCCGCGAACGAATCTCATCGTACAAAGTCCCTGTCCGCTTCGTGGTCATCGAGGAAGGCAAGGTGCCGATGACCGCGACCGGGAAGATCAGTAAACGACTCATTGGCGAGCAGTTCATCGGACTGCAGGCCAGCGCGGAGGAGAACACATGCGTCAGGTGACGATGGAGCGATTCGGTGGACCTGAGGTGCTCGAAGTCGTCCATTCCGCCGATCCTCAGCCTCGTGCGACCCAGGTGATAGTCCAGGTCGACGCCGTGGGGGTGTGCGGGCACGATACCGCCGACCGGGCCGGGTTGACCCGGATACCGACACCGTGCGTGCTGGGCCACGAAATCGCGGGCACCGTAGTGGACGTTGGTGCATCAGTAACCCACATCAAGGTGGGCGACCGAGTGGCCTGCAAGCAACACCACACCTGTGGATGGTGCACCGCATGTCGGACGGGACGGGAACTCGACTGTACGCAAACCGTTTTCGTCTATGGCGGATATGCAGATTTCGCCGTACTCGAGGAAGACACCCTTGCTGTGCTACCCGACCAGGTATCCATGGCCACCGCTGCGATCGCGGCCTGTGCGGTGGGTAGTTGCGTGCAGGCACTCGACGGTGCCGCAAATCTGAGGCCCGAAGACACGGTGCTGATCACCGGCGCCGGCGGCGGCCTCGGCATTCACGCGCTGCAGGTGGCCGCCGCGAGGGGGGCCCGGGTGATCGCCTTGACGTCGTCGTCGTCGAAGATCGAGTCCCTTCGCAAGTACGGTGCCCATGAGGTCGTCCTTTCCACCGATGACCCCGTGACGCATCTCGCGGATCTCACCCGAGGACGTGGCGTCGACGTCGTACTCGACAATGTCGGGCTTCCGGCCGTCTTCGACACCGGATTTCGATCCTTGGCCCGCCGCGGTCGCTACGTCCTCACCGGCCAACTGAAGCGCGAGAAGATCAGCCTGTACCCGGCCTTCGTGTTCTTCAAGGAGGCCGTCATCACGGGTTCGGCCTCGACCTCGTCGAAATCGTTTCTCGAAGCCATCGATCTCGTCGCATCAGGATCGGTCACCGGTGTTACCACCGAGTACCCCCTCGATCAGGTCGTCGACGCCCATCGGGCGGTCGAGAGTTCGGCGGTGCTGGGCCGGGCGGTTCTGGTGCCGTGAACCCCCTCTCGATCTCGCCGCGTGTCGAACGCAGCGAGATGCTCTGCCCCGGTCCGGCTCTCGAGCTGGCCATGCTTCTGGGCCTTCCGGACCGGCTGCCCGATGGAGAGGCGGCGCTGCCGCCGCTGTGGCATTGGATGTACCTACCGGAGCGCCCGAACCGGTCCGATGTCGGAGAGGACGGTCTGCCCACACACGGATCGCTCGTTCCCTCCCCGTCCACCGGCAGCCGACGACTACTCGCTGGCGGCACCGTCGAGCTCGTCTCCGCACTGCGGATCGGCCACTCGGTGACACGCCGCTCGGTCGTGGCCGGCCGGCAGACGAAGACGGGTAGGTCAGGCCGCCTCGTATTCACGACAATCGTTCATGAATTTGTTCAGAACGGCCGGATCTGCATCCGTGAGAGGCAGGACGTTGTCGACGTCCCGCCGCGGTCGGCGGGGGCCGGCGAGCAAGGCGCCCGACCGACCGAGATGATCGGCCCGGATCGCACCGAAGTCTCTATCGATCCGGTTCTGTTGTTTCGTTTCTCCGCCGCGGCGGGCGTATCACACCGCATTCATTGGGACGAGAAGTACGCGCAGGAGGTCGAGGGGTATCCCGGGCTCGTGGTGCAGGGCCCGCTTCAAACAATTCTGATGGCCGAGGGCCTACGGACGAGGCGTCAACGGACCCCCCGTGCGCTCGACTACCGATATCTCGCTCCCCTCATCGCGAACAGACGAATGTTCATCTGCTGGAACGGGGCCGAAGCCTACGTCCAGGACGGAACCGGACGGAGAACCGCGTGGGTGCGAGTCCACGAGTGAACCGGCGGATCTGCGCTCAAATTCGGACAAGGAAAGAAGATGACTGGTGAGAGATAGCAACAGCAGTGCCAGCGCACTCACGCTGCCGCACGACGCCCGCGTCATCGGCGCGGGCCTCGGGTTCACCGAGGGGCCGGCGGCGCTGAATACCGGCGAAGTCGGTGTAGTGAGTATCAACCGCGGAAAGGTGTATGCGGTCGACCTGCAGGGGGCGGGCGCACGTGAGATCGCCGAGACCGGGGGTGGACCCAACTGCCTCGCCATCGGGACCAAGGGCGAGATCTGGGTAACCCAGAACGGTGCCACCGCGATGGCGAGCAAATCCGCCCTGTCCCAGGCCCCGTCCATCCAGAAAATCGACGGGGGAGTGGTGTCCACGGTGCTCCACACCGGTGTGTCCGCCCCGAGTGACTGCGTCATCGGCCCTGACGGCAGACTGTGGTTCACCGATCCGGCAAGTCACGGCACCGGCGCGGCGAATACCTCAGGCGCTCTGCGCGTGCTTGATCCCGAGACGTCGAACGTGTCCACCCTGCTCGAAGACCTGCAGTTTCCGAACGGGTTGTGCTTCGCGCGCGAACCCGACCACCTCTACGTGGCCGAGACCGTGCGCGGAGTTGTGCGGCGGTACCGGTTCGACGGGGCCCAATGTCAGTGGGATGGATGGGAAGCCGAAGTCCCGGGCGGAACCCCGGACGGTATCGCCCTCGACAGTCAGGGCTGGCTGTGGGTTGCCGGCGGCACGGGCGACAACGTCGTCGCATTCGACCCAGCCGGGAAGGTTCGCAACGAACTGTCATTCGGTCACGGTGTATTGGTGACCAGTGTCTGCTTCGCCGGCGAACGACTCGAAACACTGGTCGTCACCGTCGCAAAAGGTGGCTCCGTCATTGCGTTGCCGGCGATTCACCCAGGACAGCCGTTGCCGGTGACGCGTCTCGACGAGATCGACGATGCGGCAAAAAGGTGTGGGTGCCATGACTGACCGCCCCTACGACGGCATCCGCGTACTCGAATTCGCGGGACTGGGTGCTGCCCCCTTTGCGTGCAGCCTGCTGGCGGATGCCGGGGCTGACGTGATCCGGATCGAACGTCCCGGCGGAACGCCTACGACACCGTCGCCGACCTTTCGCGGACGCACCACAATCGAAGCGGACCTCAAGAACGCGGACGATTACGCACGAGTACGGGAAATCGCCACTCGAGCAGATGTTCTCGTAGAGGGATTCCGGCCGGGAGTCATGGAGAGACTGGGGCTCGGTCCCGACGATCTCTCCCACGACCATCCTGGATTGGTATATGCGCGAATGACCGGTTGGGGGCAGTCCGGGCCCGCCGCCCATGAGCCGGGCCACGATCTGAATTACCTCGCCATGTCCGGGGCAGCGAGGGCGATCGCCCGAGAGGGCGAGGACCCGGTGCCGCCCCTGAACATGATCGCCGATTACGGGGGCGGATTGATGCTCGCTTACGGAATCGGTCTCGCGCTGTTCGAGCGCCGTACCTCAGGTCGGGGCCAAGTGATCGACGCAGCCATGGCTGATGCGGCACTACTGCTGATGTCGGGCCTGTGGCAGCGCAAAGCCGAGGGGCGTTGGTCCCCGGTCCCGGGGACCAACGACATGGATTCCGGTGCCCCCTTCTACAACAGCTACCGAACCAGCGACAGCCACTACATGGCCGTTGGCAGCGCCGAGCCGAAGTTCTACGCGAACCTCCTGCGGGTGCTCGGGCTCCACGACGAACTGCACGACCTGCAAAATGACCGGGCCCGATGGCCGGAGGCCAAGCGCCGCATCGCAGACGTTTTTGCCACCAAAAGTCGGGCTGAATGGACAACACTCTTCGCCGGCGCCGAAGCCTGTGTGACACCCGTCAACGCTGTCGAAGAAGTCGCATCCGATCCACACGTGCGTGCACGCGCAATGATGTTCGACCAGAACGGAATTCAATTTCCCGCCGCTGCGCCTCGACTGAGTCGCACGGAGCTGAGACTCAGCGATTCATCCATCCGACCACTCGCTCTGCACGATGTCGGCGAGCAATGGCGCAGCGCTGATGCTACCCAACAACCAGTTAAGGAGGGCATGTGACTAACGTGCTCGATCTCCCCCCGTTGAGGTCGGACTTGTTCACCACGGAGCCGTTCGCATTGGTCGGCACACGATGTCAGTCCGGGCATGCCTCGTTTCCGAGCAGAGATTTCTGCCCGGTCTGCTATTCCACCGATGTTCAACCGATCGAACTGCCCCGTTCCGGAACTGTGGAGACGTTCACCACGGTTCACCAAGCCCCACCCGGCGTGGCAGTTCCCTATCACCTGGCCTTCGTGAGGCTTCCCGGTCCCGTGGTTCTGCTGTCCCGGCTGCAACTCGCCGCCGGTGGGGAACCGAAGATCGGCGACGAGGTCCATATCGTTCCGTCCCGGCTACGGGTTGACGACGTGGACCACCTCACCTTCGCTTTCGAACTGAAGGAGCACTCATGACAAGGACACCGGTCCATGCCGTCGGGGCCGGCATGGTCAGATTCGGCAAGTACCCGAAAAGTGTCACACTCGAGAAGATGGCGGTCAGTGCCGCTCGCACCGCCCTCTCCGAGGCGACGGCAACCCCCCAGAACATCGACGCCCTGTACCTCGGAACCGTTCTCGGGGGATCGGTCGCAGGCCAGCGGGTCGCCGCGCAACTGGGGATGTCGGGCCAACCCGTCACAAATCTCGAGAACGCCTGTTCAAGCGGTGCAACCGCAGTACGCGACGCCTGGGTCGCAGTATCGACCGGTCTCCACGATGTCGTTCTGGTCATCGGTGCGGAAAAGATGACCGATCGAATTTCAGGCGGGATCCTCGCCGACCTCTCCGACCTTGACGCGGCAACCGGTTTGATCATGGCCGCCAACCACGCAATGAGCGCTCGCAGGTACATGCACGATCACGGCGCCACACGCGCACAGATCGCCGCAGTCGCAGTCAAGAACCACGCACACTCCGTACACAATCCATTCGCGCAGTATCAGCACGCGATCAGCTTGGCTCGAGTCCTCGAAGCAAGGCCCATCGCCGATCCGCTAGGACTCCTCGACTGCAGCCCCATCAGCGACGGTGCCGCCGCGCTGGTCGTCGCGAATACAGCCGGCCTCGCACGACTCGGTTTGGACCGAAACCATCCCCGAATCCTTGGATGTGGACTTGTCAGCGGGACCTTGCACGACGGCACCCGCTCGATCAATGAAGAGGACATCTCCCGCCGCGGCGGCGAAGCTGCCTGGGACATCGCAGGAATCGACCCCAGTGACGTCGACTTCGTGGAAATGCACGACTGCTTCACCATCGCGGAGATCGTCCGGATGGAAGGTCTCGGATTGATTCCACGCGGCGAAGGTGGCCGGTGGGCCGAACAGGGCCTGACCGCGTTGGGAGGAAAGCTCCCCGTCAACCCCAGCGGCGGCCTCCTTTCCCGAGGACACCCGGTCGGAGCCACCGGTGTAGCCCAGGCTTGCGAGTTGACGTGGCAGCTGCGCGGGCAGGCCGGTGGCCGTCAAGTCGCAGGTGCGAAAACGGGCCTGGCGTACTGCAAGGGTGGCACTGTGGCGGGAACCGACGGCGCCTCCGTCACGACGTTGGTGATGCAAGCATGAACCACCCAACCACTACTCCATTGGTGTTGCCAGCGACCGCGCTGATCGGTATCGGCTCCGATTCACAGGCTCTCACCGCCAAACTCGGCCTCGAAGCGTATGCCGCAGAAGGAGCAACCCAACAGGTCTGCATCGTCGTCACCCCGCCTGCACCCCTGCCGTTCGCGGCGTCGACGGAAGAAGACCTCGAAGACGCGAAGGCCCTCATCGCAGACGTTGTGCATTCCCTTCAGAGCGCAGTAACGAAATTCCGGGAACAAGGGATTGCCCACGGCAGCGTCGCCGTTCTGGTACCTGCCAAAGCAGTGTTGGGGGAGTCGAGGTCGGTACTACCGGGCTTGGTTGGGGGCGCGGTGCTTTCACTGTGCCGCACCATGGCCATCGAGCTGAAGAAGGACTCCGTCTCGCTGAACACGGTCCTACACGGTGATTTCTCCGTCGCCGAGTGCGCCGCGATCGCATCACTTCTCCACGTATTCCGGTCCAGCCCCGCGCTTACCGGTCAGGAAATCTACACCGCGGACGGACCCGATCTCGGAAGGATCAAACCGTGAGCATTCGAACAAACAAGATCGCTCTGGTCACCGGCGCCGGCAGCGGAATCGGAGCAGCCATTACAACCAGGCTCTCCGGAGAGGGCTACACGGTAGTCCTCACCGACCTCCCACACGTGATCGAGCAGCATTCGCACCAGACCCTGCCCGCGAACGTGCATCCACTTCCCCTGGACGTAGGCGATCGCAGTTCCCGCATCGAAGCCATCGAAACAGTGGCATTCGAGTACGGCCGCCTGGACGTCTTGGTCAACTGCGCAGGTCTGGGCAGAGATGCCCGCCTTACCAACATCACCGACGGTGATCTGGAGCTCACTCTGGATGTCAACCTCATCGGAGCGCTCTCGCTCGTTCGCCAGGCGCTTCCATTGATGGAAGCCGCCGGAGGGGGAGTTGTGATCAACATCGCATCACGGGCGTGGCTGGGGATTTTCGGCTCCGGCGCATACTCCGCCTCCAAGGGCGGATTGATCGGCGCAACGAGATCGTTGGCGCTCGAGGTCGGCGCCCTGGGAGTCACCGCGAATTGCATCGCACCGGGGTACGTCGAAACCCCACTGTCGGCGACACTTCCTGCGCAAGTACTCGAAAAGACCTTGCACTCGATCCCGGTAGGACGTGGAGGCGTCCCGGACGATATCGCTGCCGCCGTCAGATACCTGGTCTGCGAGGGCTCCTATGTCACCGGCCAGGTCCTGACCGTCTGCGGTGGTCGCTCCATCGGAGATCCCGTCTCGTTGTAGGAGTGTGGTGGTGCTCGTCGATCGCGAAGGATCGACGATACTACTTCGGCTCTACCGCGCCGCTTGGCAAATTTCCCACCCTCGGGGGACCCACAACGCGACCGAGACAGTCGCGCAAAATGAACGGAAGTGTCGAAATGTCCAGTCCGCGCATCACGCACATCACCGGCGAGGACCAGGATCGTGACGCCCAGGCAGTCCGTTACGAATGGAGCACGATCGGCTTTCAACTGTTGAACCAAAGTGCCGCATCCTCAGCAGTTGATCGATGGGCTCAGGACGGGGACGACGGCGGAATCTACCTCGGCGCCTGGACGTCGGAAAATGGCAGACTCGGCCGAGTCTGGGTGCTGCGTCGATTCCGCGACAGTGCGGCCATGCTGGCCGCACGAGAACGAATCCGCCTCGACGGCCACCCTCTCGCCGCCATCGAGGCGATCGAGTCCGTCAGCGTGGAGTCGTTCGCACCCTTGCCGTTCATGCCTCTCGTGGAAACCGGGACGTTCGGACCTGCGTACGAGATCCGCGACTACAGGCTCATCCCCGGTGGGCTCACCGACACCATTGCGGGTTGGCGTAAGGCACTTCCGCTTCGCGATCCGGTTGATCCAATAACGGTGGTGATGTATGCCCTCGATGGTCCTGACCGGCTCCTTCACATCTGGCCGTTCAAGAGCCCGAACGAACGGCTCGCCGTCCGGCGAGAAGTGTACGAAGCAGGGATTTGGCCACCTCCGGGAGCTCCGGATGTAATTCGGGACGCGGATTCCACTATGGTCTGGCCGCTTCCGTCCTCACCTTTGCAGTGAAGGACCCGGCATCACCGCGGACAGATAGCGGTGAGCCGTCGTGCTCGAGTGCGCGCTAACCAACCGGCACCAGCCCGAAAACAGGGAATTCTACGGCAAAGGACTTCGCGGTTCCTACCCGAATTCGGGGCGAACGTGATCGGCACTTGGAGCTTCGTGGCGGGGCGACCGCTGCAGTCGAGGCCACAGTAGCGAAATGGCTTCGTCGAGGATCACGTCTCGAAATGGCCTCGAGTCCAGGCTTACGAAATGGAATAGGATGGGCAATGCATTCGCTCAATCGAGCTGCCGCTGTTGTTGGTGTCGGCGCGACGACATTCGGAAGGCTGTCAGGAAATTCGGCTGAACAGCTCGGAGCCTGGGCACTGGACAATGCGTTGTCAGACGCTGGCCTCACGGCTTCCGACGTCGACGGCCTCATCGCATGTCGAGTGGGCTATGAGGCGGTGGCGTCCATGATGGGCCTGCGCCCACGTTGGGTGGCGAGTCTACCTGCGGAGGGCAGAATGACCGGACCCGCAATACAGCAAGCCGTCACGGCCATCGCCGCAGGACAGTGCCACCGAGTCGCGCTGGTGTATGGCAACAACGGTGCCACCGCCAAATCCACCTACGGCGGCTTCGGGGAGGCCTACGGCGCCCCTACTGAGTTGACACTTCCCTACGGCATGACTTCGCCGGGAGCCTATTACGCGCTGATGCTGCAACGCCATCAGTACCTCTACGGTACGAGCGAGCGGCAATTGGCCGCTATTCCCATGACCTTTCGGAAGCACGCACAGCTCAACTCCGCAGCCGTGATGAGAGGTCCGCTCTCAATCGACGACTACATGACCTCGCGCTACATCGTCGAACCGATGCGACTGTTCGACTATTGCCTGATAAATGATGGGGGTGTGGCCATGATCCTGTCGGCGGTGGACCGCGCTCACGACCACCCGAAGCCCCCGGTCCACATCCTCGGGACGGCCCAGCTAGCCGAACTCGTGAATTCGGACTTCCCGCCCGAGGATTTCTGGCGCAATGCTGTCCGCGAGGTGAGTGAGACGGCGCTGGCACAGTCCGGGCGTGAACGCTCCGATGTGGACGCGTTGATGATCTACGACAATTTCAGTTGCAATGTTCTGTTCACTCTCGAGGGACTCGGATACTGTGCTCCAGGGGAATCCGGCGATTTCGTTCAGAACGGCCGACTCGAGCTCGGAGGCGCCCTGCCTACCAATACTTCTGGCGGCCACCTCTCGGAAAGTTACATGCAAGGGTGGGGTCTGAACATCGAGGCCGTCCGACAGCTTCGCGGCGATGGCGGCGACCGGCAGATCGAGGGGGCCGAAACGATTCAGTACGCCTGTGCATCACCAGTCGTTTCATCGGTGATCTATGGGAAGGATCTGTGATGCTCGAGCCGTACTTCGAAGGACTCGCCACAAACGAGTTGCGCACCACTCGATGCACAACATGCCGAGAGACACAATTCCCACCGCGAATGACGTGTCCGCACTGCTCCGCCCGGGACGCTGGCGAGTGGATAGCCGCATCCGGTCTCGGAAGGGTGTGGTCTTTTTGTACCTTCCGTAAGGCGTACCTCCCCCGACCCGCTCAGCAGCCGCCGTACGTTGTTGCCGTAGTCGAGCTTCATGAAGGCTCGAAACTCATCAGCAACATCATCGGTACAGAGAACGTTGAAGTGGGCATGCCGGTAAAGGCGGTGTTCGCAATCGAGCGCGGAGAACACAGGGTCGTTTTCGAATCTGTGCATTGAATTCAATGAGGCGGCCGAGGCTACGATTCTGCTGGCCTCGCCGTGCGGAAGTAGGTATGTGTCCTGTGCCGACGAGGTGTCATCCATTGCGATGCGCAGTGGCGGGTGGTGCGGGACGAGGCGAGCGAGGACGAACGGCGCCGTCGGCGCACCTTCCTCCTCTGCCGGACCGTCGTTGCGGCCCTCAGTGGCATCACCGTTGGGTGTCGCCGATGCTGGTGTTGCGGTATGCCGTGTTCACGTCCACGGTGAGCATTCGCGGTGGGATGTGCTGTGGTGCTGGTGCTCTACGCCGGCAGTACGGTGCTGGCGTAGGGGTGCGCACTGGTTGGTGTGTGGTGGGTATTGGCCGCGGCGGGTGATGATCGGCGCGCGGCGACCGTGCGGATGCTCGCGGTGTTGCTCCAGGTCGGTGCGCCGACGGCCACCGTCGCGGGTGTGCGCGCCGCCTGCGCTGTTCGGGTACTCTTCCGTCCCCGCGACGTTCGTGTGCGTCATCACGGTGGTGGCCGCCGTTCTGACGGCAACTGCTGCGCTGGCCCGCGTACTGACCCGGGCCCCGGATGAGGGCGTCGGCACCCGGTTCATGTTCGACGTCATGGTCGCGAACATGTTTACCTACGCCAGGCAGTCATCGATTGATCTCTTCCACACGATCGAAAAGGCGGCGGGAGCCATGCTCGACGGGAAGATCTCACCGACGCAGCAGCCTGACGGCATGGTCGAATGGGGGACTCGCCTCCGCACGACGATCCTGGCTGTCTGCTCGTCGATCCATCATCACCAGGATCAGAGTTACATCGAGGTCAAGCGTAAGTTCGGGAGGGATTCGCCGGAGCACTGCAAGGTGAAGGCTGTGTTCGCCGAAATCTACGACGACTGCTTCGGCTATCGGTACCTGTTCAGGCTGCGCAACACGAAGGTGCATTACACGATGCTGGCCGCCGCCATGAGGGGGAATCACCGATGCATGAAGGTACGAAGGTCGCCTTCATCGACATGCAGATGGACCGCTCTGCGTTGCGGGACACAAAGGACCCCCTGAACGCGACGCTCAAGGAGGAACTCAGGAACCTCCCTGGTTGATCCCAGCATCCACGAAATGGTCGGCGAGGCCGTTCCGCGCCTGGCCGAGACGAATCGAGAGTTACTCGCAATCCTCTATCCTGAAATTGACGACTTGTGCGCAATTATAAGGGAATTCGACGCGTTGTTCGACGGCCGCACAGGGGCTCGAGCTGCCATCCATCAGCAGTCCCCTGAGTTACGCCCGCCTGTAACGACCGGGCTTACCTCCTCGGCTGACAACGTAATCGCCCATGCTCGCAGGCGAAAGGAGGCGGTTGATCGTTGGATTCCTAGCGCAGAGCAGGCTGCGTAGTGGGAACTCTAGCCTGCGACGTGACAACAATTGTCTCTATTGGGATTCAGTAGTCGAGAGGGCAACGAGGACATCCGATTCTGAGCTCGGCGGGACGGTAAGGAGGAGGGCGATACGTCGTCCTTGTAGAAAGCAACCGCGCTTACCGGGGGATTGTGCAGTCCGATCCAAACGAGATGGACGGCGAGTCAGCGTGATGGACGAACAACCAAGCAGCGCGGCAACAGGATGACGCGTGCGGCTAATATGATCGGTATACAGTTTTGGGCCGTTGTGCATCTGCGCCTATGAGCCGAATGGTCCGGGAGGCGGCTCGACGGGATAGGCCGCGACGTCCATGATCACCGAGCCTTCGCACGGGCCGCTGTCGATATCGGTACGCCAGGAACCGGTCAGAGTCCCGTCTGGTTGCGGTGTGTAGTACGCAACCGAGTGCGCCGGTGCCCACACCTTCGGCACGCCCTCGCCTTGATAGCAGTCCCACTCCCAGTCGTAGGTGTGTACCCAGCTGGTCCCGTCCCAGGTGTACTGCGGCGGTAGCGGCAGAGTCGGGTTGGCTGGCGTGGGCCCATCGGTGACGGTTGCCACGCAGGCGTCGTCCGTGCAACTCGTCTCGAATCGGTACGTATCGGCGAAGTCGGGCTCCCACTGCCGCGCGGCCAAACTCGTGCCGTCCTTCGTCGCGGCGAAGCGCTTCAGCGAGTATTCGCCCGCCCAGGACGGCTGCGTCGGTGCCGCCCCCGCGGGTATGGCCCCGACAACTGTCCCGGACGCGATCAACGCGACTACCAGCAGTGACTTGCGCATGACGAGATTGAATCACACGTGTCGGCGGTGTACGGGGTGTATGGACCCGCCGAGGGGCAAGTCAACTGACACCTCGGACGCGCAGAAAGCGCCGGCCGGCGCCGGCGGTGGTGGAGGATTGGACGGTGGCGGGGCCCAGGCGGCGAAACCCGGTTCGGTGGGCGAGGGATGCGGTGCAGCACTCGCCGCCCCGGTCCGTCCTCATTCGGGGTAGCGGGCCGGGGCGCATGAGCGCCGAAAGGCACCGCCTTGCCCGCACCGATGCACATGCTCCAGTTTGGGTTCGTCTTCGCCGTGGCGAACTTGCCATCGAACCGTGCCACGCTGACTGCCATGAGGTCTGTGACCTGCCTGACCGGTTTCAGGGAGGTCGGGCTTGGTTGCCCGCGACGAATTGCTTCTGGGCTTTCGCGTACACGGGCACCGGGATCTGCTCGTGTTCGCTGTGCCACGACGGCGAGGGTCATGCTCGTGGTCTCCGTCGCGAGCGTCGCCGTACTGTTCGTCGCCTCGCGGAGGGTCGTCGCCGGTGGAATGCCGGTGACACCACAGCCTTCGACGACAGCATTGTCCCGCACTGCAGGTGGGATTGGTGGAAGTGTTCACCAGGGTGTGTGTTGATCAAGTGCTCGATGCCCGCGGAGTCGCGGCCGCGGTGAGCGCGGTGGTGGAGACGGAGACGGCCTGTTCCGCCCGTTGGGGGTGGGCGAGCGAGTCTTGTGCGCGCCGGCCCGTGTCGGCGAGGATGGGTCCGGTCCCTGACGTGCGGAGAAGGAGTCGGCGCGATGACGAAGTACCTGATCTCGTTCCCTAGTGGTGCCATGGTCTTTCCCGACGAGGATCTGCAGGCAGTGTCGGATGCGTCGCACGCGGTGGTGGAGGAGGCGAAGGACGCCGGCGTCTGGGTGTTCGGCGGTGGAATCGACGAGAGCGTTCCGCCTGTCCTGGTCGATGGGGACGGCACGGTGACCGAGGGCACGTATCCGCAGACGAAGCAGCTCGAAGGCGGCTACACGGTACTGGAGTTGCCCTCCCGCGAGGCGGCACTGGAATGGGCTGCGAAGATCGCGGTTGCCTGCCGGTGCGCGCAGGAGGTGCGCGCGTTCCAGTACGATCCCGCCAGCTGACGGGGTTCGACCTCCCGGGGAATCGCATTCGGCTTCGGCCAGATCCCTTTCTCGCCCAACGCCATCCACAGGTGGCAAGACCGGCACCCGCCGCCACGTGCACCGCGACCGGCTCGCTCGCTCGGGCGCTGGATGCGGGAGTTGCCGATTGACGGCCGCATACCGTGGCGGCGGAAGTGGGCGCACCGCCGCTAGCGGTGCGCACTCCTCCGGTGGGTCAGGAAGGGAGCTTGGCCGCGTCGGCGCGGTGCGTGGTGCTGAAGCGGCGTTGGTAGACCGTAGGCGATATCGCCAGCTCCCGCGCGAACACACGTCGTAGGCTCTCGTAGCTGGGGAATCCGGCGAGTGATGCTGCCTGTGTTGCATTGTGGCCCTGGTCAAGCAGCGCTTTCGCCATGTCGAACCGGATCCGCTCGACATACCGGGCCGGTGTGGTGGACAGCTCGGTTCGAAAGAGCCGCGTGAGGTGTCGAGGGCTCACGTTGAGGTGCCTGGCGAGTTCGGTGAGGGAGTGGTTCCCGGCGGGGTCCGCCGTCACCAGATCCACGATTCTGCGGAGCACCGGAGCTCGTGGTGGTGGGCCCTGCAGTGGGGCAGAGAACTGCGATTGCCCGCCCGCACGCTGCAGGTAAACCACCAGGCGTCGGGCGACGTCGCGTGTCAGATCGGGGCCGTGGTCGTCTTCGACCAGTGCCAGCGCCAGGTCGATTCCGGCGCTCACGCCCGCGGACGTGTACGTGGTGCCGTCGCGAACATAGATCGCATCGGGCTCGACGACGGTGCCCGGGTGCCGGGCCGCGAGTTCGCGTGCGACTTTCCAGTGTGTGGTCGCGCGTCTGCCCTCCAAGAGGCCGGCAGCTCCGAGGATGAATGCTCCGGTGCAGATTGACCCGATCCGACCGGCTCGTTGCGCGAGGATCTGTGTTGCCTCGACCAGATCACGGGTGACGGCGGTTCGCGGGTAGATGTCGCCACCAGCCACCAGGAAGGTGTCGGGCGCCGGCTCCGATTGTGCGTTGCCGTCAACGGAGATTCGTATCCCGATCGACGTTGCAACATCGGCACCGTTCGGCGACAACAACACGATCTTGTAGTCGGCACCGAACCGGTTCGCCTCCGCGAACACCTCAGCGGGGCCCGCGACATCGAGCAGCTTGACCCCGTCATAGGCAAGGATCGCGACCCGATGCGCGTGCGGGGTCGGACGCGCACTCACCGCAAGTCCAGATCTGAGTGGTTCATGGCCGGACCAAGGCGGCGCTGGAGGCGGGATGGTCGGCACCATAGAGGGGCGGACCACCCGTACGTTTCCACGACACCGACAACCGAGAGGGCAGGTTCCATGACCGAGATCATCGCAGGAGTAGTGATCCCCCAGACGCCAGCGGCAGCCGAAGCCACGCGCCTGGTCCAGAAGACGACGAGCCCCCTCATCTTCCATCACTCGAGGCGCGTTTTCATCTTCAGCATGCTCCGGGCTCACGAGCTCGGCCTGCAGCCAGACCCTGAGCTGCTCTATCTCTCTGCTCTTTTCCATGACACGGGCCTGCTCAGGCCCTACTCGGATGTCGAGCAGCGGTTCGAGCTCGATGGGGCCGATCACGCTCGCAAGTTCCTGCTCGATCGCGGTTTCTCCGATGCCGCCGCTGAGGTGGTTTGGACGGCGATCGCGCTGCACACCACGCCTGGGATTCCGGGCCGGATGGGCGACGAAGTCGCAGCCACTCACTTTGGTGTCCTCACTGATGTAGTCGGGCTGGGTCTGGACGGACTGGACCCGGATCAGGTGGAGGCGATCACCGCTGCCCATCCGCGAGGCGACTTCAAGACCGAGTTCCTGCAGGCCTTCGTCGACGGACTCAGCCACCGGCCGGACACTACGTACGGCACCGTTAATGCCGACGTACTGGAGCACTTCGTTCCCGGCTTCCGCAGCATGAGCATGGTCGAGCGCATCATGGGGTCTGCCTGGCCCAAGTGACACACCGCGACACGCCGCGTGTTGAAGGAAGTGCGTCGGCGCGATCCGAGCTGCCACAGGTCGTGCAGAAGTGGAGGAGAATCACGTCGCTTGCAAAGTGCACGGACGCGGGGACTGAGTATCGACAACGGCTCCGGCCGGCCAGGGGGTCGCGGGGTTGATGACTCCCCACATCTTCGTGCAATCTCGTTAGAGCGAATCAATCTCACGACTGCTCGACCACCACTCAGAAAGGGCACCATGACCAGCGTGAATCTCGGCAAACAGCACCCAACCGTCTATCAGAGCCTGATGAAGTTGGATGCGGAAGTAAAGGCAGCCCTGGAAACGGCGGGAGTGGACCCGCTTCTCGTGGAGTTGGTGAAGATTCGCGTCTCGCAACTCAACGGCTGCGCCTTCTGTCTCCGCATGCACACCCGCGACGCCCTCGCCAAGGGAGAGACGACGGATCGACTTGCGGTCGTCGCAGCGTGGTGGGAAGCGCAGTACTTCAGCGACCAGGAGCGCGCAGCGCTCGCTCTCGCCGAACAGGTCACCGCGCTCGCTGTTCCGGAACGGCGGACCTGGGATGACGGCTCCCTCACCGACGAACAGGTGTCCGCGATCAGCTGGCTCGCGACGGTGATGAACGCCTGGAATCGAGTTGCCGTCACCAGCCATTACCCGGTGGCGCCGTAGCCCGAGCCGATGCCGGGCACGTGATGATAATGATGCGGCGGCGATGGCCCGCGGACGCGTGCTCACGTCGGCAGCACGTCACAGACAGCTCGAGAATCTGCGTGCGGCCGCCCGCGTGTGGTGGCGATGAGGCCTCTGCGCGGGTTCGGTTGACGACCAAGATGTCACCGGCCCGTAGCGAAGAGGCCGGAGCCGGCCGGCTTTTGTGCAGTTCGTTCGCTGCTAGGTCCGCTCGACGGCGAGACCGGGCCACAGTGTCGCCGAGACCTTTTCGGCTAGGCCTTCGCGGTCGCCGTCGCCGCGGAGGAAGGCAGCGTAGTAGCTGCCGAAGCACATGGTGGCCACGGTATGGGCATCGATGTCGTCTCGCACTTCGCCACGGCTTTGCAGATCGTGCAGCACACCTTCGACCAAATTCACCCGTGGCTCCACTGCGTGTTCGCGCACAATCTCGAGCAGCTCCGGGGTTCGGAAGGTCTCGCCCATGAAGTTCCCCATGAGGATCATCGCGTCTGGATTGAAGTAGCAGGGATCGACCCGGCGGATCGCCTCGGTGAAGGCTTCGAACGGGCGCAATTTCGTGAGTTCCAGGTTCGGGTAAGTCGCGCGTTGTGCGCGGAAGCCGAAGTCGAGGGCGTCGACGACGAGTTCGAACTTTCCTGGCCACCGCCGGTAGAGGGTGGGGCGGGTGACGCCTGCATCTGCCGCTATATCACCCAATGTCATCTTGGAGTACCCGTCGACGACCAGCCGTCGACGAGTCGCCTGGATGATGGCGTCGTCGAGGGTTGGGTCACGGGGCCGGCCTCCGCGGGCGCCGGTTTCGGCTTCTGCAACCTTGTGCGGGTCTGTTCTGGCTGCCTTCTCGGTCATGGCCACCCCGATCGCCCTTGATTTGGTTACAATGATCGATTGTAACCTATAGGGGTTTGTGCTCCGTAAATGCTATCCCTCGATCTTCCGTATTCACACTCGCGACCGTTTCCGACGCGCTCCAGGCTCGGCAGATTCTCGCCCGTGGGGCAGCAGCGCGGTGCCGAAGCCGATGCCTGCCAGGGCGATCACCACCCCACCGTAGATCCTCGCGGTATCGATCAGTCCGATGCGTCCGACGAAGTACCCGGCGATCAGCGCGGGGACGCTATTGGCGAGGTACGCGATCATGTAGATGCTCGAGAGGAGTCCGGCGCGTTCGTGTGGCTGGGCGAGGGGCATGACAGTGTGAATGGTGCCTTGAAACCCTGCGCCGAATCCCACGCCGGCAACCGCTGTTCCTGCGAGAAGCGTTACGGATGAGGTAGTTTCGGCACCTGCGAGAGTGGTTGCTACGCCGGCGGCGAGCGCGGCCGCGCCGACCGAGAGGATTTGGTGAGGCGCTGCAGCGCGCAGCAGGAAGACCGCGACAGCACCGGTGCCGGTGAGGGTGGCCACCGTGATCGCCCCTGTCAATGAGGAGTGGACACCGAGCGTGGTGCGGGCGAGCGATGGTCCCAGCGAGAGGTAGAAGCCACCCAACGCCCATACTGCGATCAGGCAGGGGCCGGCGCGTAGCAGCATGTGGAGAGCACCGGCGGGGACCGCAAGCGTGGGGCGAACTGATGCCAGGGCTCCGGGCCGGCGTACCGCAGTTTCCGGTATGGCGCAGACTCCGACGATCTCGAGAGCGAACAAGGCGACGAACACGAGGAAGACCGTGCTGGTGGGCCGGGGTAGGTGCTCGCTGATGAGGCTGGATCCGATTGCCCCCAGAGCGAGGCCCATCGGTGCGGCGATGCTGTTGACGGTCGCGCCACGGCCGGGGGTGCGCTCGAGGTCGATCAGTGCGGCGCCGAGCACGCTGATCGCGGCACCGGTTGCGAAGCCTTGTACGACACGGGCCACGAGGAGTAGTCCGATCCCGTCTGCGGACGCGAAGGCAATCATCGATGCCGCTTCGAAGGCCAGTGCGGTAAGGAGTACTGGCCGGCGGCCGATGTAGTCGGACAATGAACCTGTGGTGAGCAACGCAAGCAGCAAGCTGGCAGCGTAGATGCCGAATACCAGCGTCGACTCCAGGGGCGTGAATCCCCATTGTGACTGATAGAGCTCGTAGAGCGGGGTCGGGGCGGCGGAGGCTCCGATCAAAGTGACAACGTCGACGGCGAGCAATGTGAAGGCGGCGGTGCGACGAAGTCCGCCGTGTCGAGGCGGCAGTTTCAACACAATCGTCATGCAGGGACTCCCGGGATCAAGGTTCGTAGATTTACTTACGTTACACATATTGACTGTAACGCAACTGCGTCTTAGTGTGGCTGTAGCCATAGATAGTGGTGTGAGTCTCATCCAGGAGTGCGTCATGAATCCCAGTCAGGCCCTGATCGATCGCAGCATCCCGTTTCTCGACGAGGTCAAGAACCGGACCGCCGGCGGCGAGTTGGAGGGGTGGCTCAACACCACGTACGGACCAGGGACGGAGCTGTACGACGATCTGGCTCGAATGGTCACCGAAGGCGTCGACGACGGTTGGGCGGCCAATGTCGAGCTCGACGGACCGAAATATCGGCGCAGCCGGATCGCCTCACCAAGTGAGCAGCTCAACTACTTCAGCATCACCGCGGTCTACATGAACAGCGTTTCCCGGTATCGCGGCCAGTACCACCAGCATCCGTACGGCGAACTCAACCTCGTGGTTCCCCTGGATCCCGGCGCCGAGTTGGCCGGCCCGCGCGGATGGTGCGCCGCAGGCTGGACGGCACCCGGACCGGGAAGTCACCACTACCCCGAGGTGAGAGGTGGCGCACTGATCGCTCTGTTCTATCTGCCGGCCGGACGGATCTCCTACGACATCACTCCCGCCGCGACCGTCTGATTCAGGAAAGGGGGCGCATTCTCCATGAACGATGTGACCACCACCGCCCCGCTGGAGTCCCGAGCCGTACCCGGTGCGAAGGACGCCGCGACCGTCGAGCAAGCGTTACTGAGCAGGCGAAGCGTGCGCGCCTTCCTGTCGACGCCGGTACCGCACCGCGATGTCGAGCGACTACTCGAATTGGCGGCCCGGTCCGCCAGCAACTCCAACAGCCAACCGTGGCAGGTCCATGTAGTGACCGGCGCGGTAAAATCGCGCCTGACATCGGCACTTCTCGCTGCCCACGACTCCGAGGGGCGGGTCGGCACTCGCGAGTACAACTACCAGCCCAAGCCGGATGAATGGGTGGAACCCTTTCGTGCTCGTCGACGTAAGTTCGGTGAGGGACTGTACGGCAACACCTTAGGCATCGCAGCGACCGATTCAGCGGCCCGGCTGGCCCACCATCGGCGCAACTACGACTTCTTCGGCGCCCCCGTCGGCATCATTCTGACGGTCAGCCGGCACCCGCTCGATGGTGCGCTGGTGGACGCCGGCCTGTTCCTCCAAGCGCTGATGCTCGCCGCCCGCGGCGCCGGACTCGACACATGCCCTCAGGCATCCTTCATCGACTTCTACCCGGTTCTGCGTCGACACCTCGACATCCCTGACGATCAGCTGATCGTCTGTGGACTCGCATTGGGTTACGCGGACCGCGAGCACCGGCTGAGCCGGTACAGCACCCCCCGCGAAACCGTCGCCTCCTTCGCCACCTTCTACGGTGACCCCCGGTAGGCACTCATTCATCGGCGTGACGACGTGCGCCCCGCCCGCCCGCTCCGGATTCGAGTCCGGAGGGGGCGGGCGGGGCGGGTTGTGTAGTTGCCAAAAAACCGAACCAACGAGATCGCACCACCCCCC
>NZ_JBHWUE010000118.1:0-26223 GCF_042738615.1 Rhodococcus sp. NPDC059968
TTACGCCGAATAGCGTCGACGAGAGTAAACATCGTTCTCCTTAGCCGTACAAGTATTGCTGTGGTCTCCAACACTACGTCAAACGTACGTACGTTCGCTAGTCCCAACTGCGGTTGACCTCTTCAGGTTCGACCAGAGTCGAATCGCCGCACCGCGAGGAGATCGCGCACTACTGGTCAGAACGCGGTTATTGCGGTAACGACGAGCAATGAGATCTGTTGCATGCGAACCGACTACCCGACGGATGCAGAAATTGTGATGAATCAGCTGAGACATGGGTACTCCAGATCCGCGACCTGCTCGCTACGGAACCCGGAACAGACGGGCAACGGCCCGTGCCGGTTCGGCGACGCGGTACACCTCGACGACCCCGTGAGCGCGTCGATCCACCGCCACACTGCTGGACATCCCACCCAGTGGCGCAGTCGAGTGGTCGTCCGGTATATCTTTGAAACGGGCCGTCCGGTTTGTTAACCGGACGGCCCGTAACCGATACCGACGCTCACACGAAGAATATCGATATCTGTTTCCCGACACGTGGAGTTGTTCCACGAGCCGGGAACGGAAGGACCGCAGTGCTGTTGGCAGAAACGTCCGGAATACCGGCCCCCGTGGCCGCTCCCCGTCCCGAGGACTGGCGCGAGTCGGCAGCGTGTCGCGGAGTCGCATCATCGGTGTTCTTCTCCCCCGACGGCGAACGCGGTCACGCCCGCGCCCGTCGCGAAGCGAACGCCCAGCAGATCTGCCAGGACTGCCCCGTGCTCGCCCGGTGCCGCGACCACGCCCTGGCAGAGGACGAACCGTACGGAATCTGGGGTGGGATGACCGAAGCCGACCGCCGGCGGCACGCCCGCCGACTCCGTTCCGGCGGGCGCCGTTGACAGGTTCGTCCCTCCTCGCGGATCACCGTGCCTCCAGCTTGTCGATGTCGGCGAGGACTTTCTTGTGCCAGGCGATCTCGGTCTGGATGCGCATCACGGCGTGGGCGACGATGAGATCGTCCGCGGTGCTCTGGTCGGGCCATCGGCGATCGAGCTGGTGATCGAACTGCTGCTCGCGTGCCGAGAGGACCGCGATGCGGTCCTCGACGTAGCCGCGAAGTACCTCTCGGTCGAGATCTGCACTGACAGCCAGGGCGAGGTCGACGGGGTCCGGTTTGAGTTCGAACTCGGTGAACGCCTCGTCGCGGAGCGCTCGGAGTTCCCTGGTTCCCTCCGCCGTGATCTCGTAGACAGTTCTGGCGGGCAGGGCGCCGTCCCGCTCCGTGCGCAACGGCCGGATCAGGCCCTCGTCTTCGAGCCGATGCAACGCACCGTAGAGCGACCCGGGTTTCACCCGTGACCACAGTTCGGCCCGATCCAGACGCGCGTCGCGACGCAGTTGGTGACCGTGCATGGGTCCCCGCTTGGAGAGAGCGCCGAGGACGAACAGCCGCGTGGGGTTCATGCCATCAGTTCTACCGGAGTACTCACATTTGAGTACTCTCCTCCGTATGGCTATTCGACCGATCCTCATTGCCGGAGACACCAGACTGACCACACCAGCGGTGACGGTCACCGCGTTCGACAGCGAACTCGCCGCCTTCGTCGACGACCTCCACGAGACCAACACCGCAGCTCACGGAGCCGGTCTGGCGGCCAACCAAGTCGGGGACCCGAGAGCGATCTTCGTGTACGACCTGATCGACGACACCCGTCGACATCGCGGGCACGTCATCAATCCGGTACTCGCGACATCACCTCTGCCCGAGAGCATGCCCGACCCAGACGAACTCGAAGGATGCCTCTCCGTTCCGGGCGAGCGTTACCCGACGGGCCGAGCCGACTGGGCGCGAGTCGTCGGCGTGGACATCGACAACAACCCGATCTCCGTCGAGGGCACCGGCTATCTGGCCCGCTGCCTGCAGCACGAAACCGATCATCTCGCCGGGCATCTCTACCTCGACCGGCTCGTCGGACGCAATCACCGCGCCGCCCGCAAGATGATCAAACGGCGTCAATGGACCGATCCCGGCAATACCTGGGTGCCCGGGGCGGACCGTGATCCCTTCGGTTGGTGACCGGCGGTCGACGCTCACCCGGCAGTTCTCCGAATCGGTTGCGTATCTGTGAATCTGGGCTCCGGAACGGTGTTCCGGTCGCGGCGGCCGGTGTCGACGTGGCGAGACTATTCGCCGACGAACTTCAGAATGTCCTGATCGAGTTCGTCCTGGTAGGCGCCGTAGATCCCGTGCGGGGCTCCGGGATAGACCTTGAGCGTGCCGTCTTTCACGAGGTGGATGGATTTCAGCGCCGCGGCGGCGATGGGCACGATCTGGTCGGCGTCGCCCTGGGCGATGAAGACGGGCACGGTCAACGCCTCGAGATCCTCGGTGAAGTCGGTTTCGGAGAACGCTTTGACGCAGTCGTAGGCGGCAGCGAGCCCGACGGCCATCCCCTGACGCCAGAAGTCGTCCTTCGCGCCCTGCGACACCGTGGCCCCCTCGCGATTGGCTCCGTAGAAGGCGACGGAGAGGTCCTTGTAGTACTGCGAACGGTCCTTCAGAACACCTTCGCGGATGGCGTCGAGCGCCTCGATCGGCGTGCCCTCGGGGTTGGAGTCGGACTTCAGCATGATCGGGGGTACAGCGCCGGCCGTGAAGATCTTCGACACCCGCCCTACGCCGTATTGCGCTGCATAGCGCACGACTTCACCCCCACCGGTCGAGTGGCCGATCAGAACGATGTCCGTCAGGTCGAGTGCCTCGACGAGTTCGGCGAGATCCTTCGCGTAGGTGTCCATGTCGTTGCCGCTGTATGTCTGGCTCGAGCGTCCGTGGCCGCGGCGATCATGGGCGATGGCGCGATAGCCCGCGTCGGCGAGAAGCTTGAGTTCGACCTGCCACGCGTCCGACGACAACGGCCAGCCATGACTGAGGATCACGGGCCTGCCGGTTCCCTGCTCGGTGTAATAGATCTCGGTTCCATCGGACGTGGTGATGTACGGCATGACTGATGCTCCTCGTGTGGGTGTTGGGCGATGGGGTCGAAGTACTCGGGTCAGACGGCGGCGTCGACCGGATTGGTCCGCGCCACGATCAGCGGATCGATGGGTGTGAAGGGAACGACGGGAGGTTCTTCTCGGACATTCCGAATGCTGCAGAAAGAACCTCGCGGGAGAACGCGGAAGCCGTGGCGCGGTATCCGATGTCCGCCGGTGTGGCCTGGTCGAAGAAGATCAGGAAGTGGATGTCCTCATCGCCGATGACCTCGATGTGGTGCGGATAGGCACGGGGAATGAAGTACACTTGGCCGGGCTCGAGGACGTAGGCGTCGAATGTCCCGTCCGGATCCAGCACTGTCATCCGTGCGCGTCCCCGGTGCACGCAGCCGAGTTCGGCCGTGACTGGATGCCAGTGCGGCTCGAGCATTCCGGTTTCCTTCACCCTCCCGATGTTCTCGATGTGATAGATCGCTGAGGTTCACGGATTACGCTCGGAGCTAAGGCGATTCGCTTGATCGACATTCCGCCGAGAATGGGCAGGGAGTCGGAATCGAGTTGGTGATGTTCCCGAACTCATTCTTGAACACCGTGTTCTCGTTGACGAGGGATCCGACATGGAAAGATCGCAAGGACATAACTTTCCTTTTCTTCTGCTTGCGTGCGCCCGTTTTTCGGGCAGTTTCGATCAGAGGTGGTGCACCCGACACCGACGTCCGCGGCTAGAACCCTCCGTGGCCGCCGAAGCCACCGAAGTGGCCGAAGTGCCCGAAGCCGCCGAAGCCGCCGAAGCCGCCGAGCTCCCCGTGGAAAGGCCCCACGTCCTGTCGTCCGGGTCCGAAAGGCCCCGTCGTTCCCGGCCAGCCCCACGGGAAACCCGAATCCGGACGGTCCGTCACGGGACCCGCATCCGGCACGACGCGAGCAGCAGGTGTAGCTCCTACATCGGGTACTGTTGCAGCGGAAGCAGTTCCGACTCCGAGGGCGATCAGGGGTGCGATTGCGGCCACGGCGACCGCCGCGCGGATTGCGAACTTGTTCATTGTTCTCACCTTCATTTTCTTTCTGTGCTGCCCCGACTTGTGCGGAGCAGGTGATGGGTTGATGATCGAACGACCATTGATATAAATCGTCGTGGAAACGGGGCCCGTCGTCGCCACTGCCAGCAGGGGCTTGCGGGTGCAACCAGCCGCAATCTCGGTCTTCCAGGTAGCTGCAATTCCATGACTGTTCGATGTGTGCGAGGGGGCGTCATGGCGTGTCGGGCCGGGCGCCGATGACGTATTCTCGAAGTCGGTCACTTCGACGGTGATCGTGCGTTTTCTCACAAACGGGGACACTCGGGGTCGACGATGGCCGAATTCCATCCTCCGGCGACGCGGTCCGATCCGCTCTCGGCGATTGCGGTAGAGCTGGCCGCGGCCGGCTTCGATGATGCCCACGAAGTCGGACGTGGCGGTTTCGGAGCGGTCTACCGCTGCTGGCAGCGCTCACTCGAGCGCACTGTTGCCATCAAGGTGCTCACTGCCGCCGCACTCGACTCGGGCAATCTCGACCGATTCCTGCGCGAGCAGCATGCGATGGGCAAACTGTCGGGGCATCCCAATATCGTCAGCATCTTCCAGAGCGGTACCACGGAATCGGGCGTGCCCTACATCGTGATGCAGTACCACCCACGCGACTCCCTCGGCGCGCTGGTCCGCGACGCCGGCCCGCTGAGCTGGCAGGATTCACTGCACATCGGGGTCAAAATAGCCGGGGCACTCGAGACGGCGCACCGGCGAGGCACCCTGCACCGCGACATCAAACCCGCGAACATCCTGCTCACCGAGTACGGGGAGCCTCAACTGACCGACTTCGGCATCGCTCGAATCGCGGGTGGATTCGAGACGGCCACCGGCCTCGTCTCCGGTTCCCCCGCGTTCACCGCACCCGAGGTACTCCACGGACAAACCCCCACACCGGCGTCGGATCTCTACAGCCTCGGGGCCACGCTCCTGTGCGCGCTCAACGGTCACGCGGGCATCGAACGCCCCCGAGCCGAGCAGACGGCCACTCAGGTGCCGCACACCACCGACGCGACAACATCCGATTCGACGCTGTCCGAGGCGACGCAGACCGACATACCCGCCGACGTGCGCTCCGCCATCAACCATGCGATGGCGGCCAACATCGAGGATCGGCCCGCGACCGCCGCCGAGTTCGGTGAAGAGTTGCGGCGGATTCAGCGCCGCCACGGCCTGACCGTCGACGACATGGCCGTGCCCACCGACATCGGCGACGACCACGCCCGCGAACACCCGCAGTCGGCGCGGGCACGGGCGAGTTCGGAGAGCGGCCCGGTGACGACACGGCTGCGCGTGATCCTCGCCGACGACGACGTCCTGCTCCGCGAGGGCGTGGCGAGCCTGCTCACACGCTCCGGCTTCGACGTCCTGGAACAGGCCGGCGACGCAACCACACTCCTCGACCTCGTCCGGGAGCGCGCCCCCGACCTGGTGATGGTCGATATCCGGATGCCCCCGACCCACACCACCGAAGGGCTCGACGCGGCCCGGGCGATCCGCGACGAATTCCCCGAGGTCGGCATCCTGGTCCTGTCGGCGCACGCCGAAGTCGAACACGCGATGGAGCTACTGGCCAGCGGCCGGGGAATCGGCTACCTGCTCAAGAGCCGCATCACCGACGTCGACGACTTCATCGATACCCTCCAGCGCATCGCCGCGGGGGCCTCCGTCGTCGACCCCGCGCTGGTTCAGGAGTTGGTCTCCGCCCGCAGGCGCAACGACCCGCTCGCCGCACTCAGCGCGCGGGAGCGGGAGGTGCTGGCCCTCATGGCGGAAGGGCGTTCCAACGCCGGCATCGCCCGCCGACTGTGGGTCACCGAGGGCACCGTCGAGAAACACGTACGCAGCATCCTCACCAAACTGAACCTCCCGGAGACCGGCGACGATCACCGACGGGTTCTCGCGGTCGTCACCTTCCTCGAGGCCCGCTGACCGGAGCCACGCGCTCCCCTTCGGTTCCGTCACCGGCGCGGAGCAGATCCCGGATCGCGTCGGACGACAGATCGGACTTCGACACGAAGCCCACCGCGGGGCTCCCGGAGATCCAGTCCGCCAGGTCCTGCTCGGCGTGCGTGGAAATCAGGATCACCGCTGACCGGTACGCCTCGTTGTGGAGCCGCTCCGCGAGTTCGAATCCGCTCTCCGCGCCGAGTTCGACGTCGACCAGGATGACGTCGGGGTGCAACTGCGCGGCCGACCGGACCGCGTCGGCGGTGTTCGACGCCGTGCCGACGACCGTGATGCCCTGCTGCTCGAGCAGTCGCCGGGCAGTATCCGAGAAACGTGGGCTGTCGTCGACGATCAGGCACCGTAGACGACCGAGTTGCAACACCATGACGTTCATGATTGACCCCGTACTTCCCGGTACGCATTCCCGGTAGCAGGAAGATCTTCTAGGTCACTCGCCGGCGACCGGGATGGTGATGTCCAGCGTGGTCCCGTGACCGGGTGGACTCGTGACCTGCATGTGGCCGCCGAGTGCCTCGACACGGTCCTGTAGCCCGATGAGCCCGGAGCCCGCACCCGACGAGGCACCGCCGACGCCGTCGTCCCCGATCACGAGATGGAGAGTGCCGTCCTCCGCCCGGAGGGACACATCCACCTCGGAGGCGTGGGCATGCTTGGCGGCATTGGTGAGCGTCTCGGCGACCACATAGTATGCGGCGACCTCGACCGATTCCTCGAACCGGCCCTCGAGCGCGACGTCGAGGGACACGGGGACAGCCGAGCGACGGGCCAGCGTCTTCACTGCCGATCCCAGCCCGCCCTTCGCCAGGATCGCGGGATGGATTCCGTGCGAGAGTTCCCGCAGATCCTCCGACACCCCCTTGAGCCCGGAGGCGATGGCCGACAGCTGCTCCTTCACGTCCTGCCATTCGACCGGCACCGACGCTTCTGCCAAGCGCACCTCGAGTCCCAGCGACACCAACCGCTGTTGGGCCCCATCGTGCAGATCACGTTCCAGGCGACGGCGCGCCTCGTCGGCGGCCGCGACAATCCTCGCCCGTGAGGCGATCAGTTCGGCGCGGGTCACAGCATTGGC
The DNA here is from genome assembly GCF_042738615.1 of Rhodococcus sp. NPDC059968. Classification (NCBI taxonomy): domain Bacteria; kingdom Bacillati; phylum Actinomycetota; class Actinomycetes; order Mycobacteriales; family Nocardiaceae; genus Rhodococcus; species Rhodococcus sp. NPDC059968. Next base: position 7,090 of record NZ_JBHWUE010000118.1, read on the forward strand.
GATCGCAGTCGCGACGAGATCGGCGAAGTCACCGAGTCGGGCCTCGGTGTCCGCGGGCAGCGGCTCGGTGCGTCGCGAACCGACGATCGCCGCGCCCCACACCCGTTCGTTCACGACGATCGGGACTCCCACGATCGATCCGAAGCCCTCGGCACGAATACGCGTAGCAACTGCCCCACCGACGTGTGCGTGGTTGTCGATCCTGGCGCCGTGGCCGGTGCGCAACACGATCGCCCCGACGTCGCCACCCTCCGTCGAGATCCTGTCCCCGGTGCCGGGCATCCCAATCACCCCCGGCTCGTATCGAACGGCGACCAGCGTCCCGGTGCCGTCTCCCTCGTAGCGAAGCAGCACGGCGTCGACCACATGCAGCCAGAGCGCGAGTTCTTCGGCCACCGCCGTGAACACCTCCGAGGGGCTCACCCCACGCGCTGCCAGTGTTGCCACTCGACGCAGTGAAGCCTGGTGTTCGGCGAGGATCGCGAGTTCGTCCCGGCTCGCCTCAGCCTCTCGGCGCCGCAGTACCGCTTCTGCGGTGCGCAGTCGGGCCTGTCCGGCCATGAGGTTGGCCACGAGCGCGACGGGCAGGAAAACCAGGATGGCCACCCAGTCGCTGGCTTTGGTCGGAAGTAGGGTGCCCTCCACCTGAAGGTGAAAGTAGACATAGACCAGTGCGCTCACCAGCGTCGTCATCACCGACAGCGCGAATCCCCACCGAGCCGAGACCACCAGAACTCCGAGCAAGAACACCGCACCGAATGCGTTCTGCGGCGCGACCTTGTCGAGTTGATGCACCACAACGGTTTCCACGGTGATCACGGTGGCGGCGACCACGATCCCCAACCACAACGGCGGGGTGGTCGGACGCACCAGGAGCGATATCAGACGCGCAGGCATCTGGTGCGCGTCCGCATCGAAAGCCGCCCGTGGGGACGCTGCGCCGCGCCGGGACAGCGCTCCGATTGATCGCCGTGACCACATTCGCGTCATCGTGCATGCTCGGATCAGTCGTGGAGTTCTCGGACAGACCTCGATGAGCATCATATCGAGCTGCCGGTCCGGTCTCATCCGATCGAGTTCCCGTCACTCGGCTGACACCCGCCGATGTCGCTACGCTGGGCACAGGCCGATGCAGTAAACCTTGGGAGGAAGCGGTGGTAGCCGTACAGATACAGGTGGGTGATCTGGTGCAGGCGTCCGGTCACGCCGGTCCCTGGCTGGTGGTCGAGCTCAGCAAGGGCATGGCGTCGCTGCAGCATCCCGACGGGCACAGGCTTTCAGTCCGAACCACGACGCTGTCCGTCGTGCACAAGGCGACGAGCCCGGCGGGTGAGGTCGAGCCTGTCGACACCGAACAGCCGGGAGAGGCGCCCACCCTCTTCGACTAGGTCGTGTCTCCGAGTCAGGCAGTTCCCAGGCTGAGAGCAGGTTTCGTTCATGGCATGTCGTATCGGTGAGCTCGTGCTCGGTTGCCGCGACCCTGAGGTGCTGGCGCGGTTCTGGTGCGAGGTCCTCGACTTCGTCGTGCTCGACCACGAGGACGACGGCTCGGTGGAGATCGGGCCTCGCGAAGGGTTCGGCGGTCCGCAGCCGACGATCATCCTCAGTCGCAGGGACGAGCCGGAGAAGGGGAAATCCCGGCTGCACATCGACGTCAACGCCACCGACCGCGATCAGGACGCCGAGCTCGAACGCCTTCTGAAGCTCGGTGCGCGCCCGGCCGACATCGGCCAGACAGGGCAGGAGCAGTGGCATGTCCTGACCGACCCCGAAGGCAATGAGTTCTGCCTGCTGAAGGCCCGCCTCAACCCGCTCTGACGCTCATCGGTCACACCTCGACATCAGGCACCCAGGGGGTCCCCGCAGGAACCGCGGCAGTCGACGGTCGTGGTGACGATCGACGTGGCAGCCGGAGTCTGCGGGGTCGAGCCGAACCCGCCGGCCTCGACGGTCCGAGTGCCGCCGGACTGCGAGCTCGCGGTGACGAAGTCGCGGACCGCGTCCGACGGAGCGAGGAGTACGCGGTGACCGTCGGCGAGTTCGACCATGGCATCCGCGAACTCGCCGAGCGGCGATCGCGACCAGTGTCCGACGACGATGCGCACGCCCGAGCCGGTGCCCAGGCCGGTGATCTCCCCGTCGAACCACCATCTGGTCATCCGGCCAGCGTATGCGCGGTTATTCCGTCAGGTGTCGGTACTTCGCCGCGCTCCGGTCCGACAGGACGGTGCGGAGAATGAATCGCGTTTGGGCCGTGATGTATTGGTCCACCGTGTAGCGGGCCCCGAAGTGCCAGTGCTTGAGCGCCCACCCGTGCGCGAGCATCATCATGTCGAACGTCGTCAGATCGACGTCGAGATCGCCGGCGATGCCCGCGGCGATTGCGGCGTCGAGGGCGTCGTGGAGCGGCTTGGACGTCGCCACCTCGAGTTCCTTGATCCGCTCACGCCCGTCCTGGTCGAGTGTCCGACTCTCCCGATACGTCAGCACGACGGCATCGAGATTCTCGTCGACGATCTCGACATAGCGCCGGAACCCGGCCACGAGCCTGTCGACGGGGTCGGTTCCCACTGCGTCCATCGCGGGCTCGAGCTGATCTCGGAAGGCGTCGAGGATGTCGACGATCGTGGCGAGGAGGATGTCCTCCTTGCCACCGAAGTACTTGTAGATCAGCCCGACACTCACCTGGGCCTCGTCGGCCAGCGCCTGCATGGACATCTGGTGGAAGCCGGTCCGCTGCATCACCGTGACGGCGGCGTCGAGCACCTGACGTCGCCTGGAGCTGACGCGCACGGCGCGGACGGCTTCGTCGAGTGGAAGGGCGGACGTGTCCTTCGCCATGACAGATGACCTCTCCTTGCTGACAGAACCTGCGGTGAACGAGTATTCACAGTATCCCGCGCGAGGCCGGAACTGCAGTCCGGCCCGCGTCAGATACCGAGATCCTTCGCGACGATGGTCTTCATGATCTCGGTGGTCCCGCCGTAGATCGTCTGGATCCGGGCGTCCACGAACGCGCGCGCCACCGCGTATTCGCGCATGTACCCGTACCCGCCGTGCAACTGCAGGCACCGGTCGGCGACGCGAACCTGCAGTTCAGTGGTCCACCACTTGAGCCGCGCCGCACGGGCCGGGATCAGCTCTCCGCGGACGTGCTGCCGGATGCAGTCGTCGAGGTAGGTCCGGGCCAGATCGAGTTCCGTGGCCAGTTCCGCGAGAACGAACTGGGTGTTCTGGAAACCGGCGATCGGCCGTCCGAAGGCGCTGCGTTCCTTCACGTACTCCAGGGTCTGCTCGAGCACGCCCTCGGCGGCCGAGACCGCGCCGACGGACAGCGAGAGGCGCTCCTGCGGCAGATTGTGGACGAGTTGATAGAAACCCTGCCCCTCCTCGCCGAGGAGATTGGCCACCGGCACGCGCATGTCGGTGAACGTCAACTCGCTCGTGTCCTGGGCGTGCAGCCCGATCTTCTCCAGGTTGCGGCCCCGGGAGAACCCCGGTGTGTCGGACTCGACGACGAGCAGGGACAGCCCCTTGTGCGTGTCTGCCGACGTGCGCACGGCGACGACGAAGAGCGTGCCGTTCTGGCCGTTGGAGATGAACGTCTTGCTGCCGTTCACCACGTAGTGGTCGCCGTCGCGCACTGCCGTGGTGCGGATCCCGGTGAGGTCGCTGCCAGTGCCCGGCTCGGTCATCGCGATGCCGAGAATCGTCTCCCCGGTGACGGTTCCGGGAATCCAGCGCCCCTTCTGCTCCTCCGTCGTCATGTCCGTCAGGTACGGCAGCACGACGTCGTTCTGCAGCGAGAACGCGATGCCCGCGGCGGCGGCACCCGCCCGGTTGACCTCGTCGACGACGATCGCGTTGTAGCGGAAGTCCTCGACGCCGGGACCGCCGTAGGCTTCGGGAACCGGGAAGCCGAGCAGCCCCTGCTTACCCGCGTCGGTGAACAGCGCCGGGTCGAGGCAGCTTTCACTCTCCCACTGCTCGTGCCGCGGGACGATCCGCTCACGCACGAAGCTGCGGACACTGTCCCGGAACTGGTGGTGCTCGGACTCGTATTCGATGGTCATGTGGTTCGTCTCCTATCCGCGGAATGCGTTCTCGCCGGTGAAGGCCTGCCCGAGAACCAGCTGATGCATCTCGGGTGTGCCCTCGTAGGTCAGGACCGATTCGAGATTGACCATGTGCCGAATGACGGGGAATTCCAGTGAGATTCCGTTGCCACCGAGGATGGTGCGTGCCGTGCGGCAGATCTCGATGGCCTCACGCGTGTTGTTGAGTTTGCCGAAGCTGACCTGGTCCGGTCGCAGCCCAGCTGTGTCCTTGAGCCTGCCGAGGTGGAGCGACAGCAGCTGCCCCTTGTGCAGCTCGACTGCCATGTCAGCCAACTTGGCCTGGGTCAGCTGGAAGCCGCCGATCGGCCGGCCGAACTGGGAGCGGTCCTTCGAGTACTGCAGCGCGGCCTCCCACGCGGACCTCGCCGCGCCCATCGCACCCCAGACGATTCCGTACCGGGCCTCGGACAAACTGCTGAGCGGGGCCCGCACACCACGAGCGGCAGGGAGCATAGCCGATTCGGGGAGGCGCACGTTGTCGAGTACCAGTTCGCTGGTGACCGAGGCCCGCAGCGACATCTTGTGCTTGATCAGGGGTGCGCTGAAGCCGGGGGTGTCGGTCGGGACGACGAAGCCCCGGATGCCGTCGTCGGTGGCCGCCCAGACCACCGCGACGTCGGCGATGCTGCCGTTGGTGATCCACATCTTGCGGCCGTTCAGAATCCAGTCCGAGCCGTCGCGCTTGGCGCGGGTCGACATCGACGCCGGGTCGGAGCCTGCATCCGGTTCGGTGAGTCCGAAGCAGCCGATGATCTCGCCCGCCGCCATGCCGGGCAGCCACTGATTCTTCTGCTCTTCGGAACCGTTGTTCCAGATCGAGAACATGGCCAGGGAGCCCTGCACCGACACGAGGGAGCGAATGCCGGAGTCGCAGGCCTCGAGTTCGAGGCAGGCGAGACCGTAGTGGACGGCCGAGGATCCTCCGCATCCGTAGCCTTCGAGATGCATGCCCAGGACCCCGAGCTTCCCGAACTCTCTCGCCAGCTCGCGGGCTCCCGGCAGCTCCCCGGCCTCGAACCAGTCCGCGATGTGTGGCATGACGTGTTCGGCGCAGAACTTCCGGACGGTGTCGCGCACAGCGAGTTCGTCGTCCGAGTACAGCGAGTCGATGTCGAGTGGGTCGACGGCGTTGAAGGGCCGAGGTTGTGATTGCGTGGTCATGACGGTGTCCTTTACGAGCCGATGGTGTGGGATCCGCGGGAGCTCGGGACGACGAATGCCCCGCTCTCGAACTCCCGGCGCGCGGTATCGGTGGCCTTGTAGTGCAACTTCTTTCCCGTCGCCGACACGGGGAGTGATTCCACGAAACGGTAGGCCCGGGGGCGCTTGAACTGCGACAGCATCGGATGCGTGCGGCAGAAGTCGTCCAGATCGTCCGCGGACGGGACCGGTGCGGTGGTGACGACGTACGCGACGACGACCTGCCCCCACGTGTCGTCGGGAACCCCGACCACCAGCGAATCCGTGACCGACCGGTGCTCGTTGAGCGCTTCCTCGATCTGCACGGGGTGCACGTTCTCGCCGCCGGACAGGAGCATGTCGTCCTTGCGGCCGACGATCGTCACGAACTCCTTGTCGTCCCAGGTGGCCAGATCGCCGATGTGGAGCCAGCCGTTGCGGAACTTCTGCCTCTCCGGCTCCGGGGCATCGACGTAGGCGTTGGCGCCTTTCGGTGAGCGCACGATGACCTCACCGATCTCGGTTCCGTCCTTGGCGACCGTCTCGTGCGCGTCGGCGAGGCGGTCGTCGAACAGCCTGACCACGGCGACGTCGTCGTCGATGCAGGCGCGACCGGCTGTCCCGGCCATCTCCGGCAGATCGGTGGGCCGGAGGAAGGTGTTCCAGAATCCTTCGGTGCTGCCGTACCCATTGAAGATGCGGGGGTTCAGCACCTTCTGATAGTGCAGTGCCGCCTCCCGTTCGAGAGGCGCGCCCATCGTCACGATGCCGTTGAGCGTGGACAGGTCTCGGGGCTTCTCTTCCTGTGCGCGAGCGAGCATCGCCAGGTTGGTCGGGGCACCGATCAGGAACGTCAGCCCGTATTCCTCGACGTAGTCGAGGGTGACCTCGGCGTCGAAGCTGCGCTGCGACACCAGCGAGGCGCCGAGATAGAACGTGGGATTCGGCCCGGCGCAGTACAGTCCGCCGCGGTGGAACCACGGAGTCATGTTCAATGTCTTGTCTTCCGCGGTCAGTGGGAAGTGCATGATTACGTCGTGGGCGCTGAAGATCTCGATCATGCTGTTCAGCGGCACGCCCTTGGGCATGCCGGTGGTTCCCGACGTGAACAGCCGTGTGGTTTCGTCCCACACCGTGCGCGTCACCTCCGGCAGCGACGCCGACTCGGCCACGAGTTCGTCGAACCGGATCACCTCGAAACCATTGCTCGGCAGGGGTTCTCCCGGCCCGACGGCGACGACGACGGCGGGCTTGTGCGTGGAACGTGCCAACGCGTCCCGCACCATCTCGCCGATCTCGGTGTCGTAGACGAACACCCTGGGACGGTTCGCGTCGAGGATGAACGCCGTCTCCCCGGACGCGAGCCGGAAATTCATCGGCGAGCCGATTGCACCGCAGGCCTGCCCGGCCAGGTAGAGCTGGGCGAACTCGGGGCCGTTGAACAACTGGTAGGCCACGACGTCGCCGGGCGCTACGCTGGCGCGGGCGAGCCCGGTGGCGAGCCGGTCGACGCGATCGCCGAGTTCGGCGTACGTCCAGCTCTCGCCGGTCGACGGGGACTGCATCGCGAGTCGATCGGCATACCGGTGGGTGTTGCGCCGGAAGCCGTTCAGATAGGTGAAGTCGTGCTCGAAGTACTGACGATAGGCGTGGGCATCGTACGTGTACGTCATGATGAGTCCTCCGTCCCGGTACCGGTCAGCCGGCCATGGTGAGGCCACCGCTGACGCTGATCACCTGGCCCGTGATGAACGACGCGGATTCGGACGCGAAGAACAGGACCGGTGCCGCCACTTCCTCCGGGCGGGCGAGCCGCCGGAACGGAATGGCCTTCACCAGAGCCTCTTTGAGCTTCTCCGTCTGGGCTTGGAACAGTGGGGTGTCGGTCGGGCCGGGACACACGCAGTTGACGTTGATCCGGTACCGGGCCATCTCACGGGCGAGCGACTTCGACAGCGCGATCACGCCGCCCTTCGCGCCGGCGTAGATGCTCTCCCCCGCACTGCCGACACGGCCGGCATCGCTCGCCAGGTTGATGACGCGCCCGCCGTTACCCGCCTCCACCATGCCGGGGAGGAACGCACTGCACATGTGCACGGGACCGAGGTAGTTGATGGCGACGACCTTCTCGGCGAATTCGGTGGTGGCGTTGAGGAACTGGTCGGTGCGGTCCCATCCCGCCGCGTTGACGAGGACGTTCGCGACGCCGACCTCGGCCGTCACCCGGTCGCGCAGGGCATCGACCTGCACCCGGTCGGCGACGTCGACGGTCATCGGAAAGAGCCGGTCGGGCCGTTCGGCTGCCGTCTTCTCCGCGGCCTGCAGGTCGAGGTCGGCGACGACCACCGTTTCGCCCTGTTCGGCGAGCGCGAGCGCGATGGCGCGGCCGATGCCGGATCCCGCGCCGGTGACCACTGCGATGTTGTTGCTCATGGTTGTTCCCACTTCCCGTGCTGTCGGACTCAGGCGTTCACGTACTTGTTGAAATTGGGCTTGCGCTTCTCCGCGAACGCCGCCGCGCCCTCGAGCCCCTCGGGTGAGTGCGTGAACAGGTCCAGCGCAGACATCGCGAGGTTGCTCAGTCCGGCCTGGTGGTCGGTGTCGGCGTTGAACGACTGCTTCAGGAAACGCAGGGTGGTGGGGCTCTTCTCCGCGATCTCCGCGGCGACGGCCTTGGCCTCCTCGAGCAGACGGTCGGCGGGGACCACCCAGTTGACCAGGCCCCAGCGTTCGGCGGTGACGGCGTCGTACTGGCGGCAGAGGTACCAGATCTCCCGGGCGCGCTTCTCGCCGACGACTCGCGCCAGGAACGCGGACCCGAACCCGGCGTCGAAGGAGCCGACCCGCGGACCCGCCTGGCCGAACTTCGCGGTCTCGGACGCGATGGTGAGGTCGCAGAGAACGTGGAGGACGTGGCCGCCGCCCACGGCGATGCCGTTCACCGCGGCGATGACGGGCTTGGGGACGTCGCGGATCAGCTTGTGCAGGTGGCCGATCTCGAACATTCCGCTCTCGGTCGGGCCGTAGTCGCCGGTCTCCGCGCGCTGCTTGACGTCGCCGCCGGTGCAGAACGCCTTCTCCCCCGCGCCGGTGAGGATGATCGCCTGCACCGCGTCGTCGGCCCACGCCGAGCGGAAGGCCTTGATCAGCTCCTCGACGGTCTTGCCACGAAAGGCGTTGTAGCGCGCGGGGCGGTTGATCGTCACGACCGCAGCCGGGCCGTCGACCTCGTAGGTGATGTCTTCGTAATCGGTCACGGTGATTCCTCTCTCTGGATTCTGCAATGAGGTGATGTTCATGATCTGTGAACAACTATTCGGTTGGAATGAACGTACATTCACGCCGAGGATTGTGTCAAGGGTCACTCGGCGCTCGGTGGTGCTAGAGGAAAGCGCTGACCCCGGTCTCCGCCCGGCCGATCAGCAGCTTCTGGATCTGACTGGTGCCCTCGTAGAGCGTCATCACCCGCGCGTCGCGCATGTATTTCGCGACGGGATATTCGTCGACGTACCCGTACCCACCGAAGATCTGAATTGCGTTGTTGGCGGCGCGAACCGCGGCCTCGCTGCAGAAGTACTTCGCCTTCGACGCGGCCGTGCCGAACGGTTCGCCGCGCTCGATCAGGTCGGCCGCCCGCCAGGTGAGCAGCCTCCCCGCGTCGGCGTCGACGGACATGTCGGCGATCAGGTCCTGCACGAGCTGGAACGACGCGAGCGGACGGTCGAACTGCGTGCGCTCGCGGGAGTAGTCGACGGCAGCTTCGAGGCAGCCCTGGATGATTCCGACGCAACCCGCACCCACCGAGACGCGGCCCTTGTCCAGCGAGTGCATGGCAATGGAGAAGCCCTGCCCCTCGGATCCGAGCAGGCAACTGGCCGGCACGCGCACGTCCGTGAAGGACAGCTCGGCCGTCGCCTGCCCGCGCAGTCCGAGCTTTCCGTGGATCTCGCGCGATTCGAATCCCGGGGTGTCCGTCGGAACCAGAAAGGCCGAAACCCCTTTGGGCCCCGGACCTCCGGTGCGCGCGAACACCAGGCACACTTTCGCCCACGTGCCGTTGGTGATGAAGATCTTGGAACCGTTGATGACGTAGTCGTCGCCCGTGCGTACCGCCTTGGTCTTCAGGTTGCCGGGGTCGGAACCGTTGTCCGGCTCGGTGAGCCCGAAACAGGCGAGCGCCTCACCGGACGCGATGCGGGGAAGCCATTCGTGCTTCTGATCCTCGGTGCCGTGCGACAGGATCACCTTGCCAACCAGCCCCATCGACACCGACACGATGCCCCGGACCGCGGAGTCCGCCCGGCCGAGTTCCTCCATGCCGAGGCAGTACGTGATGTAGTCGCCGCCGAGCCCGCCGTACTCCTCCGGAATGGTCATGCCGAAGAAGCCGATGTTGGCCAGTTTCTCGACGATCGCGGTGTCCACCGATTCGGCGCGGTCCCACGCGGCGCGGTGCGGGACGACCTCCTTGTTCAAGAAGTCGCGGGCCAGCTGCCGGAACTCCTTCTGCTCCTCGGTCAGGGTCAGGTCCATGGATGCTCCTCGATGCCGTGTTGAAGACACGATCACTGTGTGTGAGTGATCACTCACCTGGAGTGAAGCTATATTCACTCCGGGGTGTCGTCAACCCCCGGGCACTGGCCCGGTGCCGCGTCGGCTGAGTAGGCTCGACTCATGCCGGTCACCTGGTCGGACGAGGTCGACGACGTCATCTGCGGCGATCTGACCTGCGGGTTCGCGTACATCACGCCCGCAGGCGGGGCCGTGGTCACGGCGGTGGCACCCCTCGGGCTGTGCGACCGCCAGCGGGGAACGGTCGGCTTCACCACCTCGCTGGGGTTCGGCCGCAAGCTCGAACGCATCACGGGTGAACCCCGGGTGGCGCTCGCCTACCACGCCCGCGAGCACGGGATCGGCGACGGCACCAATCAGCGCTACGTGCTCGTGCAGGGAGACGCGACGTTCGACCCCACCCCCGACCCGGAACTGCTCGAGGACATCGGCCGGCGCTCCACCCCCTACACGGGCGAGCCACGCCGCGGCGTGTTCTGGGACCGGTGGCTCAGCGCGTACTATTCCGACCGGGTACCGGTGACCGTGACGGTGACGCGGGTCGTCGCCTGGCCCGACCTGCACCTGACCGGGCCGCCCGAGGTGTTCGGCGCACCGCTACCCGCGGTCGACGCGGAACCCCAGACCCCACCGAAGAAGGGCACCAGCCCACGGGTGGATGCGGCCAAGACCGGCGAGCGCGCGGCGAAGCTAGCGCACCGGTTGCTCGCCTACCGTCAGGCGGACGGCTATCCGGCCGTCGTACCGGTCGACGTGAGCTCTGCGAGCAGCGAGGGCGTGCGTCTGACGGTGCCTGCCGGAGTGCCGCAGGGCGGCCGCCGCGCAGGCCTGCTCGCCCACGCCTATCGCGCCGAGCTCGTCGGCCTCGAGTCGCGTCAGAACACCGGCTGGATCGAGGTCACGGGCACCGAGACGCTGTATGCACCCCATACCCAGGCCGGGTTCGCGGCACCACCGAACAAGACCCTCCTGCTCCTCGCCAACGGTTTTCTGGCCCGGCGTGGGCTGGCGAAGGCCCGCAAGGAGGGCCGGACCCAGGCCATGGGCGCCTGACTCAGATGACCCCGCCGTTGGCGTAGATCACCTGGCCGTTGACCCAGCGCGCCGGGCCGGCGAGGAACGACACGACCTCGGCGATGTCCGTCGGCATGCCCAGTCGCTCGAGCGGTGACATCCCGGCAAGGCGATCGACAGCGTCCTGTTGCTTGCCGTCGAGGAACAGGGGTGTGGCCGTCGGACCGGGAGCGACGGCGTTGACGGTGACGTCGCGGCCACGGAGTTCCTTCGCGAGGATCAGGGTGATCGCGTCCACGGCGCCCTTCGTCGCGGCGTACGCCGTGTAGTTGGGGAGCGCCAACTTCACCACCGAGGACGAGAAGTTGATGATCGCGCCGCCGCTGCGCACCCGCCGCGCGGCCTGCTGATCCACGACGAAGGTTCCCCGGATGTTGGTGCGGTGCATCCGGTCCAGATCGGCGAGATCGAGTTCGGCCAACGGCGCCAGCAGCATGATGCCCGCGCTGTGCACGACGACGTCGACACCGCCGTACAACTCCTCGGTGCGGTCGAACAGCATGACGACCTGGTCCTCGTCCGCCACATCCGCCTGCACCGCCGAGGCCTTCCCGCCCGCCGCGGTGATGGCGTCCACCGTGTCCTGGGCGGGCGCCGGGTTGTGGGCATATGTGACCACCACGGTCTGCCCGTCCGCCGCGAGCCGTTCGGCGGTGACGCGGCCGATCCCGCCGGAACCCCCGGTGACGATGGCAACGCGCGGGTCCTCGGCGGGTGCGGTGTCGGTCATGGGTGATCCTCTCGACTGAGCGGCGAATCGGTCTCCTCTCCGATCACACAGGCAGTCTCGAACGCCGGTCAAGGGCCCGGCACCTGGTTCACCGCCGCCGAGTTCGGCACGGTATTGTCACCTCAACCGAACCTTCGGTCGGCTACCGTGGATGACGGCGCACCGATGCGGTGGAGTTCTGCACCTGGAAGGATTGCGCGCATGACTACGGCACGCCCCGCACGGAAGACCGGATCGCCCGGACGTCCCGGCTACGACCTCGACTCGCTGCTCGCTGTCGCCGTCAAGGTCTTCAACGACAAGGGTTACGACGGCACCAGCATGGAGGTGCTGGCCCAGCGCCTGGGAATCACGAAGTCGTCGATCTATCACCACGTGTCCGGGAAGTCGGAGCTGCTCGAACTGGCACTGTCGCGCGCGCTCAACGCGCTCTTCGCGGTCACCACCGAGGAGAAGGCGACGAGCGGCCGGTACATCGACCGTCTCGAGTACCTCGTCCGCCGCAGTGTCGAGGTCCTCGCCGCCGAGCTTCCCTACGTGACGCTGCTGCTGCGCGTTCGGGGCAACACCGCGGTGGAGCGTCGCGCCCTCGCCCGCCGCCGCGAGTTCGACGCGTTCGTCAGCGACCTCGTCGTCGCGGCGGCGGAAGAGGGAGACCTGCGGCCCGGCATCGATCCCGCGCTCACCAGCCGGCTCGTGTTCGGCACGGTCAACTCGCTGATCGAGTGGTACCGCCCGCGCACCGGCGGCACCGTCGCCGACCTGGCGGACGCCGTCGTCGAGCTGACGTTCGACGGGCTGCGCCGCACCTGACTGGTCGGGCCTTCCAGTCGGGCCTGCGACCCAGGTACCGCAGCAGTTCGGCGACGTCATCACCGTCCGATCCGTCGATCACGGGGAGCATCGCGTGCGCGGCGTCCGGAGAACTAGTGCGCCGAACCCGGGCAACCGAACGCGAGGGAACGACGCTTCGGCGCGCGTGACACCGTTCCGTCGCACGCCCTCCGCGCGACCGGTGTCAGCCGCCATCGCTCGGGAACGCACCGGAATCCGATCCGCACCGCTGCGCCGAATCGCCGGAGCCTGCGCTCGTCGGCCGCGGACCACTCCCAGCCGAGCTTGTCGCGCGCGACCGGAGGCAGCGTTCCGCGGGCAATCCACACGAGCAGCCGTCCGAGCACGGGACCGACGAGACGCCACACGACCGCGGGAATGCGATCGTCGGGACGAGGCGTCGGTAATCCGTTGAGGAGGCGCGACCTGCGCACCGTCTCGGTCTTCTCGAGAACCGTGCAGACCATGTCGTCCCAGTAGTCCACGAAATCGGCGTACGTCTCGGGCAGGTTGGTCGCCGACACCCCGTAGAGCGCGTACCACTGCTTCGACTCCTGATACAGCTGCTCCTTCTCGGAGTCACCGAGCGGTTCACCGAAGTACTCGGCGACCACATACTGCGTGGCCAGGAACGTGGCGTGAGCCCAGAAGTACGGACCGGGATTCAGCGCGTGATACCGCCGCCCCTCGTCCGTCGTGCCCTTGATGTCCTTGTGCATGTCGCGAATCATCTGGGCCTCCGCGCCGGTCGGATCGTAGAGCGCGCGGATGATAGGCCCCGCGGAACGGGCCAGCCGGGCGAACTCGTTGCCGAAGACGGTCGAGTGCTGCACGAGAGCGGTGTCGATGACGGGATGCATCACCTGCAGCGTGCCCGACCAGGAGATCAGCAGCGCGGTTCGCCAGTCGCCGAACCGGTGCCACGTCAGCGAGTCGGGCCCGAGCGGCGGCAGCGCCGAACGGCGCTGGGACGGAAGCTCTGTGGTGGTCATGACGATCTCCTGATGCCGCTCGATGTGGAACGTGTTGCATTCAGGATGACTGTTGACATCACCTGATGTCAACAGTGGGCCGCGCGGGCTCCCCGATCGTTACCGGGATCGATGAGACGATGACGGCATGACCGACAGCCAGAACCCTCGTGGGGCACCGCGCAAATGGCGTGGCCAGGAGCCAGACGACCGCCGCGCGGCCAGGCGTGCGGCACTGATCGAGGCCGGCCTGCAGATCATGGGAACCGAGGGAACGGCAGCGACGACGATGCGGGCGACCTGCCGTCAGGCGGGCCTCACCGAGCGCTACTTCTACGAGAGTTTCGACAACCGGGAGGCGCTACTCATCGCCCTCCTCGACCACGTCGTCCTGGGCGCGAGGGACACCCTGCTCGGAGCCCTGGAGACGGGCCCGGCCGATCCGGGCGAACTCGTCCGCCACGTCGTGAAGGCGTTCACCGGCTACATAGCCCAGGACCGGCGGCGGGGACGCGTCATGTTCGTCGAGTCGCAGTCGGTGCCGGAATTGGCCCAGCGCGGCGAACAACTCGTCAACGAGTTCACCACTCCCATGGCGGCGGCACTGACAATGCTGGGTGTCGACGGCGCACCCCGCGACGCCGTCAACACCCAGCTGAACGCGATTGCCCTGTTCGGGGCGATCGCCTTTCTGTACCAGCGCTGGCTCACCGGAAGCCCGAAGATCTCGCAGAAGCGGATCGTCGAGCACATCGCACTCACCATCGAGGCTCATGCGCCGGTGAACAGCACCCCCTAGACCTGCGCGCGACGGACCAGGGGCCGCCGCATCGCTTCGAGGCCGACGACGATCACCACGGCGATCACCACGTGCATGGCAGCCAGTGCGACGGTGCTGGCGGTGTCGAAGTCCGCTTGAACGGTGAGCGCGATCGTCGCCAGCGGCAGCAGCGCGCCGATCACTTCGGCAGGCCGGATGACGGCCACCCATTTGAGTGAGATGAGCGCGGCCAGTGTCATCCCGATCAACGTCGGAACCACCGTCAGGATGACGACGCCTCCGGGGGCGACACTGCTGGTCGTGCCGGCATCCGTCATCTCGAACGACCCGCCGGCGGCGAGCCCGAGCAGCCAGATGACCAGGTTCGGGACGAGCGCTCCGATGACGGTCGCGACGACCGCCCAGGGCCGGCTCAGTTCGAGCGTCGCCGGGTTGATCCGTGAGGTCGTGGTTGCAGAAATCGTGGCTCCAGTGTTGGACATGATCTGTACTCCCTGTCGAGTTGCTCGAATTGCTACTGACCGATCCTGCAACCTCAACCATTGTTCGGGTCAAGGCTTGAAATCGAGGTCTTTTCGGTGGGACCTGACCATTAGACCCACGCGGAACGCAAAACTCATCGCGGTCGGCCCCGATCCGCCATCTGAGGAAAGATGGCCACCATGAACTCCGACCCCACACCGCTTCCCCGACCGCGGGGGCTCGGCAATCCCCTCCGCATTCTCGCGCGCTGGCTCGGCACCCGGGAATGGGTGATGCGGATGGCGCCGATCATCATCTGGCTGGAATCGCACCTGCGCGCGTGGACCGGCAACCGGGTGAGCCTCATCGGCATCGCCGGACTGCAGTCCCTGCAGGTGACGGTCCCGGGTCGCAAGAGCGGCACCCCACGGACGACGGCCTTGCTGTGCATTCCGTACGGCGACGGGTACATCGTCACCGGCTCGAACTGGGGCCGCCCCGAGCACCCGGCATGGTCGGTGAACCTGCGTGCCGCGGACGAGGCCGTGGTGAAGGCAGGGTCGCACGAGTCCCGCATGAGCGTCCGGATCATCACTGGGGACGAACGCGAGAATCTCTGGAAGCTGGTGGTCGACTACTGGCCCGGCTACCTCATGGAGCATCGACGGTCCGGCGGACGTGAGTTCCGGTTGTTCGTGCTCGAGCCCACGCGATCGGCTACGGAGACTCGCGAATCCTGAAGACCGGCTCCACGAAGCGTTCGACGGCGTGACGCTCTGCGGCCGCGTTGGGCAACGGCCAGGTCAACAGCTCGCGATCACGGGGAATATGTGTCAGGATCGGCGTCATTGCGAGGTGGCAAGTTGGCTGCAAGTTCGCTACGCGAGCGAATGCCGAGCTTGGCGTATACGCGGGTCAGGTGGTACTGCACTGTCTTGACGGACACGAAGAGTTCGTCTGCGACCTCCTTGTTTCGTTTTCCGGACGCGACCAGTATCGCCACAGTGCGCTCTTGCGGAGTCAGTGTGGTGATGAGTATGGATATTTCGTTGTCCCTCGACGCGCTGACTTTGAGGCCTCCCGCTTGGAGTTCACGTTCGCATCGCTTCACATAGGTCTCCGCAGCGAGTAGTACGTAGAGTTCACGGGCATTGCGCATCACCGCATCGGCATCTCGGCGACGTCCGGCACGGCGCAGGGTCTGTCCGTACGCGAAGTTGATGCGGGCCTGCTCGTACGGCATCGATAATTCCGAAATGTCCTCGAGGGCCGCTTCGAATGATTCGATTGCCTTGTCGATGTCACCTTGTGCACCCGAGACTCGGCCTCGAATGGTGCGAAGGCGCGCAGCCGTGGATCGGTGGTTTCGTGTGGCTGCGAGGCTTTCGTGGGGTCGCAGGAATGTGTCAGCTTCTTCGACCCGGCCGGTCACGACAAGTGCGTTGGCATACGTGTCGGCCCAGGGCCAGAAGCCCGGCTCGTTCATTGCATGCCGATCGTCGATTCCCCGTAGCGGTTGAAGGTAGCGGAGGACGCTCACGTAATCAGCGGATGCTTCGGCATACTGCGCCATGGCAATCCGCGCGGGGGCCAGCATGATTTTGTAGTCGTGGTTGCCGGCACGCCCGAGGCGGAGATGCTGCCGGGAGGCCAGCCAGTTCCCACGCAAGGCGTGAATCTGCGCGCCCGTCCAATGAACGAGTGGCCGGAGCAGGCTCACACCCGACGTGTCGAGTTGTGCCGCCGCGCGATCCACCGTACGCAGTGCGTCGTCCCAGTCTCCCAGAACGAAGTAGGCGCGTGCCAACCATGCTTGTGCCCACAGCGAGATCCGGAGTGAACCGCCGCGATGGTTTGTACACTCGGCCCTTTCGAGTTCGGCGCGAGCGGTCTCCGGATCGTCGAGGGCGAGAGCGAGCCAACCTTCCGCCATTCCAACGCGTTGTCGCTGTTCTCCGAGCCGGATTCGTGCGGCCAGTTGGGCGTAGGCGGACAGTGCCTCGCTGGTTCGCCCGGCCATCGCCAGCCCCAACCCACGGATCGCCGCCGATTCGATTGCAGCGGGCGTCCCGCAGTCGACGAGGGATGCGGCACGGTCCGCCCACATCACCAGGTCGTCGGTGCAGAGTTCTGCCAGCGAGTGCAGCACCATTCGCTGGCAGATTATCGCCGCGATGTCGGGTTCATCGGCCGGACCTCCCAGAGCCTCCCATGCACAGGTCAGCGCGTGATGTGCCTCCGCCTGGCGTCCGCGTTGTATCGCGAGGTAGCCGAGGACGGCACTCCGTCTCGGTCCGGCCGGTGCGGCTTCGACGTCGAGGAGGTAGGTCAGTGCTTGCGGGAGGAGAGCAGCTCCGGTCAGTGCGTCGACTCCTCGGACGAGGCGGTCTGTCCGGTGATCCGGGTCTGGGCTGATTCGGCTCGCGATGATCAGTGATTTGGCTACTTCCGACCAAGCGCCGGCGCCGGCCCGGTCGTCGGCGTATCGGTCGAGTCGGTCGGCGAGGCCCGCGTCGGGCAGCGGTGCCGCGTCGGCGGCGTGGTACAGAGCGGCTCCCTCGTCCTCGACGAGGGCGATGGCGCGCTCGTGCAGTGCGCGCCATCTGGCTGGTCCGATCTCATCGGCCACCGCGGCCTGTGTCATCGGTTCGGGGAAGACCAGGGTGACCACACCTGTCTGTGACCGCATTTTTATCAGGCCGACGCTATGAAGCACTTCCAGGGCGGGGATGGGGTCGTCGAGGCCCGCGAGTTGGGTTGCGGTCGGAAGCGGGCATTCGGTGCCGAGAACAGCAGCAGCTTCCGCTAACGCGCGCGCGTCGGCGGGGCACCGGGCCAGCGCCCGGCGAACCGCGGCTGCGTGCTCCCGGGGCGACGGGAGCCGGCCCTGCCACTGATACCACCGGTCGCGGGGAATCTCTTCGAGTAGTTGGAGTATGGGTCGTGGTTTGCCGAGCGTGTGGTCGTAGAGCTGTCGTGCCGTGAACGGTGTCAGGTCGACGCCGGCGAAAGACATTGCCAATCTTGCGATGTCGGCCGGGGTGAGGGGGCGGACTCGCACCGTACAGCCGCGGTGCTGCGCGAAGAGAGCGACGGACTCCGGCGGAACGTCGTCGGGAAGGGGATCCGGGATGACCAGCAACACGACCAGAGGGCAGCCGCCGTGTTGCACCGCAGTCAAGAGTGCCCGCAGCGACTCGATATCTGCCCAGTGTGCGTCGTCGACCACGAGGACCGTCGGCCGGCAGGCGAGTGCCGAGTAGTCGGCGGCCGCGTCGATCGGGTCGGCGTATGAGACCGGCATCTTCTGGAGTTGCTCGGTCACATCCCAAGCGCGGGTGCGTCTCCACGCGGCACCAGTCGCGGTGCGGACGTGCCAGCCCGGCCATCGGTCGGTAAGCCTGGAGATCAGCGTGGTCTTCCCCACTCCGGGCATACCTTCGACGAGAGCGATGGTGGCGGACCGAGTTCGCGTGCGATCGACCAGACGATCGAGTTCTGAGAGTTCACGGTCGTGGCCGATTGGCATCGCCAGCACGGTCGGGTCATAACGCTCGTGGGGGTGACGACCGGGCTCGATACTCATTACGGTGCTCCTGCTGTCGCCACTTCTACTGGGCGCGGGTATCACGAACAAAAGTGTCGTAGAACTGCGGTTCGATCGAACTGACCGCCATGTGCTTGCCATCGGCGGTCTCGTAGATTGAGTAGGACGGGTACCGCAATCCATCAGGTTGGATTGGCGCCGGTCCGTCGACCGCCGGCAGCGAGCATTCCGTAGATCAGTGTCCCCATGTGGGCGGCGAGGACGCCGATCACGAGATATATTGCACCGACGCCGAAGTCGCCGACAACTGCGCGAGAGGGATCTGTGGGTGTTCCTCGTCGCCGATGGCATGCAGGAGCCCCGTGCCGGCCAGGTGTCCGACATCATGTCCGGCGGTCGTTGCTTTCGGGCCGGTTTGTCCCCAGCCGGTCATCCGGGGCGTAGTCGTTCAGGGCGTCACGGTCGGCGTCAGCATTGAGATCGGGATAGATCGATCGTTTCCCGCGGTGGCGGATCTGCGACCCGTCCCGCGGCGGGCGGCCGCGCTCTGCTGGTCGGAGGTCTGCGAGAGTCATTGCCGCGAAGGGCGCCGGTCCCATGCCCCCGACCTCGAGGACTCGGAGGCCGGCGAGGGGGCCGGACGACGCGGTTGCCGGGGTCGGGCGCATGGGGGTTGCCGATCTGCCTCGGGGACGTCAGTGGTCGATATCGATCAGGTCGGTGGCACCGTGTTCGAGCCACATGGCCTCGACATTGCGGCGGATCACCTTACCGGACGCGCTGGTGGGAAGCATGTCGTTGCGCAACCACCAGCGGGTGGGGATTTGGAAGCGGCCGAGCGTTGTGGCTGCGTGTGCGCGCAAGTC
>NZ_JBHWUE010000119.1:0-26208 GCF_042738615.1 Rhodococcus sp. NPDC059968
GTGGATGGTCAGACCCTCTCGTTCTGGACCCAGCCGGGCATCTACACCGTCATCGACAAGGCCAACCCGGTCATCATGGACTCCTCCACCTACGGCTTGCCGGTGAACTCCCGCCTCGGCTACAAAGAATCGATCAACTACGCCACCCGCATCAGCAACGACGGCATCTACCTCCACGAACTCGCCGACACCATCTGGGCGCAGGGCAACACCAACGTCTCACACGGCTGCCTGAACCTCAGCCCCGACAACGCCCGCTGGTTCTACGACTTCTCCCAGCCTGGCGACATCGTCGAGGTCCGGGGCACCGGCGGCGCTCCCCTCGAACTGTGGGCGACTGGTCCGTCCCGTGGGACCAATGGCAGGCCGGCAGCGCCCTGATCTGACGATGGAATCAAGTGGTTGTAGTCGCCGCAAGGCGCTCGCTCGCCTGCAGAGGCGGTGGAAGCGCGTCCGTGGAGACGTACGCGCGCGATGCGTGACGGATCGGATCGGCTGCACCGCGCGTTTGCGCAGCGGATCTGTGAACAGCGTGCAATCCCTCACCCAATGCTAGAGCTGGCTCCACTCTGCGCGGAGGCCTCCACTGCGTCCACGCCTACCTAGCCTCCGTGGGAGCGAACTGCTCTGACTCGCCGGCCAACCCACATCCACCCGGATTCGAAGGCCTCGCTAGGCAACGACTGCTCGCCGTTTCGACAACAGGCGACAAGACCGACAGCGGAGGCGAAATGTCCTGATGTCGACCCCGAGGTCGGCAGTTGGGCCACCGCGGCTACTTGCCCGTCAGAACGCGGCACCAAGGTGAGGCAGAAACCCGCACACCCGGAGGACACGGCGAACACACAACCCCCGCTGCCCAGCCGCTGCGCGATCTACGGGCCCGCCGCCGGCGTCTGATAGGGATAGGTCGAGGTTGCCACGATCACACAGCCGACCTGGTCGGCGGACACCTGTGAAGACCGCAGTGCGGGTGTCACACGCGTGCTGCGACGTTCATCGGTCACCCGGGCGTGTGCTGAAATTCCCAAAGGCTGCGCATCCGTCCCGCCCGAGCTTCCACACCGCGTTCCTCAAGGCAGCCACGAGCGTGGCGGCGGTTAGCGAACTCGAGCCCGTAATCGGCACAAAGCGTCGCGATTACGATCCTCCACAGAATACCCTTCACCGAATACTACTGCACACCAGTCTGATTCACTGCCTTTCGGAGGGATCATCTCGCTTTGCCCGTGTCATCCCCGCCGAGCAATTCAAACCCTTCCGCCTCGTCCGAGTCCGAGCATCAGTGATCAAGATCGAGCCGCCCCGTTGCCTCGGGGCATGGTCATCGCCAGCAATTGTTCGGTCCGACGTGAAAATCCGATGCGGGTCCACCGCGCTCCGGGGAAGACGCAGTTCGCCCAGTGCGCCCGCTGTCCTCACGTTCGATGTTGCGGCAACCTAGGGTGCCCGCCCAGAATCAAAGGACCAGGAATTCGCTTCACGCGCGGTTCCCGATCTAGCGGTCGAAGGTCCGCCGAATCTATGGGTGCCGTCACAACGACGTGGGAGGACAACCGATGTCCGGTCTCATCCGCAAGAGTCTCGATTCACCCGAGGAAACCCGCCCGTTCGAGGACGACATGGGCAAACTCGAACTCGTCAACGTCACTTCCGGCGCTGTGGGGAGGGCGACCTTCCAGCCCGGCTGGCAGTGGTCCAAACACGTCAAACCGATAGCCAAGACAGACAGCTGCCAAGCCGCTCACATGGGTTACGTCATCTCGGGTCGCATGAAGATCGTCATGGACGACGGAGAGGACATGGAGTTCGGCCCCGGCGATCTCATGATCTGCCCGCCCGGACACGACGCGTGGATTCTCGGCGATGAGCCCTGCGTGGTCATCGACTGGACCGGCGTCGCCGACTACGCCAAGCGGTAGACGACTGCACCGTGTCCCGCCCACTCATCGCACGCGCGCGGGGACGGCGTGGCACACGCGTCGGCCGCCTCGATAAGCTGCGTTGCCACTGCGACGGCGTCAATACATTTCGGTCGTCGCAGCCGGTCACGGGGGCTGGTCCTGCTCGAGAAGCGCCGGTGGCACTGTGTCCGGAGAGGATGGCGTCGCAGACTCCCACCGCCTCCTCCGAGCAAATTCCGTTTCCCCCGAGCCAGATTCGGGGCGGGGAACGCGGGTGGGCGCTCGACGAGATCGACGCACGCCGCGGCGGGTGGTCTCGCGAACCGGTTCGCCAGGAGTGGCACGACGTCAGGAGTAATCTCTGATCCCGATATCCCGGTGCACGAGTTCGAACCATGCACTGGTTCTGCCACGAATGTGCGGATCCGGGCAACACAGGGCCAGGCGTTGCCCGTCGAACGCGGTAAACCATTCATGCCCGGAAATGTGCTCGAGTCCCGCGGTGCCGTGACCGGGAACGTCGATGCGCAGGACACCTGCGCTACCGGCAGTCGCCATGTTCCGCCCTGTCACGCACCTGGACTTCGTCAACGGCAGACGTCATCGCCGCCGCACGTTGGCCGGACGAGGCGGCCACCCACGCGTACGAATCGGCCGCCCTCGCGGCCGAGGAACGAGCACAGCGGATCGCCCAACGCCGATCGTTCGTCACCGAGACCGTGTTCTCCCACGGGTCGAAACTCGACCTGCTCCGCGACGCCCGACAGCAGGATTCCACGTGAGCTTGCATGTGGTCCTGATCCCGGAGGAGTTGGCTGTCGCGCGCGTGGTCGACCGCGTGGCGAACGGAGGCCACCACGTGCCCGAAGAGAAGATCCGGGCACGGTGTGGGCGGTTGTGGGGTCTACTGCGGGCCGCGATCGCCTCCGCCGATCACGCCTACGTGTACGACAACACCACCACAGCCCACCCGTTTCGCCTGGTCGCAAGCTTCACCAAGGGCAATCCGATCGACGACCCGACCTGGCCGTCCTGGACCCCGACGGCTCTCCGCACGGACAGCTAGCCTCTGCCAGCGCCACATCAGGCAACCTCTGCCTCGGTGACGATCTGGCGTCCAGGCTCGAACTGACCACCGCAATCGTGCGTGCGAGTGTGCTGGCCCGCGCGGTCGGCGGCGCCGCCGCGGTCCTGCAGGCACTTCGTCGGCGGGTCGGCACCCGCCGCACGTTCTTCGGCCGACCCGCCGACCGTCAGCCGATGGAAGGTCTCGCCGAATGGCAGCCCACGAACGACGCCGCCCTGCAACTGGTGCCCGACGTCGAGGGCGCCGGACGATCGATGGTCACCACCCTCGGCGTAGACGGCGAGAGACGAGGTCCTTGCCGAGCTCGAGCAACGCGACATCATCCCGGAGTCGGTCCTCGAAGGAAATTTTGCCCGCACCGCGACGATCACCGATCCCGACGGCAACCTGGTCACCATCGCCGAGCTCCTTTCGTAGCGTGTAGCCGACCCAAAACGCAACGCACTCATCAGTTAACGACACCCTCATCGGCTTCGCCCTTGGGACATGCTGCGTGGTTGGATCCCCGAACTCGGCATGCCCTCGTTCGGATCCATCTCCGGAAGGAACCGCAAATAACGAGCCATTGTCTGCGGCAAATTCCTCGCGCCGGATCTGACGTGACTGCGCCGAGACCCCAGAGTCGCGGAAGTGCTCGGCCCGGTCCTCAGGTGCTCGTGTCGGCCTCGCCGCCCGTTCCGCACCAGTGGTCGGCGAGAGATGCCGGTGTCTCGGCCTGCACTTGGGGCAGGCCCGGGGATGTGTGATCGTGCGTTTCCATCCAGACGCGCTGCTCCCAGTACGCCAGTGACCGTGCCCGCGGAACACTCATGCGGATCTCCTCAGGGTGCGCGTGGCACTGCCCCTCATCAGGAGAAGATCCGCTCTCTCCAAAACGCAAACGCCGCGACAGGTTGGATGGCTGAATGCTCGTTTGGCGCCACCTCCGGCGAACACCAACGAGCATCTCTGTCCTTTGTAGACCTCGATAGACCCCGGCGCTACCCCCGTAATCCGGAAGAGCCAGTTGACATTACGAACCGACAAGTTGGTACTCCACCCTGCCCAGGGCAGTGCTCCGCCAGGGACACCTCGGAACGCTCCGGGGACAGGAGCGGCGCTGCTCGGTAACGAGCAATGGGCCGACGAGGTATTGCTGCCTGTTCGTCCCGACGAGACAATCGCCTCAAGCGCGGCTCGTATCGCCGCAGCCGCGCCGAGACACGCGGGCGGCGATTTCACCGCGCTAACATGCCAGACGTTAGCTTTCTAGCAGGTTAGAAGCGTGCCTCCATCTGGGGTTCCCTCATGATTCAGGCTGAAGGTAACGAGTGGTCGCACGACGAAACGAAGCCTCCTCTCGGCGAAGGCCCTTTCGGAAAAGTCTTCGTAGGTGTCGATCGACACGCGGCTCGTGTGGGGATTGAGAGAATTGTTGTGCGAGCGGTCATCCGGTCATCTGCGTTTCCGAGGTCTTCTATTTCGTGCCGAAGACCCGTTCCAGCATGGCGGTGTCCCCGGCGGACTGCACTTTGACGACCCTCCCGTCACGGAAAGTGAGCACATCGGCTTGGTCGGCAGACTCCCCACCGGCGGTGATTCGGGTGAGCACGACCACGACCTCGTCGTCGTTGGCGAGAAAACGTCACACTGATATGCCTGTCAACGCACGATCCAGGCCGATCCTCTAGGCCTGCGGCGTCGATCAGACTCCGCTGTCGGGCGTCTCGATGACGTACTCGTTCGACGCGCCCGCCGACAGCACACGCCGGGACCAGTTCTTCGTCAGTCGCTTTCGGTGCAGTCGAGGATGGCACGCAGGTCGGCGAGGAGCTTGTCGGCCTCAACTTCGATGCCGTCGAGGATGTCGGTGACGTCTTCGAGGTGGGTGTGGGCGTTACGGCGGGCGGCGATACCGCGGTGGTAGTAGCCCTGGTCGAGTTCGACATCAGCTGGGTCCGGGACCGGCGCGTTCTCGTGTGAGGGCGTCGCGGGCGGCCTGGCCGGAGGCCGCTTGTGTACCGGTGCTTGTCCGGTCAGGTGCGCCCGGACCAGGACGGCGACGGAGTACCCGGTCAGCGGAGTCGGATCGAAGGGGGTATGTCCCCACCGGTCGATGGGCGTGATCAGCGCTCGTTCGTCGCAGCGCGCGCTGTCCGCGAACGCCGATAGGCTCGCACCTTTGCCGAGCCTGCCTGCGAGGAGATGGGTGCTCGGATAGCGGTCTAAGAAGCCGAGCACTTCAATCCAATTCCTATACGCGGTTGCCGGATTCGCTCCGCTGGAAGCAATTCGGGCCCAGCCCTCCCCCGCCCGCACCACCAGCCCATCGTGGTCGGTAGTGACATCGGTGCGGCGCAGCCGAGCGATCTGCTCGAACCCCAGACCAGCGGTGGCCAAAGTGAGAATGAGGGCGTCACGGCGGCCGAACAACCCGCCCGGCCACCCCGTGACCGGAAGCCGTGGCACCACCTGCGCCACCCGCTCCCCTACACGGGCCAGCCGGTCCGCACGATTGGTGTTGAGCAGCTGCCGGATCGTCTCCGCGCAGCCCGGCGTCGGCAGACTCGCCGCGGTATGCACGGCGTTGATCGCAGTGACGCGCCGACGCTGAGTTCCGTCGGCCGCCGGGTGGTCTGCGAGGAACTCCGCCAGCACCGACGGATGCGCGGGCAGGGAACGGTGATCGCAGGCTGCGCACCAGTCGACGAACAAGGCCCAGTCGTGCCGGTAACGGCGCGGCACCACCAGATCCGGGCTGTTACCCGGCCCGGCCAGTGCCGTCATGTCGACGTACACGCTCAGAGGCCGATCTCGGTGACCGCGTTCCCGACGAGTGGCGCGTGTTCGCGGGCGTAGAGCTCCACCGTCGCCGGGGTGGTGTGTCCGGTCTGCCGCATGATTGCGTGTGCGTCGGCGCCGTTGCGGAAGGCCTGGGTGACGAACCCGGCCCGCAGCGAGTGCGCACCGAGCTGGGTGACGACGTTCTCGTCGTAGCCGGCGGCCTGGGCGCGGCGGCGGATCGCAGCGTGTACCGACGCCCCCGACAGCGCGGTGTCGGAGAGGTTGCCGTTCTTGGCGATCGCCCGGAACAACGGCGCCTGGGCCCGCA
This sequence comes from Rhodococcus sp. NPDC059968, assembly GCF_042738615.1. NCBI lineage: Bacteria > Bacillati > Actinomycetota > Actinomycetes > Mycobacteriales > Nocardiaceae > Rhodococcus > Rhodococcus sp. NPDC059968. The sequence goes on from NZ_JBHWUE010000119.1 coordinate 6,083, forward strand.
TGCGCGGCAACCCTGTTCGGCAGACATGGTCCTCGAACGGTGGGGCAGTGCGCAGCAGCCGGATCACACCAGGTCTACCGGCGATGTCGTATGCGGCGACGACATGCGCCCACCGCACATACGCGCACGGTGGGCAGCTGTGATGGTGGGTGGTGAACGGCAACGCCCGCACCGTGCTGGCACCTTCTTGGTCGGTCTTCGACCGCCGCAGCCGCACGTGCACCCCGTCGAGCCGGTGCAGGGTGACATCCCCGCAGGTGAGGGCGACGAGTTCGCTACGCCGGAAGGCGCCGGCGAACCCCATCAACAGCAGAGCTGTGTCGCGGCGTTCGTGCACCTCGGTGGCCCAGCCGGTAACAGCTTGTCGGGCGGATCCGACGATGGTGACGACGTCGTCGACCAGCAGCGGCGATCGCGGCGTCCGGGGCCGGTCGCCGTTGGTGGCGTAGGTGCGGCGAATACCGGCCAACGTGGAGGCCACCAAGGCCTCGGTGCTCGGGTTTCGCAGGTTCGCGGTGCGGGTGGTAGTGGCCGATCACCGATACCCACCGGTTCAGCGTCGACGGGGAGTAGGCCTTCTCCCCCACGTCGGTGAGGGTGTCGGCGGCGTCGACCAGATACGCGGCCACCGTCGCCGGGTGCGCCGGCAACGCGGCGTGTCCGTGGGTGTGGCACCAGCTGCGGAAGCGGCGCCAGTCCGAGGCATAGACGCGGCGGGTGCCCGCCGATTGTGACGCCTCGAGCGCCCCAGCGATCTGCGCCGCCGCCTGCTCGGACAGCTCCGGAACCGCACCCCACCCACCGTCGGCCGGACTCAACCCTGCTGGTGTGCTGGCGGTTACCTCGATCGTCACACTGGGAATCTACCCACGATCACCGACACAACCGGTGACGCCGTCGGTCAGTGTCGAGAGCGGGCCTGCTCGTCGGTGTGCATCGCCAACACGGCAGCGAACGCGGTACTCAGCAAACCCAGCAGAAGCAGCACATTCATCGTCTCTCCCCCGTCGTGGTGTCAGCGCGGACCCGTCTGGCCGCTCGGTCGGCGGTCGTCGGCGAACATGGCCTCGATTCGCGCCTTGATCTCCGCGGTGCTCATCGCACCGGTGCGCCGCACCGGCGGCCGCGAGGTGATCGACGACGTCGGAATCATCGAGGCTGTGGTCATGCGCGCCCTATCTTCCCATCGTGTCCGCGGACGGTGCACCCGATTGGTGTACACCCCCGTCACAGTGATGTGACCCGCTTCACATTTTCTGTAGTGACGTTTGTACATCACCAACGGCGGAGACGCCAACCCTCGCCTGCCGCAGCACAGTTGGGGTATCCGTGCCAGCCCGCACGGTGATCGGATCGACCGAGTTCTATATCGACCTCACCGGCTCCTACCCGCGACGAGGTGAAGGAGTCCGGTCGACAAGGCACGCATCCTCGCGGAACTGCTCGTTGCCGGGTTCGGTCGGTGCGACTCCGGCGCGGGTCTGCGCATCAGGCACCGTGGTGCGTCAGCCGCCAGCCGCGGTGGGCGGCAATGAAACCGGAGATTGAGCCGAGGACCGCGCTGATGATCAGGCCAGCCGCGAGAAACGGGATGGGGTTCACCGATTCCATGCGCCCGGTAGTCACGTCGGCGCCGAGCGGTTCGTAGCTGGCGGTATAGACGTGCACGGGGTATGACAGCCACCAGGCCAACAGGCTGGTACACACCAGGCCCGCGCCGAGTCCGAGGGCCGTTCCGATCAGTATCAGTGTTCGCACAAGATCAACTTCGCGATCCTCGGCTGTGCTGTTACCGAGCCTGCCCGGCGCCGGCTCGTCACGGATATTTCGGCCTCCACCTGCACGAAATCCACGGCCGAGGTGCCGCGACGGGGCTCTGCAGAGCAAAAAGTGCGCTCACCTGCATGTTTGAGCGAGACGTTGCGTAAATGTTTTTTTACAGCACCAACCCCGCACAAATCATGAGTGACACGGACCCGAGCACTGGACGGCCATGATCCGCATTGGCTATTGTAGGTTCCGCGACCTCTTGTTCTCCAGAATCCGTATGTCTCATGAGACATACGGATTCCGGCGCCGAGACTGGTCAATGAGGGATTCGTGCCGCCGGTCGGATCGCTGCCCGACTGGCTCATGAGACGTCGCCTACCTGATGAAGGACTCGGCGTCAGGCGCCGCTGCGGTGAGCGTCGAGGGCGACGAGGTGACCGCGGTGGTCGAGTTCTTGACGTAGCAGTGTGTTGTCGTGATGCAGGGCGGCGATCGCGGTAGCCGCGGCGTCCAGTCGATGGGACAGTTGGGTGCATTCGCGAGTCTTGTCGGCGAGGGCGGCGCGCAAGGTGCCGAGTTCGTCGTTCTTGCGGGCCTCGCCCGGCGTGAATCCGTCGCAGGCGGCGACGCGGGCGTCCCATTCGGACATGATCTGGGTGGCCCGGTTCATGGTGGCGCGGCTGACGTCGGCCTCTTTCCAGAGGTTGTCCTTGATCAACCGTCCATCGGTGCGCTGCGGCCGCCCGGCCATCAGCCGATCCATGGCCTCGCGCAGGCGTTTGGCGGTGCCGGCCGACACTCCCTCCTCGGGTTGGGCCTCCTCTGCAGCCTCGGGGATGGTGGTCACGCTTGCTCCTTGTCCGTGTGAGTCTTTCGGATGACAGCGTCGACATCGCCCAACTCGCGCTGCAGCACGGCTTTGCGGCAGGCCGACAGCCCTGGTGTGTCGATGAGGGTGAGCAGGGTTTGGCGCTCCGAGGCCCAGATCGGCGCGTGTTCGGGGCCGATGACACTGTTGGCGCATCGATCCGGACGGCACCGGTCTTGTAGCGGTCCTTTGTGGCCTTCGGGAACGACGGCGTTTTCGAGACAGGCCGCGCCGACAGGGTTGTTCTCGTCCATAACGCAGTGGTTGAGAACGCCGAACCGGATGGAGAGCCGGGCTTTGCGCAGCATGGCCCGCTCGACGATCGCATCGCCACCTCGAGCTTGCACCGTCTGTTGAATGCCGCTGAAGGCTTGCATCATCCGTTCGGCGCCGGGACCGTAGCCGATCGGTTCCCCGGCCTTGTGGGCTCGGTAGAGGTCCTCCACGCGTCGGAACCTGGCCGCTTCGATAGCGGAGTCCAAATGCTCGGCCCAGGAGCTGTCCGCGTTGGCGTAGCCCTGGGTCGAGCGATTGGCCAGCGCCCTGGACGCGATGTGTTTGAGCTGGATGCCCAGGGCGATCTCGCTGCCGGGGAACTGGTCCGTCAGCATCGCCATCGTCCGCCTGAACATGTGCGGTCGCGTCTTGCCCGGCGGGATCTTCTGCAATCCGGTCCGGGCGCCGGTGGTGTTGACGTGGGCTGCGAATGCCTCCAGCATCTGGTGGCTGCGAGAGACATCGGCAGATTTGCGGACCATGGGCGGGAAGAGCCGGTCGTGCCGTTCGGACAGCCGCTCGGCAACGACCACGGCTTCGGCGACCGGTGCGGTGATCCACCAGTGCTTGATCGGCAGATCGGGGTCGTGTTTGCCCTTGGTGGACTTGATGGCCGGTGTTCCGTAGTACTCGACGATCGAGCCGGGGGCGATTTCGTGGATCTCCGAGTCACGCATCATGGACAAACCCACGACCAGCACGTAGCAGGCGTTACGCAGCATGCGACGTTCCAGTCCAATGGCGCGAGGGGCGAGCCCTCGATGCCAGGGAGTGCTCGTGCCGTCGCCGCGCTGGACCAGGGCGAGGTCGTCGATGACCCCGGTCGTGGTCCGGTGGCCGGCCGCGACAGCGTCCTCGACTCTGGCGATTCGCTGCCGGCCGGCGGCTCGGTTTCGGCCGAAAACCGTTGCCACGCAAGAGTGCTCCCAGCCAAGCATCAACGTCAGCAGCGACCAGTTCACCTCACCCCGATCTTGGCCGGCGTCGTGGGGTCCGGCATGAACAGGGATGGGGTTGGCGGGGTCGGCCAGCCATGTGGTCAGGCGCGCGTCTTGGTCGCCGGTTAGCTTCTTCGTCGCGTTGCCGACGAGCTCCTGGTAACGCTGGTGCGCTCGCAGGATGTCCGGAGCGAAGGTGTGGACATAGGTCCAGGCGGCACGGATCAACGGAAACCATTGCTCCGGCGGAATCGCAGGAGTGGACACGACAGCGGCCCCAGAAGTTTGCGATGCTTCGCGGGCACTTTTGCCTGCCCACGGGTCAGTGCGCAGTCCTCGCCCGGTGAGGGCGGGACCGTATTGATGCAGCATTTTCAATGTGCCGATGTAGTGCCTGACGCTGCTGCCGGACAGCTGCTCGCGCAGATCGCTGACAAGGCGCCGCAGGTCGTTGTCCTGCCAGGAAGCCAGTTCCGGCGGCAGCCCTTTCGCCTCAGCCCATCTGGCCAGCCGCCGGAGGTGACTCAACTCGCTGATCACCGTGGACGGGTTCGCCGGTGTGGGTTTGAGGGAAAGCCCCGCGGCGGTGACCGCCGGGTGCCGCGGGTTGAGCATGACCATGCTTAGTTCCCGCGCCAACAGATTCCACGGCGGCTCCGACAACCCGTCGGAAAACACCAGCGTCCAGGCGGCCGCATAGAGCCGGGCCGGTCGACGGATGACGCCGTTGAGGTTCCATTCCCGGGTCTCGCCGAACTGCGGCACCTGCGCGTCGGCCAGCAGCGGGTGGGACCCGATGACGGGTTCGTGGGCGTCGAAGGCGGTGCTGGACTGGGGGCTCGGTCGTTGGATGCTCAACTGTCGAACTCCACGTTCGCAGCCAACGGCAGATGCAGAGTGGCCTGACCGGCATCGATGTGCATGCGGGCCAACGCCTTTTCCTCGTCCGTGCGCTCGGACAGGACCGCGTTGAGGTTGGTGTGGCTTTGTCCCCACAACTCACCGAAGTGCTGCGGAGACAGTCGCAGCCGGAGCCGGTCGAGGTGGTCGGCGAACAGCAGAAGCTGGGGCAGGTCGCTGGGCAGCACCCAGGCGTTGCGGCATTCCAGACAACGCAGGGGTGCCACCGGGCAAAGCTCTCCCGACCGGCCGTAGGGCGAGTTGTGGGGGTCGGCGCACTGGGTCAGTCCCATGTCCAGCGCGCCCCGGCGGATGTCCTCGGCTTGCCGCGGGCTCAGGCCCAAGGTCTGCGCCTGATCGGGGGCATCGAGCACGTCGGTGGAGGTGGTCAGCACGGTCGGTCCCTCCAACGCCTTGGCGAACCAGTGGTCCTGGGCGGTGGCGATCACCTGGCCGGACATCACGCGCAGGGTCGTGCCCTGCGCGTAGTGGCCTCGGAACACCTCCTCGTGGTGATCGTTGGCCGTGTCGGCGATGCGGCCACCGAAGGCGATCGCCTTCTCCACCTTCGTGGATTTACGCAGTCGGCGAATGTCGGGCGCCCCGTCGACTGTCACGTCCGCGGCGGCCAGCCAGTTCACGAAGCGGGACCGGGGAAGGTTGTAGTCCCATCGCGCGATGCGCAGCTCGTAGCCAGCCGTGACCGAGGCCGCCAGGAACAGTCGTCCCTCGTCCGGTGCTCGTAGCCGGAGCTGCTCGGTGACGTGCATGAGACGCCGGATGATCGCACCGACTTCGCGGTGCGGCCGGTCGGTGAAGTCGACCGGCTCGCGGACCGTCGTTTCCGGAACGGTCTCGGTGCCGAAGGTGCGGTGCCGCACCTTCTGAGCCCGCTGCTTGGTCAGGGTCAATCGAACGCCCGAGGGCAGGAACTCGACATCCTCCCCGGTCAAGGCGGTGACCTCTTCGGGTGCGTGCCCCGTGGCCGCCACGAGCAACACACGGTAGGCATGCAGGTCGAGATGACCGGGATAGAGCCGACGCACCAGCCATCGCACGAGCATCCCCTTCGCCCGCGCCGGAAAGACGGGCCGGTCGGGGCGTTCGATGCAGGCCCGCAGCTCAGGTGGCCACCGATGGATCACCGGAAGGTTGTCGCGAATGTCGAGCGGGCTGACCTGTCGATGGGCCAGGCCCCAGAGCAGATTGGCGACGTCGGTCCAACCGTGCTCGGCCGGGTGGCGGCCCTGGGCGGCCGACACCCATCCGTCGGAAAGGCGGGAGTCCAGTTGATTCGCCCAGGCCCACGCCGCGCGGACGACGGCGCGTTTGTCCTTGCGGGAGAACTCGTCGACTTCCTGCGTGCTGCCCGCAGCCACCCCGACCTCGCCGTCGACCAGACGACGCAGATGCGGGGCCACCGGTCGCTGATCGTGTTGTGCGCGTCGGGCGATCAGTGCCCGCACCATCGCTGCCAGGGTGGACGGCGTCGTCGAGCCCGCCCGGTAGTCGGCGGGAAGTGCTCGTTCCCACTCGGCCAACACGGCCGCGATATCGGGGTGCTGTTTGGCCAGGCTGGCCTCGCGCGCGTCCTCGGCGAGCAGGAAGTCGACCTTCTTGCAGAAATTGCGTATCGCTTGCCGGCAGGCGCCAGCCGACGCGCCCGAGATCCTGCTGATCTCGGCGTAGTCGACCCACTCGTCGGCCAGCTCCCCGGCCAACGCGGCGCACCGAAACTCGTGGGGGCTGAACGTGACCTCCCGCGGTATGCCGGTCCGGTCCGGTGCCCGCACCGAACGGATGCCGATCCGGTCGACCGGAGCCTCCAGCTCGTAGATCGGAGCGAAGTCGTGTTGGTGGTCTCCCCGGCGAGGCATCAGCGCTCACCACCCTCGACGAGCAAGTGGCGGGCGATATCGGCGTAGGTGTCGCCTTCCTGCACCGTCCACTCGGAGAACGCGGCGTCCACCGCGTTCATCGGATCGTCGCTGTATTCCAGATATGCGTACGTCGTTGCCGGGCTTGAATGTCCAAGTCTCCGGCTGACGATCAACAACGGGTTGTGCTTGATGTGACCACCCAGGTAGGACATGTGGCGTCGACGCCGCGCCACCGCGTCCGGTTCGTCGCCGTCCATCTGCTGTTCCAGATAGGACAGCAGCTGCAACGCGAAAGTGTGCCTGGTGTCGTGCCATCTCCACCGCCGCCGAGGCAGCAACGGTGCACCGGGAGCATCGGCATGAACACGCATCCGCGCCCACGCGTCGCAGCGGATCCGATACCAGGATGACGGCCCGAGCATCTGACCGCCGTGGCCGACGAACACCGCCAGCGGCTCGACACCATCTTCATTCTCCCGCACGGTGATTCGCCGCAGTTCCGGCCCCATCGCGGACATCGCGAAGGTCCGGCGCCGACCGTCCAGGACACCGCGCAGCGTCCCGGCCTCGTGATCGATGTGGTCGACGACGAACAACTCCCGGCGTCGACGCGCCAAGGCTTTCGACGAGGCGGCGACCAGTTCCGGACGCTCCACCAGCAGAAAGGTGTCCACGGCGTCCAACGCTCCGGTCGGCACGTAGATCTCGCGGTACTTGCCATACTTCGCGCAGGCCTGCACCGGGAACTGCACCGATTCGCCCGGTCGCCGCCGCTCGACACCGAGCTCGGGCAGCAACACCGTCGACCACTCCTGCGGACGCATCCCGGTGCACAACGCCAAGTCGGCGGCGGCCCGACTACGGAGCGGCGCTCGACCACGGAACACCGTGCTGGCCTGTGAGTCCGGCAGCTGCCCAGCCAAGCCGACGTCGCGGAAGTAACGGTATTGCGCCAAGGTCATGTGGCGGATGTCCATGCCCCGCCGCAGTCGGGGCGCCAGCGGATTTCGCCCCTTGTGGGTCATCCGCAGCGGTCGGTGACGCAGGTGGCCGTGCTCGACCAGCCATCGGTAGAGCTGGTTGAGCAACTGGGCCTCCTTTCCCCATGTCGCATCGCCGACCGGCTTGTCCTGCACCTGTGTGCGCAGCACGCGGTACGCCCTGAAGTCCGACTCGGTCGCTTCGAGCAGGCCGCGGCCACGGGACTCAAGGAAGTGGACGAACCGCCGCACGATGTAGGCATACTCGTGCAGCGTCTTGGCGTCCTTCTCCTCGTAGACCAGATGCCGGAACCATGAGCACAACGGCTCGACCGGCAGCATCGTCAACTCGTCCAGGAACACCGGTGTCCCGGCCGGGATCGCTCGATACTCGAGCAGCCGAACCACGCCGGCCGAGTCCACACCATGGCCGTCCAGGTACGTCCGAACCAACGACGGATTCACGAACGACAGGAACATCCAGTCCTCCTCCGAGACGACGGAGGAAATAGATACACGAGCACTACGACACCGCAATCACTCGGTGCAACACAGACAGGGCAGATGAGACAGATCTCAACCATGAAAAGAAGCGGTGTCACTTTCCAAATTTCATGTCACTCGCGTGTCACTTTCCAGGTTTCGTGTCACTCGGGACAACACTGGATATGTGCCCAGGACCAGCGAGGTCGAGGTCAGGTACGTGCAGGACGACGGCGGTCCTGTCGCGACAACGATCGCTGCCGTAGATCCGCATCACGTCGTTCACGGATTGCCGGTTCGACGAGTGCGGAGTCATCATCGGCGGCGCCACTATGCGGGAATGTTCTGGTCAGCCACCAATCATGGCCACGTGCCGTACGAGAGTCGTCTCGAGCTGGATCGACTGTGGGTCGCGGACTTCGCGGCGCCGGTGGTTCGGATCGCTGCGCAGCCGATGTGGCTGTGCGGATTGGATGGGAAGCGACTGCGTCGGCATGTTCCAGACCTACTGCTTGAGCATGCCGATGGCAGGTTCACGGTGGTCGACGTCAAACCGGAACAGTTCGCCCGTCGCGATGAAGTGGCGCAGGTGTTCTCGTGGACCGGACAGGTGTGCGGAGCCCGAGGGTGGTCGTACGAAGTGTGGACTGGGTCGGACCCAGTGATTCTGTCGAATATCCGGACCATTGGTGCCGCGCGCAGAATGGGCTCTATCGACGCCGAGACCGTGGCGAACGTCGAGGCGGTCGCCGTGACCGGAATGACGATCGACGAGGTGGTCACAACAGTGAATAGTCCGCGGGCCCGCATCGCTGTGCTCGCGAAGTTGTGGTCCGGGATGTGGTCGGTGGATCTGTCGGTGCCGTTGTCCGGAAACTCGGTGCTGACCTGTGCGGAGGGATCGCCATGACGGACATTATCGAGCTACGTCCCGGCGCTCGGATCTGGTTCGACGGCACCTCATGGGAGGTCGTCACGCTGCACGGGTGTGAAGTGACCCTCCGGTCCGGGGAGGCGCTGCAGCGGGTTGCGGTCGCTGAGCTCGCTGGTCGGGGTATTGCTATTGCCGCCGCCCCGGTCGACGGTCCTGATCCGGCAGCGGTGGTGCTGACCTCGTTGACTGCAGCGCAGCGACGAGAATTGGAAGTGCGGGCGGAACATGTGCGCAGCCTGCTCTCTGGAGCACAGTCGGATGATGCAACGCTCAAGTCGAGTCTGGCCGCCAAAGCTGATGAGCTGCAGGTGTCGGTGCGCACACTCCAGCGCTGGATCGCCGGCTACCGAGCGGCCGGAGTCGCCGGTTTGGCCGATACCCGTGTCCGCAGCAGGTATGCCGCGAGCGTGGATACGCGGTGGGATGCGGCATGTGTGCGGGTGTTGGACGGGTATGTCGAGGCCTCCACCCCGACGATGCGGGTGATCATCGACGCCGTTGCCCGTGAGCTGGAGATCGAGTTCGGGCCGGGCGTAGTTCCCCTGCCGAGCCGGAGCACCGCATACACCCGGTTGAAGACACTGTCGAAGGGGCGGTATGCGTTCGGCAGCGCCAAAGGTCGCCGCTCGGTGGCCGACCGCCCCACGGGTGTGTTCGGTCGGCTCCGTGCCACTCGTCCCGGCGAGTACGTGGTGCTGGACACCACGCCGTTGGATGTGTTTGCGATGGAGCCGATCACGATGCGGTGGGTCGGGGTGGAGCTGACGGTGGCGATGGACCTGTTCACCCGCTGCGTGCTCGGATTGCGGCTGTCCCCGGTGTCGACGGAATCACGGGATGTGGCGAACGTGCTCTTCCAATGCGTGAGTGCCGACCGCAACCGTGACGACGACGGGTGGCCGTATCACGGGGTTCCGCGGAATCTGCTCGTCGGCACCGAGGAACCCGACGGCCTCTCCCAGCAGCGGGTCGGCGACCTGCCGGCGTGTCTGCCGGAGGCGATCGTGGTCGATCACGGCAAGCAGTACCTGTCCGATCACGTGATCGGGGTATGCGCCCGGCTCGGGATCACCGTTCAGCCGGCGATCCCGCACAAGCCGACCGACAAACCGACGGTCGAGAGATTCTTCCGCACGCTGCGTGAATCGCTGCTCCAGCACCTGCCCGCCTACAAGGGCCCCGATGTGTACTCCCGCGGAAAGGACGTCGAGGACAAGGCGTTCTACTACGTCAGCGAACTCGAGCAGATCATCCGCGAATGGGTCGGGTCGGTGTATCACCGCACCCAGCACGACGGATTGTGTGTGCCGGAGATCCCGCGGGCCGAGTTCTGCCCGGCCGAGATGTTCGAAATCGGTGTCGCGAAATCCGGTGGCCTGCTGTTACCGAGCAGCCCGGACCTGGCGTACGAGTTCCTCGAGGTGCGGTGGCGGATGATCCACCACTACGGGGTGGAGGTCGACGGGCTGCGCTACGACGGTGCCGGGCTGAATCTGTACCGCGGCACCCGCTCCCCGTACGGGGGTGTGCACGCCGGTAAGTGGCCGATCTTCGTCGACTCCCACGACGTCCGGCACGCGTACTTCCAGGACCCGGACACCCGGCAGTGGCACCGGCTGGTGTGGGAACACGGGGCGTGCCTGCATCAGCCGTTCAGCGCCGATGCCGTCGACTACGCCAAACGAGTCAGCGTCCGCGAGCATCGCCACCTCGATCCGCACCGCGCCGTGCAGGACCTGCTGATCGCGTGGAGCCGTCAGGAAGTCGAGACCCGCCGCGACCGCAGCCTGGCGAGGCGGCTCAGCGCACAGCGGCCCTCCCTCGACGGCGACAGCGCGTCCGGTGCCGCACCGGGCGGTGAATCGGGGCGGGAGGACGCGTCCGTGCCCGGGGTCATCGATCTGCTCGAGCACCTGGCGCAACGCTCGGCGAGTCCGCTTGAGGTTCCCGACGACCTCGATGTGTTCGAGCAGTACTACGCGCAGCGGCCGGACGAGGAGGCATTCGGGGTGTTCGACGAGTGAGCCGATGGGCGAAGTGGTTGGCGGACAATGGCACCGCCCGCTATCAACTCTCCCGCAAACAGGGCTGGGACGCGTTCGTTCATTCCGCTCCGCGCGAGTCGTTCGACGTGCTCACCCGCACCCGGATGGACGCACTCAGCGACGAGGAACGGGAGGACTACAACGAGGCTCGGATGGTGTGGAACGCGAACCTGCCGACGATCAAGACCAGTCAGCTGACCGCCGCGTACTCGGTCATCGACCAGGTCATGGCCTCCGGGCGGCGGGACGGGGACAAGCTGCGCGGGTCGGTGGTGATCGACGCCGAACCCGGTCTCGGGAAGACGACCATCGCCACCCGGTACGCCCGCGACTTCCACCGCCGCGTCTACCGCCGGGAGGGCCCGGTCACCGAGGGCGGGCATCAGCGGTTGCCGGTGGCGTTCGTCCCGCTCAGTGCCGGCATCACGTTGAAGGGTCTGAACCAGCAGATCCTGCGGTTCTATGGCCACCCCGCCGTCGACCGGGCGTCGACCTCCAAACTGGGGGCGTTGGCCGTCGACTGTGTCACCAGCTGCGAGACCCGGCTGGTCGTGCTCGATGATCTGCACTTCGTGGACTTCAAACACCGCAACGGAATCGAGGTGTCCAACCATCTCAAGGGCCTGGCCAACGAGATGGCGGCGACGTTCGTCTACGTCGGGGTGCAGCTCACCGAGAAACGGTTCTTCGACGAGGGACAGCTCGGGGAACAGGCCGCCTACGCGCAGACCAGCCGCCGTGCCACCCGCTGCCCGGTCGCCCCGTTCTCGGTCGATACCGATCCGGGGCTGCGGAGTTGGATCAGCCTGCTCCGGACGTTGGAGGGGCATATCAAACTGGCCGACGCCCGGGACGGGATGCTCGTCGAGCACGCGAAAGTGTTGCATCGGCGCACCCAGGGCCGGATCGCGTCGCTGACCAATCTCATCGACCGGGTCTGCTACCTGGCGATCGCCTCCGGGACCGAGACGGTCACCTCGGAGTTGATCGCCGCGACCACGATCGACAATGCCGGTGAAATTGCCGCCCGCACGGCCTGACGCCTCAGTCCCCATCGCGCCGCCTGAGGCGCGGTTGCGGCCGATCCCCGGCGGCTACGACATCGACCGTTGGCCGATCACCGTCCCGATCCGCCCCGGCGAGACCATCCCCGGATGGTTGATGCATTTCGCCGCCCGGTACCAGCTGTCGCCGGCGCAGTTGTTGCGGGAGTTCGGTTTCACGCCCCGGCCCGCCACTGTCGACCGTGTTCTGGACCAGGTCGTCGAGTGCTCGCGGGAGATCACCTGGTGTCTCGGCCTTCCGCCGCGGGCGTTGTCGCCGGCATTGTGTGGTCGGCCGGTCGAGGCCTCGCTCGGCCGTTACCTCGCGCACCGCCGCGGGATCCGGCCCCGTTTCAGTGGGTCCCGGTTCTGTCCACGGTGTCTGGCCGAGTCGGACTGCATCTGGCAGAGGGAATGGGCACACCCGCTGCTTCCGATCTGCCTCCGGCACCGCCTGCGGTTGCAGACCCGATGTCCCGGTTGCGGGCAAGTGCCCTTCTCCGACACCACCTGGCTGGGCAGCCACGGGCCGCCGTGGCACTGTCCCCAACGGTGCCCGCGCGACAGTGCCGACCGGAAGGTGCGTCCGTTCTGCCGGCACGACCTCCGCGACGCCGCTGCGATCGATGCCGACGACAACCTGTGCACGGCCCAGCGGTATCTGACCGCGTTGGCCGAGGCCACCGACAGCGACGACCCGACCGACAGGACCGCCGCGACGACCCGCTTCGAAACGTTCTGCGACCTCGCCGCCGACAAACTCGGCATCGACGCCCTCGTCACCCTCGGCTCCCACCGGGACGCCGGACCATAGAACACGGCACCAGACCTGAAGCCGACCAGTTCCACTCAACGCCCCGTTGCGGAAAGGGTGGTCACCGGACCACCTCTACGGGACACCTGGCGGTGTCGTTGGATCAGCGGGAGGGGACGAGGAATTGGACCGAACTCTTACTCTGCAGGTGGGGATGGATGAGTTCGGTGATAATGCGCTGGTGCTCGGGCGAGGACATGTACGCCGCGAGAGCGTCCCGGTCGCGGAATACCGCTGAGACGGCGTAGTCGGCATTTCCAGGACGAACTTGTAGGTCGCAGCCGTGTAGATATGATTCGACGCCGGTTGATGCGGCCGACAACGCATCGAGGGCCTCCCCGATCGCGGTGACTGTCTCGCCGGATGCGGTCGGGGTGAAGGTGAAGGTGACAACGTGGCCGATGGCCATGATGGGGCTCCTTAGGCCGTGTTCTGGGTAGGGCTGGTGGCGGTGAATGCGGCTTGGCGTCGGTCGTCTTCGGAGGTTCCACCCCAAACCCCGTACCGCTCGCCGGCCGAGAGTGCATAGGTTCGGCACTGGTCGACAACCGGGCATTGGCTGCAGATACGTTTGGCCTCCCGCTCGCGTCGCACCCGGGGGCCTTTCGGCTCGTCCTCCGGGCGAAGAACAGGTATGGGTCCATCGAACGGCACAGTGCGCGCAGTCGCCACGACCAGGTGTCGCTGTGGACCGATCGAAGATTCGCTACGCGGGTCATCACTGTCTCTCGTGTCGTACTGGGACCATGGTGACGGGCACGGCTCGGGCATCGACCAACAACGCCCGAGCCGCCCCGGCTTGGTCCATGTCTGCTGGTGAAGAGGCGCTCCGGTCGCAGCATGGACCTGATCGTGGCGGGCTGAGGTGGTTCGGCCCGTCAGCGGGAGGATGTTGTGTCTTCCGGTTTCCGGAAGGGAGTCACCCTGTGGTGGAGTGTGCTCCGGTCATCAGGGCGGCGAGGTCGTCGGGTTCGAGGAACGACGGCGGCGGGGGTGGTCCCCAGGCGTAGAGCCCTTGGAGTCCGTGCAGCACTTCCGGTGACCAGAGTTCGTCCTCGGGGACGGTGTCCATGTCGGAGTAGTACTCGGAGAAGTTCCCGGCCGGGTCTTTGAGGTACCAGAAGAAGTTCGCGCCGGCGTAGTGCCGGCCGAGTCCCCAGATGTGGCGTTCGGGGTTGTTCTCGAGCATCGTGTGGGCGCCGCGGCCGACCTCGTCGATGTCGTCGACCTGCCAGCTGGTGTGGTGCATGAAGTTCACCGGTGCGGCCATGACGAGGACGTTGTGGTGCTCGACGGAGCACCGCAGGAATGCCGCCTTGTCGCCCATGTAGTCGCTGACGTTGAAGCCGAGACCGTCGGTGAAGAATTTCTTTGTGGTTTCGAGGTCGGTGGACCCGATTACCGCGTGTCCGAGTTTGCGGGGGCGAACCGGTTCGGGGCGGGTGAGGAACGGGGCCCGTCCCCAGCGGTCGATGCGCCCGGGACCGTTGTAGGGGGTGGCCGCGACGGCAGGTTCGATGACGATCCGGGGCCGGACCTGCACCCGCACCAGGGTGCCGGTGATCGGTTCGACGGTGCGGACGGACGTGCCGTCCTCGTCGAGTGCCAAGCCGAGCCCGTGCAAACGCCTGGTGATGGCGGCGATGTCGTCGGGGTCGTCGGCGGCGACGGTCAATTCGACCAGCCGCCGCGTGGGCGCGTGGACGATTTCGAGTTGGTCGCCGCCGTTGCGGGTGGCGAACACCCCGTTCCCGCGGTGTTCGAGTCCGAATTCGGTGTAGTAGGCGATGGTGTCGTCGACGTTGGGGACGCCGACGGTGACCTTGCCCAGTCCGTGCAGTGCCATGGTTCGTCCCTACTTCGCGTCGGGGTCGATGACGAAATGCTGGTGCAGCTGACCGATGCCGTCGATCCAGCTGTCGAGTTTTTCGCCGGCCTGCAGGAACCGCTGCGGTTCGCGGCCGACGCCGACGCCGGCGGGGGTGCCGGTGAAGATGACATCGCCGGGGTAGAGGGTCACATTGCGGGAGAGGGTGGCGATCAGCGTGGAGACCGGGAAGATCAGGTCCCGGGTGCGGCCTTTCTGCACTTGTTCGCCGTCGATGGTGCAGCCGAGTTCGAGGTCGTCGGGATTGGTGAACTCGTCCGGGGTCACCAGCCACGGGCCTTGCGGGGAGAACCCGGCGAACGATTTCCCGAGCCCGAATTGTGGTGCGGGACTGCGGGTCTGGGTGATGCGTTCGGAGATGTCCTGGCCGGCGGTGAGGCCGGCGACGTGCGCCCAGGCGTCGGCTTCGTCGATGTTGCTGGTTTCGCGGCCGATGACGGCGACGAGTTCGATCTCCCAGTCGACGTTGCCGCCGGCGGGAATCGCGACGTCGGTGTCGGGGCCGGTGAAGCTGGACGCGTACTTGGTGAACACCGGTGGCAGGTGGGTGGGGGATTCGAAGCCGGATTCGGCGGCGTGGGCGTGGTAGTTCAGGCCGACCGCGAACACCTGACGCGGAGCCGGCGACGGTGCACCCAGCAGGGTGCGGTCGATCGCGAAGCTGTCGTCGGCCAGAGTCGAGAGGTCCTGTTCCGCCACCCATCCGGTGACGGCGTCCCACGCCTGGTAGACGGCGGGCAGTTCGGGGCCGAACCGGCCGCGGGAGGCGTGGGCGAGATCCACCGCCCGCTCGTCGCCGGTTTCCCCGATCACGACGGCGGCACGGTTGTCGATGTTGGCGATACGCATGAAACTGTTCTCCTACAAAAAGTGTGAATAGTGCTGAGCAGAAGGCCTTTTGGCCGTGCCACAGCGGTGGACGAAGGGTTGCTCCGCGCACTCAGATCAGCGGTGTGATCCGTTCCTCGACACCGAGAAGCGCCTTCCCGTACGACTCGAACGCCACCGCCGGGGCGACGACGGCATGGCGGGCAGCGGTGGAGGAGTCACGCCAGATCCGCTGGAGGGGATTGACGTCGGCGAAGCTGCCGGCGCCGTGCGCACTGAGCAGGATGTTGATGGCCTTGACGATGTTCTCGGCGACGAGACCGGTATCGGCGCGCAGTCGGGCGCGTTGCGCGAAGTCCGGGTAGGTGCCGGTTGCCGCCGCGGTGTCGATGTCGTCCGCCGCGCGGTACGCGTGCAGATGGGCAGTGTCGATCAGCATCGCGGCCTCGGCGACTTGCAGCTGGAAGGCGACCGAGTCGGACTGCGCAGTGAAGTAGGTGTAGGCGATCGGCTTGTTCGCCTTGGCCTGCACAAGCTGTAGGGCGGCTCGCCCCAAACCGAGCTGGGGCCCGACCAGGACGAGCGCAAGAATCGGGACGAATGCGGAACGGTAGAAGGGCTCGTCGGCCAGATTCTCCGACGGGTACGTTCCCTCGATCGCCGGCGGTACCGCCATCACGCGGTGGTCGGGCACGAACACATCCGTCGCCACCAGGCAATTGCTGCCGGAGGATTTCATGCCGGCGACGAACCACGTGTCCTCGAGCTGCATCTCGCTCGTCGGGATGAGAGCGAGCCCCTGATCGATGACCTCACCGGCATCGTTGGTGATCGGGATCCCCAGAACCGCCCAGGTGGCATGCCAGGATCCCGAGTTGTAGTACCAGCGGCCGGTGACCCGGTAGCCACCGTCGACCCGGGTGGTCTCCGACGTCGGTGTCAGGACACCGGACACCTTCGCGTCCGGGTCCGCGCCGAACACCTCGTCCTGAGCACGGGTCGGGAACAACCCGGTCAGCCATGCACAGACATTGGTCAGCGTCAGCACCCACGCGGTGCCCCCGTCTGATTCGGCAACGGCGGCAGAGACATCGAGCATGGTGCGCATCGACGTCTCATAGCCGCCGTACCGCTTCGGCACCGCGAGCTTGAACAGCCCGGCATCGGTCATCGCCTGGATCGATTCCTCGACGACGCGGCGGTTGCTCTCACCCTCGGCCGCATTCTTCGTCAAGATGGGCGCGATCTCGCGGACACGGCCGACGAGGTCGGCGGCGGTGGGGACAGAGGCGCTCGAAGAGGTGGCGCGTTCGGTGACGGTTGTCATGATGGAACCTTTCAGAAAATGAGGGTGGATGTAGGCAGGGAGGGGTGGATTCAGCTCGACGCGCAGGCGGCAATCTGATCGATGATGGGTCGGCGGGGACGTTCGGCGTAGCGGGAATGGGTGCCGAAGGTGCGGTGTGCGTACACCAGCGGAGGCAACTCCGCCTTGCTCACCCTGGTGACCAGGCCGAACAGCAGCAGATGGTCACCACCCTCGACGGTGTCGTACAACTCGCAGGCGACCCAGCCGGCGGCGCCATCGATGCGCGGCAGGCCGGTGTCGTGATGCCAGGAAGTGCTGTTGAAGCGCTCCGCGCCGGCACCGCGGCTGGCGAACGCCATCGCAAGATCGTCCTGTCCGTGCCCGAGCAGGTTGATCCCGAAGCGGCCACTGGACCGGATGCGCTGCAATAGCGCGGATCGACGATCGAAGGCGACCGTGATCAGCGGCGGGTCCTGCGACAGGGCGGCGAACGAGCTGGCAGTAGCTCCATGGGGGCCGTCGTCGTCGGCCGTGGTCACGATCGTCACCGGTGCGCAGACCCGGGACATCAGATCCCGGA
Organism: Rhodococcus sp. NPDC059968; assembly: GCF_042738615.1. Lineage (NCBI taxonomy): Bacteria > Bacillati > Actinomycetota > Actinomycetes > Mycobacteriales > Nocardiaceae > Rhodococcus > Rhodococcus sp. NPDC059968. The sequence continues at coordinate 23,619 of NZ_JBHWUE010000119.1, forward strand.
AATTCTTCGGGTCGATGCCGGCAGATACGGTCGGCTCACGGCCAGGTGCGGTAGTCATGTGAGTGCTCCTCGGTGGGGTGGCTCGCAACACCACGCAAGCGGGTCTGTTGCGTAGGTCACTCTGTCGTGCTAAATCCGACGGTAAAGGTGCATGCGGCGGCCGGAAATCCCCTTTCGGAGAGGGCCTGGCCGCTTTGCGAACCTGCACCCCAAGTGCCGACGCGGACGCGTTCGGAACCCGGCGCCCGAGGGTGCCCGAAAAGTTAAAGGACGTAATGGGTGTGATCGATCCCCAGGACCCACCGGACACGGCGCCGGTCTTCCCGGTCGAACTGCCGGGCGGCACGGTGTACCGATCGGACGATCTCGACGTCTACCGTGCCGGCGTCAACAGCGTGTTCTACCCCGCTCGCCTCGAACTGGTCAGGCCGCACACACACCTGACGCACGCCCGGCTCTCCGCCGTGCAACTGAGCCACCTCACCCTGGGAATCGTGCACTTCGGCGCCGAGGTACTCATCGACCCCGGCGATGTCGGCGGCTACCACATCAACATCCCCCTGTCCGGGGCCGTGGATTCCCGATGCGGTGCGCAGCAGACCATCGCTACCCCGGGACATGCCGCCGTCTTCACCCCGAATGAGCACACCATCCTGCCCTCGTGGAACGCCGACGCCACCCAGATCTGCATCAAGATCGACCGCGGCACACTCGAAACCGAACTCACCCACATCCTGGGGCGGCCCCTCGATCGGCGAGTGAAGTTCGACATCGGTCTCGACCTGACCACACCCCCGGGACGCCGGTGGTGGTCGACACTGCAGATTCTCGTCGACACCATCAACGACCCCGGCCCGGTCCCCAGCCGCGTCCTCGCCGCCCAGGTCGACCTCCTCGAACGCGCCCTCATCACCGGGCTGCTGCTCAACCAGAGCAATTCCCTGACCGAAGCACTCCACGCCGACGACACCCCGGAGAATCCGAGGGCATTGCAGAAGGTCGTCGAACTCATCGAGAACACCCCCGGCGCCCAGCACACCATCAGCGACCTGGCCCGCGTATCCGGTGTGGGGGCACGCCAACTGCAAAAGCTCTTCCGGGACCGATACGACATGAGCCCCTCGGTGTACGTGCGCAGTGTCCGCCTCGAACGCGTGCGGTCCGACCTGCTGGCCGCGACCGACGACACGGCCACCGTCAGCGACATCGCCTACCGATGGGGTTTCAACCACCTCGGCCGGTTCGCCCGGTTCTACCAGCAAAAGTTCGGCGAACCGCCCTCCCACACACTGCGCCGATAGAAATTGCCGATCCGCAGCGGGCTGGACCGGACCTACAAGTTCCGGAATCCGATCACAATGCGTGGATTCCAGTTGTAACTCATGAAATCGCGCAGTTTCGAGCGAAATCTGGGACAAAGCCCTAATGCGACTCGTGCGACGCCATGACCAGCTGGAATCGGTACATACCTGGTGCGGCGATCCGAACGAACATGCGCACACTCCGGTATCTGCCAAGGGATAGCCGCCGGGCTGAGGATTCCGACAAGTTCGTGAGAATCTGGCACCGACACGATGTTGAGAACCCGCAGGTCGGAGGCACAGAGAAGTGACACCGAGCAGTGGAACCTACAGTGGTGGTGGTTGTGGTGTCCTGTGGAGACTTGACACAGTTGTCCTGTGACAGTTGATCGTCCTTTTTGTCAGTGAATCTTGCGCGTTCCCATGTCTTTGCCACTACAGTTTGCTCGGTATGTAATTGCTGGGGGAAGTGGGGCGGCACTGACCACGATGCCCACACGCGCAACGAAATACCCCGACGCCATCGCCCTCGTTCCTGGGATCCCAACGCCCGAGAAAACGAGCAAGATCCAATGGCGAAGTCACCCGATCCCAGAGCTCCCCACCAATCTTGACCAGCATTCGGTTCGCCACTCAAAATTCCTCGCCGCAGGTCAAGGCTTCTCTCGGGAACTTTTGTTAACAAATGCTATTTGCGCTGGTCAAAAGCCTGATGGTGTGCACTACAGGTGTTGGGCACGTGGTGGTTGTGGTCGGCTGTTGAGGGTTGCCATCAGGTCTCGGTTGGCGGCGCGGGCGGCTGCGAGTTCGTCGTCGCGGTCCTGGAGCTCGTGTTGCCTGTCGAGGAGCTGCTGTTCGAGTTCGGCGGTCCGCTCTCGGAGGGTGCCGATTTCGTCGTGTCCGGTGAGACCGGCGTCGTGGAGGACCTGTTCGCCGAGAACCTCGGAGAGTCTGTCGGCGAGTTTCGTGTTCTGCTGCCGTAGTCGTTCGTTTTGTGCCCGCAGGTTGGCTACATCGGCCAGAAGTGACCGATAGCTGGTGCGGGTGCTCGACGGTGGCGGCTCAGGTTCGGCGGCGACTGTCAGGATCTGGGCTCGGAGATCGTGGTGGCGATAGAGGAACGAGCGGTCGACTCCCGCGGTGCGAGCGACGGAAGAGATTGTGATCTCGGCCCCGTCGGCGCGGAGCCGGGTAAGCCTAAATCCACCGATCGACTGATGTGTCCGTGGTGAGTTTCGTTGTGCGTCAGCGAGTTGGTTACGGGCGTGGGTGATCGTCCGACCTGCGTG
>NZ_JBHWUE010000120.1:0-26183 GCF_042738615.1 Rhodococcus sp. NPDC059968
CACGAGAGGTCGGACGATCACCGATGCCCGCACCCCACACGCTGCCGCACACCACATTCACACCGACCTCATCAGTTGATCGGTGCATCTGGGCTTAGTCAGACGACCACAACTCGCTATTCCGGACCTCGCGCCGCAGTGACCTGACTTCTTCCGCAGGTCACCGCGGTCGTTGGTCTGGGCTACCCTCCGAGCGGAGAAACCGATGCGTGCCCGTATCTCACCCACCGCCCCCGTTGTCGGGCTCTGCCTGATTGCCCTCATCCTCGAGGGTTACGACCTACTCATGTACGGAACAGTGGTTCCGTCACTGCTCGCATACACCCCCTGGGACCTCGACGCCACCGACGTCGGGATGCTGGGCTCGCTGACCGGCATCGGCATGCTGGTCGGCGCCCTTCTTGCCGCGGCGGTTGCCGATCGGTGGGGACGACGCCGCACCCTCCTCGCCGCCGTCGTCATGTTCTCGACGGCCATGGGTGCGTGCGCGATCGCACCGACGCCCGAGTTGTTCGGGGCGGGACGCTTCGCCGTCGGACTCGGCGCCGGTGTCCTCATGCCCACAGCCGCCGCCACTCTGATCGAATTCGCCGAACCTCGTGCCCGGGCCCGTTCCGTGGCCATGGGGTTCGTCGGCACCTGCATCGGCGGCATACTCGCCGGAGTGCTTTCCCTGTGGCTGGTGCCCACACACGGTTTCCGATCGATGTTTCTCGCCGGTATGGTGCCGGCCCTGATGTTCTTGCCCCTGATGCTCGCGTTCCTCCCGGAATCACCCGCCTACCTGGCTTCCCGTGGAGAGCATGCCGCCGCGGCTGCGGTTGCCGACCGGTATCGCCTCGCACACACTGCCGCCCCGATATCCACCGCGCCCAGCCGAGAACGTGGATTACGCGCGCTCTTCGGCACCGACCGCACCTTCACGACCCTCCTGTTCTGGTGCATGACGCTTCTCTGTTTGCTGGTGTTGTTCGGCGTGGCGACCTGGCTACCCGCGCTGATGAAATCGGCCGGATACCCACTGGGCGCGTCCCTGTCCTTCCTCCTGACCCTGAACATCGGAGGCGCCCTCGGCGCCCTCGGCGGCGCCGTGCTCGCTGACCGCTACGGGATGAAACCCGTCACCGCGGCATTCTTTCTGTGCGCCGCGATCGCATTACTGCTCGTTGCCACCGCTCCGCCGTTGGCCGTCGTCTACTTGTTGGTGATGCTCGCCGGCGTCGGCACGACGGGCACCCAGATCCTTCTCAACACGTTCATCGGTAGTCACTACCCCGCAACGAGCCGTGCCACCGGACTGGGTATGGCATTGGGTGTGGGACGGATCGGAGCGATCGTAGGCCCCACCTACGGTGGTGTCCTCGTCGCGATCGGTACCGGAACCAACTGGCAACTGGCGGCTTTCGCGGTTCCGGCCGTCGTCGGTGCAATCCTGACCGTGCTCGTTCCCCGGCGCACACCGATCCGCAATGTTGTCGACGCACACCCCATCGGGCCGTGGAGTGGCGCAGATCACAGTCGAATATAGGATGTTCTGCGACATGACACGTCTGAGCCGACCGGATGACAGATGCGGACGAGGTGGTCGGTGGTCGTTGACGAAGGTGCTCATCGCGATGAGCGGGACGCGAACGAGGGACACCTCCGGCGACCCGTTCCGCGCGAAACAGTAAGGGGCAAGCACAATGGCACGCCTACAGTCACTCAACGTCGGTATGCCGAAGGACGTGCCCTGGCAAGGCCGGACCGTCCACACGGGCATCTTCAAATACCCCGTCGACGGTCCACGCATGGTCCGCACGCTCGACATCGACGGCGACGGTCAAGGCGACCTCGACGGTCACGGCGGAGAAATTCGTGCCGTGCTCGTCTACCAATGTCAGTCCTACGACTTCTGGCGGAGTCATCTCGGTCGCGACGATCTCGAATACGGCCAGTTCGGTGAGAACTTCACCGTCGACGGCCTACCCGACGACGAGGTGCACATCGGTGACCGCTATCGCATCGGTGACGCCGAGTTCGAGATCACTCAGCCACGCGTCACCTGTTACCGGGTCGGCATGCGCCTGGGGGAACCCGAGATGCCGGCGCTGCTCGTGGCCCACCACCGCCCCGGGTTCTACTTCCGGGTCATCACCGAAGGCCACGTGCAGGCCGGCGACGAAATCATCCGCACCCGGATCGGCCGACACCGCATGAGCGTCGCCACGATCGACGCACTGCTCTACCTGCCCGACCGAGACGTCGATCAACTCCGCAATGCGCTCGACATCCCCGCGCTCAGCCCCGGCTGGCACGGATCGTTTCGCGATCTGCTCGACGCTGCAGAGCACCAGACACGCGCCGGCGAGCCGCCCGCCGGCGCCGAATCGGACGGCTGGGCCGGCTTCCGACCGCTGCGCGTGTCACGGATCGTTCCCGAGAGCGCAACCGTGGCGTCGATCCACCTGGCATCACGCGACGACGCCCCGCTGACCCGGCCGAAACCCGGCCAGTACCTCACCCTCCGCGTCGCCGGTGCCGCCGACCCACCACCGGTGCGCAACTATTCATTGTCCGCCGCCGCGTCGGGCAACGAGTACCGCATCAGCGTCAAACGCGAGACCCACGGACTCGTCAGTACCTATCTCCACACGCGATTGCGCGTCGGCGACACTGTCGACGTCGCCTCCCCGCGCGGCGATTTCGTCCTACCCGAAGACCGCAACGACACCACGCCCGTGCTCCTGCTCTCGGCCGGAGTCGGGGTGACCCCCGTTCTGGCAATGCTGCATGCACTCGCCGCAGCACACAGCAAGCGCGACATCTGGTGGCTGCGCACCGCCCATTCAGCCGCCGAAGACGCCTTCGCGGCCGAAGCGCACCAGTTGTTGACCAGCCTCGATCGAGGTCATGAACACATCTACTACACCGCCCAGAGCCCGACGGTGGTCCTGGATCCACCGGCCGTAGCCGGTCGCCTCAACCGCGAAGCTTTGGCCGCTCTAGCCCTGCCCACCAACGCGACCACCTACCTGTGCGGTCCCAACACGTTCATGGCCGCGTTGCGCGAGGCACTCATGCACATCGGTGTGGACTCCGACCACATCCACACCGAGCTGTTCGGCGCACTCGCGGCCATCAACCCTGGACTCACCGACGCCACCCACACCCCGCCGCACCAGCCCCCAGGGCCCGTCGGCACCGGGCCTCGCATCACCTTCACCCGCAGCGGGCTCACCGCGCCATGGAGCGATGGGTACAGCACCGTCCTCGATTTCGCCGAAGCCTGTGACGTTCAGACCCGCTGGTCCTGTCGCACCGGCGTGTGCCACACCTGCCAGACGCCGATTCTCTCCGGGACCGTCCGATACCGCCCAGACCCTCTGGAGCCCCCGATGCCAGGCACGACCCTCTTGTGCTGCTCGCAACCCGAAACCGACCTCGTTCTCGATCTCTGACAAAGCCGCGAGATCGCGTTGGCTACCCGTCCGCCGTCGTCAATTCGCGGATGGACACCTCTTCCGCGGATACGGATGCAGCATCGATCAGTGCTTGCCCCGGTCGACGACTCGCAAGGTGGGGAAGTGCCGCACGCAAGCGCTCGGCGTGCTCGGCGTTCGCCACGTGCCAGTCCAGGCGAATCACTTCGATGACGGCGCCGTTGTCGGTTCCCATCACGCGGTCGACGTTCAAGGTCGCGGACACTGTGAGCGTGGCAGACTCGGCTATCGCGACCTCGCCGAGCAGCCGAAGTACCACCAGTGAGGCAGCGGCAAGACCGGCGAGCATGTGCTCGACCGGGTTTGCGCCGGAATCGTGCCCGCCGTATCGCGGGGCTTCGTCGATCGTCAGTTCGTGCCTGCGCGCGGTGACCGTCGTGCCGTGGCTCCCGAGTAGCGCGTGTACGACCAGTTGCTCGCGTCGTGAAGAAGTCACCGAACCGCCTCGTAGAAGTCTGTGGCGGTGTGCGCACCGGTTTGCAGTGCGCCCGCCAGCCATTCGAGCGCATCCGCACCAACTGCTCGGACATCGCGTGGATCGGGACCGTACTGAGGGGACAGGTAGTCCGCCAGCAAGCGCTGCGCATCTGTCCGGCTGCTGTCGTGCAGCAGCGACGCCACGGCATCGAGTGCCACAGGGTCTCGGCTCCTTACCTTCGCGATTGCTGCCGTCTGGGCGGCGACGATCTTTCCTACCGACGGGTGGTCGAGGCTGGTTCTCTCACAGTCGACCGCGACACCTGCGGTGGGGAACCTCAGGGCGTCGCCGAAGAACAACGAGTCGGTGAGCCCGAACCGTGACAGGGCGCTGGGGGCGAAAGCGGAGCCGAGTACAGCTGCGTCAGCTGCTCCGGACCTCAGTGCCTCCAGTCGCTGGTGATCGCCCGTGCTTCCTGCGGGGAAGTGCAGGACCGACGGGACTTCGTCCGCTGCCCAGCGGGCACTCAGGACCTTCTGAGTAAATGCACACACGATCGATCCTTCCGGATGGCTGGCCAGGGCGGTCGGACCAGCCGATCGTGTCCCCGCCTTTCGTGTCCAGATCCAGAACAGCGGGTGAAGGGTGTGGACGAGCGCAACTTTCCATCGGCGTTGTCCCCGAATTGCTTCGACCAGCGAGCCACCAAGCCCCGCGGACAGCGCTGCTTCCGGATGGTCCGAGCCGGGCACCGCTTTCACTTCGATGCCCAGACGGTCGTAGTAGCCCGCTCGATTTGCGATCTCGTGGCACACCAATTCGTGGACGTTGTGATCGCGATACCCCAGGAGAATCATTGCCGTTCCTTCCCAGCGAGCTCGCTCAGCGTGACAATGTGTTCATTACTATGAACCCAATTCCATATTTGGAATATCAGGACGATAGTGAGGAGGTTCAGAACCTGTCAAGCGCCGAGATGGCGGCACTAAGTTCACTCGGTCGCCAGAAATGACCGACGCAGTCACTGCGTGGAGCGACGCGAGTTCTTGTGGATGAACCGGATGGATTTCGTCGCGATCAGCGCCACGAGGATCGTCACGGCACCGAGTAATCCGGTTGTGATCGCTTGCCAGGCGAGCGGTTGAACGATGTGAAGCCAGGTGATCGCGAGCGCAACGACACTCGCCACGGGGAAAGTGAACGACCAGAAACCGTGCGAGAACGGCAGAGCGCGGTAGCGCGACAGCAAGGGCGCCTGGACCATGACCATGAATGCCGTGATGGCTGTGAGCGCAATGGACAGGGCGTCGGGTTGCCCGTTCGAGATGGTGAGCCATGCTGCAGCGCCAACTGCAGGCGGAGCGATCATGATTGCGAGCGTCGGGACGAGAGGCGCAGGCATGGTGGGGCGCAACGCGAGCCTGAGGAACAGAAGCATGGAAATCACCACCCAGAAGAACAGGCCGATCGCGAAGCTTCCGATAGCGAGCCAGTCGAGACCGATTCGGGCTGTGGCGAACGCCCCGACGAGGCCGGCTGCGCTGATGGGTAGGTAGTAGCCGCCGTGCACGGATTCGAGCGCCATCTCTCCGCGCATCCAGAAGCTCATCATCCAAGCGCCGAATGCGGCTGCGGCAGTGATGGAGACCAGGGTCAGCGCTGTACCGGCAAGTGGAAGCGTGCTGTGCAGCTGTGCTCCCAGCAGCATCGCGGAGAGCGGAAGAAGCGCCGCAAGCGGACCGTGAGCGAAGTGTGTGAGCTGATGCGAGATTCGTTGGGTGGCGCGCTTGGCGCGGTGCGCGTGCGCTGTGGCTGTCGAGATCCAGGCGAGCGCTGCGATCAGCCAGAACGCCTGGACGAGCGCGAATGGGGTGCCGAGCGCGGTCGTGGCGACCGACCAGGCCTGGGCCAGTCCGGCAAGGCCCAAGGGAATCGCGAGCGTGTTCAGCGGGAAAAGGGTCCGCGCGCGTGGCTCGAGGGCGGCGATCGAGTGTTGAGCAGACAATGAAATGCCTTCCTGACTGGGGTGTAGACCCCCGGATTTCGATGGAGTGAGTTCTTGACCTAGAGGTCAAAGACAATTGCGAGCCACCCTATTAGTTCTTGACCTTGAGGTCAACCAAGATCGCGAGTTAACCTATTTCCGTGGCGAGACCGATGCGCTTTGAGACGGATGTGGCGATTGACAAGGCGATGGATCTGTTCTGGCTACAGGGATACGCCGCGACGACTCCGCAGGAGCTCGCCGCCGAGATGGGAATCGGCAAAGGCAGCCTGTACAACACATTCGGGAGCAAACACGCCTTGTTCGTGCGAGCGCTTCGGCGCTACAGCGAGATGCGCCTCGAGTACCTCACCGATCTGTTCGCCGCACCTGGCCCGTTGGGGCCTCGCCTCGAGGTGGCGATGGCTGTTCTTGCCGGGATTGGCGAGCACCGGCGTGGTTGCGTCATGGTCAATGCTGCGGCAGAACTCGGCACTGTCGACGACGAGGTGAACCTCATAGCGAACGAGCTGTTCACTGGGATCGAAGCCATCTTCAAGCGCGCAATCGTGCATGGACAGGAGTCCGGGGAGTTCGACAGAAGCCGGCCCGCCGACGTTGCAGCTCGACAACTGCTGGCCTCCGTCATCGGTCTCAGCGTGCTCGTGAAATCGGGCGGTCGACCAGAGACGTGTGCCACCGTTGTCGAGGGGCTTGTCGACGGACTGTGAGCTGCGAACAACCGTTCTTCGGTAGGTGTGGTTCGGCAGAATCGGGGATCCTCACATGCTGCCACGCTCAGGTTCCGCGGCTATATCCTTGAATGCACGCGATCGAGAGGTGAGTTCACGGTTGGTTTTGCGCTGGTCGTGCCGTCGGGACCAGTGTGCGGGAACCACGAGCCGACGGGGTGAGTAGACCGTTCCGATGGGTGAAGGTGATCCGCGCGATACGCAGCGGTACGTCGTTCCTGTTGTGGCCTCGGAGCTGAGCGCGGCTGGTTTCGATGACGCCGAGGAGATCGGGCGCGGCGGTTTCGGTGTCGTCTACCGCTGCACCCAGGCGGAACTGGACCGCACGGTGGCGGTGAAGGTACTCACCGTCGAGCTCGACGAGGAGAACCGGGCACGGTTCTTCCGGGAGCAGCGGGCGATGGGCCGGCTGACCGGACACCCGAACATCGTGGGCGTCCTGCAAGTCGGTGCCACCGAAAGCGGCCTTCCCTACATCGTCATGCCCTACCACCCGCAGGGTTCGCTCGACGTGCGGATCCGCCGCCGCGGTCCGCTGCCGGTAGAGGAGGCGTTGCGCCTCGGTGTGAAGATCGCGGGTGCGGTGGAGTCGGCGCACCGGCTCGGCATCCTCCATCGCGACGTCAAACCGGCGAACATCCTGCTCACCGACTACGGAGAACCGGCGTTGACCGATTTCGGCATCGCGCACATCACCGGCGGCTTCGAGACCGCCACCGGCACCGTGCAGGGATCGCCGGCCTACACCGCGCCGGAGGTGCTCGGGGGTGATCCACCCACCCCGCCGGCTGACGTCTACGGACTCGGCGCCACCCTGTTCAGCGCCCTCACCGGCCACGCCGCCTTCGAACGCCGCAGCGGTGAGCAGGTGGTCGCGCAGTTCCTGCGGATCACCACGCAAGAGGTGCCCGATCTGCGTGAGCACGGAATCCCCGACGATGTGTCCGACACGATCGCACGGGCGATGTCCCGGACCCCGAATCAGCGCCCGGCCACCGCCGCCGCCTTCGGTGAGGAACTGCGACGGCTCCAACTCGATCATGGCTTTCCAGTCGATGAGATGGCCCTGCACACCGCCCCGGATACGGCAACCGACCACGCACAACCAGAGTCCGGCCGACCTCGGTCGGCGGTTTCCTCCACGCTGGGCGCGACGGGACGTCTTCCCCTGGAACTGACCAGTTTCGTCGGCCGCCGACATGAGCTCACCGAGGCGAAGAACCTGCTGGCCGGGTCCCGGCTGGTGACGTTGATCGGGATCGGGGGTGTGGGCAAGACGCGGCTGGCGATGCGGGTGGCGGCAAGTGTCCAGCGCGACTACGCCGACGGTGTTCGGCTCGTCGGATTGGGTGAATTGCGCGACGAGTCGTCGCTGGTCGACGCAGTGGCCGGCGCACTGGGGTTGCGAGACCAATCGGCGAGGCCGTTGCGTGAGGTCCTGATCGAGTTCCTCGCACCGCGAGAGGTGCTGTTGGTCCTCGACAACTGTGAGCACATGGTGGACGCCGTGGCGGAACTGGCGGAGGCCCTGTTGCGTGTGTGCCCGGGTCTGCGGATTCTGGCCACCAGCCGTGAACCCCTGGTCATCGGCGGGGAGGCGGTGCTGCGGGTCCCCCCGCTGGCCGTCCCGGATCCGGAGCGGCGGCCCTCCCTGCGGGGGTTGTCCCGATACGATGCGGTGTCGTTGTTCGTCGAACGCGGCGCTGCCGCGGTTCCGGGATTCGCGCTCACCGAGGAGAACGCGGCGGCGGTGGCGGGGATCTGTCTCCGGCTCGACGGGTTGCCGCTGCCGATCGAATTGGCGGCGGCGCGGTTGCGGGCGATGTCGCCCGAGCAGATCCTCGAGCGGCTGACCGATCGCTTCACCTTGCTGACCCGCGGCAACCGGGGTGCGCCGACGCGGCAGCAGACGCTGCGGTTGTGTATCGACTGGAGCTTCGAGCTGTGCACCGCGAGCGAACAACTGATATGGGGTCGGGTGGCGGTGTTCGCGGGGTGCTTCGAACTCGATGCCGCGGAGCAGGTGTGTGGCGAGGGTCTAGCCGCGGGCGAGTTGCTGGACACGCTGACGTCATTGGTGGAGAAGTCGATCCTCATCCGGGAGGAATCCGGGTCGGTGGTGCTCTTTCGGATGCTCGAGACTCTCCGCGAATACGGTTACGAGAAACTCGAGCAGACCGGCGAATCCCTGCCCATGCGCCGCAGGCACCGGGACTGGTACGAGGAGTTGGCGCTGGCCGCGGAGGCTGAATGGATCAGCGCCCGCCAACTCGACTGGATTGCCCGGCTGAAGCGGGAACAGCCGAATCTGAGGGAGGCCCTCGAATTCGGCGTCGACGACGATCCCGTCGCCGGTCTGCGCACCGCTGCTGCGCTGTTCTTGTTCTGGGGCTCCCAGGGCCTCTACAACGAGGGGCGTCGCTGGTTCGGCCAGTTGCTCGCCCGCCAGAGCGGGCCACCGACCGTCGAGTGGGTCAGGGCTCTTCAACGCGCCGGCATGATGGCCAACGTGCAGGGTGATCTCCCTGCCGGAGCCGCGCTCCTGGCTGAGGCGCGGGCTCTCACCGCGCGCACGAACGATCCGATGATGCGCGCTCTCGTTGCCTACGCCGACGGCATGCATGCCCTCTACAGCGGTGATCTGCCGCGTGCGTCTTCGCACCTCGAAACCGCTCTCGCGGAGTTCGGCGAGCGTGGTGACCGAACGCTCGAAGTGGCCGTCTTGTATCCGTTGGGGTTGGCGTACGGACTACGCGGCTCGACGGACCGGGCGATCGAACGTCTCGAGCGCGTTCTCGCGATCACGGAGCAGCACGGCGAGAGAATGTATCGGTCGCACTCGTTGTGGGCCCTGGGTATTGCCCTGTGGCGGCATGGGGACGGCGATCGCGCGGTCCGAGTGATCGAGCAGTCGCTGGAGGTGACCCGGCAAGTACACGGCCCACGTGTCGCCGCCTCATGTCTCGAGGCGCTGGCCTGGATCGCCTGCGGCCTGCGTGACGAACCGAGGGCTGCGGTTCTGCTGGGAGCCGCAGAAGAGCTGGCGCGGTCGGTGGGAAGCGCCGTGGTGATATATTCCGATCTTCTTGTCTACCATCAGGAATGCGAACAGAAGTCTCGACAGAGACTCGGGGACAAAGGATTCGCGGCGGCCCACCGCAAGGGGCAGGGACTCGGCTTCGACGCGGCCATCGCCTACGCCCTTCGAGAGCAACCGCCGAGCACCCCCGCACCCGCCACCGGCGGGTCGACGCGACTGACCAAGCGGGAACGTCAGGTCGCCGACCTCATCGCGGAAGGCCTGACCAACCAGGCCATCGCCGACCGCCTGGTGATCTCACCGCGCACCGCGCAAGGGCACGTGGAGCACATCCTGGCCAAGCTGGGTTTCACCTCCCGGGCGCAGGTCGCGGCCTGGGTCGTGGAGCGGACCGACGACTGAATGAAACACATCCGCTCGAGTTGAACGCGATAGTCGGCGACGAACGCGACCACGCCGGGCACCCGGGCGTTACTGCCCGCGGTGCTGTGAGGCTTCGCCCCGTGCAGCGGTTCGGGACTGTGGCGTAGGCGGGCCGTGCCGGTGGCGCTGGGCTCCGGTGATGGACGCAGTGGATTGGATGGCCTGACGCTTCGAAGCGAAAGAGGTTGTGCCCCAATGTGCTGTCGCTTCGTGACGATTTCACGGAATGTCCTGGTCCCGTAACCGCGAGATTCGTGGTCCACGGTGCTGAGTCTCGGGTATCGGCCAAGAGGCCTGACCGAGTCGCTCGCCATCCCCCGACATCCAAAGACGTCCTCCCCTCTTGACAGCGAGCAACCGTGCTCGTAACGTCCGTGGTGTTCCAAATAATGATGTCAGTTCAGAATGATGAACGGAGCTTGTGATGGGGTTCACCCAAAAGACCGAGGCGCTGTCGGGCATCCGGGTAGTCGACGCCGCGACGATGGTCGCCGGCCCCTTGGGTGCGTCGCTGCTCGCCGACTTCGGTGCCGACGTCATCAAGGTCGAGCCGATCGGTGGCGACGAGTCACGGACGTTCGGGCCCGGACGAGACGGCATGAGTGGTGTCTATTCCGGCGTGAACCGAAACAAGCGCGCCCTCGCGCTCGACCTTCGTACGGCGGCGGGTCGTGAGCTGTTCCACGAGCTCTGCGCGACAGCGGACGTGCTCATCGAGAACATGCTGCCGGCGGTACGTGAGCGATTCGGGCTGACTGCCGCCGAGCTTCGCGAACGGCACCCTCACCTGATCTGCCTCAATGTCAGCGGGTACGGCGAGAGCGGCCCCCTCGCGGGTCGTCCCGCAATGGACCCGGTCGCTCAGGCCCTCACCGGTTTCATGGAGGCGACCGGTGAGCGCTCCGGGACGCCGCTCAAGGCTGGGCCGCCCGTCGCCGACAGCGCGGCCGGCTATCTGGTCGCGATCGCCGCCCTCGTCGCGCTCTTCGCGAAACAGCGCACGGGGGAGGGGCAAAGCGGCTCGGTGTCCCTGGTGGGGGCGCTGTTCCATCTACAGACGCCGTGGCTGGGGCAGTACCTCCTCGCCGACTACATTCAGGGCAAGGTAGGCAACGGCAGCAATTTCTACGCGCCGTACAACGCCTATACGACCCGTGACGGCGGTGCGGTACACGTCGTTGCCTTCAACGACCGCCACTTCGTCAAGCTGGCCAAGGCGATGGGTGCCGAGGCTCTCGTCGACGATCCGCGCTTCACGGAGGCCGCATCCCGACTGGAGAACCGTGAGGCTCTCGACGCCGCCGTTGCACCGTGGTTCGCTGCCCGCGATCGTGACGACGTAGTCGCACTGCTCTCGGCACACGACATCATCTGTGCCCCGATTCTCGCTTACGACGAGGCCGTCAGGCATCCCCAGATCCAGGCGCTGGACCTCGTCGTCGACATCACCCACGACGAGCTCGGACCGCTGCGGGTCCCGGGTCTCCCGGTCAAGCTCTCGGGCACCCCGGGACACGTGCATCGTCCACCGACGTCGTTGGGCGAGCACACCACCGAGATTCTCAACGATCTCGGTTACGAGGACGACCGTATCGAGGCCCTCCGGGCCGAAGGGGTCGTCCGATGACCACAGAACATGGCGAAAGGAACCATCAATGAAGGTCGGAATCAGGATCCCGGGAGCGGGACCGTGGGCAGGGCCCGAAGCGATCACGGAGGTGTCGCGGTTCGCTGAGAAGATCGGCTTCGACTCCCTCTGGATGACCGATCATGTGGCCTTGCCGACCCGAGTCGAGACGCCGTACCCGTACACCGAGGACGGCAAGTTCTTGTGGGATCCGGCCACGCCGTACCTCGACTGTCTCACATCGTTGACGTGGGCGGCGGCCGCGACCGAGCGGATCGAGCTCGGCACATCGTGCCTGATCCTGCCGTGGCGTCCGCTCGTCCAGACCGCCAAGACGCTGGTGAGCATCGACGTGATGTCGCGCGGCCGGCTGTCGGTCGCCATCGGCGTGGGCTGGATGAAGGAGCAGTTCGAGCTGCTGGGAGCGCCCTTCAAGGACCGCGGGAAGCGGACCACCGAGATGGTCAACGCGATGCGGCACATGTGGAAGGAAGACGAGGTCGACTTCTCCGGCGAGTTCTACGATCTCCACGACTTCAAGATGTATCCGAAGCCGGTGCGGGGCACGATCCCCGTCTGGTTCGCCGGGTACAGCACCGCCTCGCTGCGCCGCATCGCCGCCATCGGTGACGGCTGGCACCCACTGGCGATCGCGCCGGAGGAGTACGCCGGCTACCTGGCCACCCTGCGGCAGTACGTGGAGGAGGCGGGCCGCGACATGAGTGAAATCACGCTCACCGCACGGCCTTTGCGGACGGCACCCTACAACGCCGAGACGATCGAAGCGTACGGCGACCTCGGTGTCACCCACTTCATCTGCGACACGTCGTTCGAGCACGACACCCTCGAAGCAACCATGGACGAGCTCGCCGAACTCGCTGACGCCGTCCTCCCCACCGCACACAACCTGGCCTGACGGCCCGGCGGAAGAAAGGACGAGAATTGTGCAGGCACTCACCTCGACAGTTCCCCTCGTCATCGGCGACCAACTGAGCCCATCGTCGACGGGGGCGACGTTCGACTCGATCAACCCGGCCGACGGGTCGCACCTGGCCACCGTGGCCGAGGCCACGGCCGACGACGTCGCGCGTGCCGTCGAGGCCGCGAAGGTCGCGGCCAAGGCGTGGCAGCGCATGCGTCCGGCCCAGCGGACCCGTCTGATGTTCCGCTACGCCGCGCTGATCGAGGAACACAAGACCGAGCTCGCCCAGCTGCAGAGCCGGGACATGGGCAAGCCCATCCGCGAGTCGTTGGGCGTCGACCTGCCGATCATGATCGAGACCCTCGAGTACTTCGCGGGCCTCGTGACCAAGATCGAGGGCCGCACGACGCCGGCTCCCGGCCGCTTCCTGAACTACACCTTGCGTGAGCCGATCGGCGTGGTGGGTGCCATCACCCCGTGGAATTTCCCTGCAGTGCAGGCGGTCTGGAAGATCGCGCCGGCTCTCGCGATGGGCAACGCCATCGTGCTGAAGCCTGCGCAGCTCGCACCGCTCGTGCCCGTCGCACTCGGCGAGCTCGCCCTCCAGGCCGGGCTGCCGCCCGGGCTGGTCAACGTCCTGCCCGGTCGGGGCTCGGTGGCGGGTAACGCCTTGGTGCAGCACCCACTGGTCGGCAAGGTGACGTTCACCGGATCGACCGAGGTCGGCCAGCAGATCGGCCGGATGGCGGCCGACCGCCTCATCACGACCTCGCTCGAGCTCGGCGGAAAGTCGGCGCTCGTGGCCTTCGGCGACTCGTCCCCGAAGGCGGTCGCCGCCGTGGTCTTCCAGGCGATGTACGGCAACCAGGGCGAGACGTGCACGGCTGCGAGCCGGCTGCTCGTCGAGCGGCCCATCTACGACGAGGTGGTCGAACTCGTCCAGAAGCGGGTCGAGGCTGCCCGGGTGGGCGACCCCCTCGACCCCGAAACGGAGATCGGGCCGTTGGTCAGTGCCGCGCAACGGGAATCGGTCCACTCGTACGTCGTCGCCGGAACAGACGAGGGCGCCAAGCTGATCAGCGGCGGCGGCCAGTCGCCGACCGGAGCTGCGGAGCAGGGCTTCTACTACCGCCCGACGCTGTTCGCCGGAGTCACCGCGGACATGCGCATCGCCCGGGAGGAGATCTTCGGACCCGTGCTGTCGGTGCTGCCGTTCGAGGGCGAGGACGAGGCGATCACCCTCGCCAACGACACCATCTACGGGCTGGCCGCGGGCGTCTTCACCCGCGACGTGGGCCGCGCACTGAGGTTCGCGCAGACCCTCGACGCCGGCAACGTGTGGATCAACACCTGGGGAGTGCTCAACCCCGCGTCGCCGTACCGCGGCTTCGGACAGAGCGGCTACGGCAGCGACCTCGGCCAGGCGGCCATCGAGAGCTTCACCAAGGAGAAGAGCATATGGGCACGCCTGGATTGACCTCCGGGCCGTCCCGGCCACAGATCGTGGGACGGCTGATCGACGCCCGCCACGTTCAGGACTGGGAGCCGGCGGCGGACTACACGATCACCGAGGACGCCCTCTTCTCACGCGACCCCGACGCCGTGGCCGTGCTGCGCGAGGGGACCCACGCGCCCGAGGCGGTGACGTTCGGTCAGGTGCAGCACGCCGCTGTGTGCATCGCGGGTGTCCTCCGCGCCCGCGGGGTCGAGCCCGGTGACCGCGTGGTCCTGTACCTCGACCCCTCGGTGGAGGCCGCCGAGGTCGTGTTCGGGGTGCTCGTCGCCGGGGCCGTGCTCGTGCCCGTCCCGCGACTGCTCACCGGTAACTCGGTGGCGCACAGGCTCGCCGACTCGGGTGCGACCGTGCTGGTCACGGACGGTCCGGGCGTCGACCGGCTCGAGTCGACCGGGTGCTCACTGCGCGACGTCGACGTGCTCACGGTGGACGGCGCCCGCGGCACACCGCTCGGCGACCTGGCCCGCCGGGTCGACCCGTTGGCCCCGGTGCCGGGGCGGTCCTCGGATCCTGCCGTGCTGATGTACACGTCGGGCACCAGCGGTCCGGCCAAGGGCATCGTGCACGGTCACCGTGTCCTGCTCGGGCACGCGGGGGTCGATTACGCCTTCGAGCTGTTCAGGCCGGGTGACGTGTATTTCGGCACCGCGGACTGGGGTTGGATCGGCGGCCTGATGCTCGGGTTGCTGGTCCCGTGGTCGTTCGGCGTCCCCGTCGTGGCTCACCGGCCACAGCGTTTCGACGCCGCCGCCACCCTGGACATGATGGCCCGCTTCGGCGTGACAACCGCCTTCCTTCCCGCGTCGGTGCTGCGGATGTTCGCCGAGCACGGGGAATCGGCCCGGCAACGCCTCCGCGCGGTCGTGACCGGGGGAGAGCCCGCCGGTGCTGCGGAACTCGGCTGGGCCCGCAGCCACCTCAGTGACTGCGTCAACAAGGCCTACGGCCAGACGGAGGCCAACGCCCTCATCGGCGACTCCGCGGCTCTCGGATCCGTCGACGACGCAACCATGGGCGCCCCGTATCCCGGGCACCGCATCGCGCTCCTGGACGAGGAGGGCGCCCGCGTCGCGCCCGGTGAGGTCGGGGAGATCGCGTTGGAACTTCCGGATCCGGTTGCGCTCCTCGGCTATTGGGACTCGTCGTCAGCTCGTGTGGTACCCCCTGCCGGGGGTTGGCACCGGACAGGCGATCTGGCGCGGCTCGCACATGGGCGCCGGCTGGAGTATCTCGGCCGCGCCGACGACGTGATCAAGAGTCGTGGCTACCGCATCGGCCCGGCCGAGATCGAAGAGGCCCTGAAGCGTCACCCACAGGTCCTGGACGCGGCGGCGGTGGGTCTGCCCGACCCGGAGATGGGGCAGCAGGTCAAGGCGTTCGTGCACCTCGCTGCCGGAGAGCTCACCGAGGAGATTTCGAAAGAGCTTCGTGAACTCGTCGCGGCCGCGGTCGGTCCACACGCACGCCCCCGCGAGATAGAGGCAGTCGCCGCGCTGCCGCGCACCGAGACCGGAAAGGTCCGGCGCCGGGAACTGGTGCCGCCTCCGACTTGAGCGCTCGGCGACTGCCGCGCCCCCGGCGGAGCGCCATCCACCCACCCACCCGAACAGAGAAGTACAAGAAGAAGAAGGACGAAGCAATGCGAAAGTTCTGGCACGTCGGCATCAATGTGACCGACATGGACAAATCGATCGATTTCTATCGGCGGATCGGTTTCGAGGTAGTGCAGGATCGGGAGGTGGAGGACAGCAACCTTGCGCGGGCGTTCATGGTCGAGGGTGCCAGCAAGCTCCGCTTCGCGCACCTGCGCCTGAACGACTCCCCGGACGAGGCCATGCTGGACCTCATCGAGTGGAGGGACGCACGTTCCGAGGGTCGAGCGCAGAGCGACCTCGTGCACCCGGGCCTCTGCCGATTCTCGATTCTCACCGACGACATCGACGCCGAGTATGCACGGCTCGTGGACGACGGTGTCGAATTCCTGCACTCGCCGCAGACGATCATGGGTCCGGACGGAGTCAAGGGCTGGCGGCTGCTCTTCGCGCGCGATCCCGACGGCACGCTGTTCCACTTCGCCGAACTGGTGGGGCAGGCCGCTACGGTCAGCTGACAGCATCCGCGCGACGAAGGTAGGAACCCTTGACCAAGGCAGAAGTCCCGGGAAGCAGCGCGACTGACGAGCGGGGCGAGCAATCCAGCGAGCAACTGGTGCCCGCCGTCTCGCGCGCCACCCGCGTGCTCGAGACGCTGGTCCAGCAGTCCGCCGGAGCCACGCTCACCGAGTTGGCCAAGCGCTGCGCTCTTGCGAAGAGCACCGCGTCGGTCCTGCTACGGACCATGGTCGTCGAGGGCCTCGTCGTGTACGACCAGGAGACGCGTCGGTACAACCTCGGCCCGCTGCTCGTGGAGTTCGGGGTCGCTGCGATCGCGCGAACGTCGGCGGTCGCAGCGTCGCGGACGTACATGGAGTGGTTGGCCGAGCGGACCGAGCTGGCATGTCTCGCCATCCAGCCGATGCCGGACGGGCACTTCACGGCGATCGCGAAGATCGAGAGCCGCAAGGCCGTCAAGGTCACCATCGAGGTGGGCGCGCGCTTCGACCGAGATACTCCGTTGATCAGCCGACTCGCGGCAGCATGGCCGAGCCGGGGTCGCCCAGAGCTTGTGGCGCATCCCGCCGACGAGCTCGAGGAGCTCCGGGTGCAGGGCTACGGCGCGGTCTACGGCGAATATCGACCGGAACTCAACGTCGTGGGGGTCCCGGTGTTCGACCGAGACGGCGAGCCGTGCCTGTTTATTGCCCTGCTCGGTATAGGTGACGACCTCACGGTCGAGGGTGTGGCCGGGATCGCCGACTACCTCGTAACCGCTTCGCGGGAGATCAGCTCGCATATCGGCGGCAGCATCCCCCAGGACTACCCGACTCCGGTCGGGGCACCCGACCTCGGCGCCGGGCGCGGCTGACCAACCCCCATTTTCTTCATGCGGCGGCCCCACCGGGGCCCGCCGCTCCGAGTCGACCCTCAACGGTCGGCTGCCCGCCTCCGGTGCAACGCGCCAGAGGTGTCCCGTCCAACGTGTGTAGGAGACATAGATGAAGAGCAGCAAGATCGCCGTCGTCGGCGGCACCGGACCCCAGGGAAAGGGGCTGGCCTACCGGTTCGCGGCGGCCGGTTGGCCCGTCGTGATCGGATCGCGTTCGGTCGAACGCGCGGAGGAGGCGGCAGTCGAGGTGCGCAGACGCGCCGGTGACGGCGCCCTGGTCAGCGCCGCCGACAATGCGTCGGCAGCCGCCGACTGTCCCATCATCCTGCTGGTCGTCCCGTACAACGGCCACCGTGAGCTGGTCTCGGAACTGGCACCCGCCTTCGCGGGCAAGCTCGTCGTCAGCTGCGTGAACCCGCTCGGCTTCGACAAGTCCGGGGCCTACGGTTTGGACGTCGAGGAAGGCAGTGCTGCCGAGCAACTGCGCGACCTTGTGCCCGATGCCACGGTAGTCGCTGCGTTCCACCACCTGTCGGCGATCAACCTCTGGGAGCATGAGGGCCCTCTTCCCGAGGATGTGCTCGTGTGCGGCGACGATCGGCCCGCCAAGGACGAGGTGGCTCGGCTCGCAGTCGCGATCACCGGCCGTCCGGGCATCGACGGAGGAGCACTGCGAGTGGCGCGGCAGCTCGAACCGTTGACCGCCGTTCTCATCAACGTCAACCGGCGCTACAAGACGCGTTCCGGTCTCGCTGTGAACGGGGTTGTTCATGATCCACGAGCTGCGTGAGTACGTTGCCCTACCGGGCCGTGCCGAGGACCTGCACCGCAGGTTCGCCGACGAAACCCTGGCGCTGTTCGCGGAATTCGGGCTACAGGTCGAGGGCTTCTGGCACGAGGCAGGCAACCGTGCCCGGATCGTCTACCTGTTGGCGTTCCCCGACCCCGAGGCGGCGGACGCCCATTGGGCCCGATTCCAAGCCGACCCCCGGTGGCGTGCGCTGAAGGCGCGCACGGAGAGCGACGGGCCGCTCATCTCGGAGATCCGGAGCACGTTCCTGGTCACGCCGGCGTATGCCCGCCCCTGAACGGCGCCCAGAAAGATTGTGCCGACTCTTGACCGTCGCCGTACTCTGCCCTTAGCCTGTTCCATATAGTGATTCGAGTTCAATATCATGAAGAGAAGTCCGATGATCAAAGGCATTCAGCTCCATGGTTGGGCTGACGGGCCGCAGATGGTGGAAGTGGCCGAGATCGCTGCTCGGAGTTTCGAGACCGTGTGGCTCAGTGACCAGCTCCAATCCCGAGGCGTTGCCGTTCTCCTCGGCGCTATCGCTGCGCGCACCGGTGTGGGGGTAGGCACGGCGGTGACCTTCCCCTTCGGGCGCAACCCGCTCGAGATGGCGTCCAGCATGGCCACGCTTGCGGAGTTCATGCCCGAAGGGCGCCGGGTCAGCATGGGAATCGGCACCGGGGGTGGGCTGGTGAGTGCGCTCATGTCGCTGCAGAATCCGATCGAGCGCGTGGCCGAGTTCATCGCGATGTGCCGGCTTCTCTGGCAGGGCGAGGCGATCCGAATGGGTGACTACCCACAGATCTGCACAGCCCTCGGATTGCGCGAGGATGCCCGGGCGTCGTTCTCCTGGACAAGCAAGCCCGACGTGCGCGTGGTGGTCGCCGGCGCCGGGCCAAAAGTGCTGGAGATGGCCGGCGAGCTTGCCGACGGTGTCATCTGCGCCAGCAACTTCCCGGCCCATAGCCTCGCGGCCTTCCGCAGCGGCCAGTTCGACGCGGTGAGCAACCTCGATTCGCTCGACCGGGGACGAAAGCGCAGTCGGCGGGGGGAATTCACCCGGATCTACGGCGTGAACCTGTCCGTGTCGGCCGACCGGGACCAAGCCTGCACGGCCGCACGGCGACAGGCGACACTCATTGTGAGCCAACAGCCTCCAGAGAACCTGCACCAGGTCGGCTTCGAGCCCTCCGACTACGCCGCCACCCGAGCGGCTCTCAAAGCCGGTGACGGCGTAGACGCAGCTGCCGACCTCCTCCCGCAGGAAGTCGCCGACCAGCTCGTCGTCTCGGGCACACCCGGCGACTGCATCGAGGCGCTGGCCGAGTTGCTCGAGTATGCGGAGGACGCCGGATTCACCGAGGCCTACATCGGCGCCCCGGTCGGCCCCGACCCCCGCGAGGCGGTCGAGCTCCTCACCTCCCAGGTCCTGCCGGAGCTCGCATGAGCGCCAGCACGCAGGCAACCCGGGACCTGTGCCCGGCCGAACAACTCGACGGTCTGGTCGTCCTGACGCTCAATCGTCCCGAGGCACGCAACGCCCTCGACGTCCCCCTGCTACAGGCGTTCGTCGCCGGACTTGCCGAGGGGCGACGCGCGGGCGCCGGTGTCGTTCTTGTGCGCGCGGAAGGGTCGGCGTTCTGCGCAGGAGCAGACGTGCGTTCGGACGACGGCACGGCGACCGGCCGGCCGGGCCTCCGGCGTCGCCTGATCGAGGAGAGCCTCGACCTCATGGGCGACTACCCGGCCGCAGTGGTCGCGGTCCAGGGCGCCGCGGTCGGCGCCGGGTGGGCCATCGCCACGGCAGCGGACATCACCCTGGCCTCGCCTGCCGCTTCGTTCCGATTTCCCGAGCTCCCACTCGGGTTCCTGCCACCCGACAGCACGGTGCGCAGACTCGAAGCCGCCGTCGGCCCGGCGCGGGCGCTGCGGCTCCTTGCGCTGGACGAGCGCTTTGTCGCCGACGATCTCGCCAGGCTCGGCCTGGTGGACGTAATTCCCGAGGCTTCGCTCGACGGGAAGGCACGCGAGATGGCCGCCCGACTCGCGGCCCTTCCTCCCGAGCTGTTGCGCGATCTCAAAACAGGCCTCTCCGCCTGGAAGCGGCCCCACTCCATCGACCGACCACCCTCGAAAGGCAGCCATGAGCACTAGCATCCACATCCAGACCGACGAGCAGGAGCACCTCCGCACCACCGCCCGGGCGTTCCTGGCCAGACACGCTCCCGCACACGACGTGCGAATCTGGGACGAGGAGGGGAAGTATCCCGAGCACCTGTACCGCGAGATCGCCCGCCTCGGATGGTACGACGTGGGCGCCGGCGCCGAGATCGTCGAGGGGACGGCCGGCCTGCTGATCACGCTCTGCGAGGAGATCGGCAAGGCAAGCTCCGACCTCGTGGCCCTGTTCAACCTGAACCTCAGCGGGCTGCGCGACATCCACCGCTGGGGCACGCCCGAACAGCAGGAAACGTACGGTGCACCGGTGCTGGCCGGCGACGCGCGCCTGTCGATTGCCGTCAGTGAACCCGACGTGGGCTCGGACGCTGCAAGCGTGGCGACGCGCGCCGAGAAGGTCGGGGACGGGTGGGTCCTCAACGGCCAGAAGACTTATTGCGAGGGCGCGGGACTGCCCGGCGCAGTGATGGAACTCGTCGCCAGAGTGGGCGGGGGTGGCCGCAAGCGCGACCAACTCGCAGTATTCCTCGTGCCGGTCGACCATCCGGGTGTCGAGGTCCGCCGGATGCCTGCACTCGGCCGGAACATCAGCGGTATCTACGAGGTCTTCCTGCGGGACGTCGCCCTCCCGTCGACGGCGGTGCTGGGTGAGCCCGGTGAAGGATGGCAGATCCTCAAGGAACGTCTGGTGCTCGAGCGGATCATGATCAGCTCCGGTTTCCTCGGCAGCGTGGCCGCGGTGCTCGACCTGACGGTCCACTACGCCAACGACCGCGAGCAGTTCGGCAAGGCACTCTCGGGCTACCAGGGCGTGACTTTGCCCCTCGCCGAAATGTTCGTCAGGCTCGACGCGGCCCGGTGCGCCGTACGCCGTTCGGCCGACCTCTTCGACGCGGGCCTCCCGTGCGAGGTGGAGAGCACCATGGCGAAGTTCCTCTCCGGTCAGCTCTATGCAGAGGCCTCTGCGCTGGCGATGCAGATCCAGGGCGCCTACGGCTATGTGCGCGACCATGCCCTGCCGATGCACCACTCCGACGGGATCATCGCGCGCGTCGTGGCTGGGCCTCCCTCGGTCCAGCTCGACTTCATCGCCCGGTCCATGGGCTTGGGGACAGGAGCGAGCAGGTGACGGGTCTGAGACGCGCGCTCGCGCGGGCGAGCGCCGGCAAGACCATCGACGCCGGGGAAGCCGAGGCCCTCCTCGGTGCCCGCGGCGCCGATCTCGACCGACTCTGCGAGGTCGCCGCGGGCGTTCGGTCGGCCGGCCTGTTCGATGCCGGTCGGCCAGGAGTGGTGACCTACAGCCGGAAGGTGTTCATCCCGCTCACCCGTCTGTGTCGCGATCGCTGCCACTACTGCACCTTCGCGACGACCCCCGGGCGGGTCGACGACCCGTTCCTCTCTCCCGACCAAGTGCTCGAGATCGCACGTGCGGGCGCCCGGATGGGCTGCAAGGAAGCGCTTTTCACGCTGGGCGACCGGCCCGAGGACAGGTGGGACGCCGCCCGCGACTGGCTCGAGTCGCGGGGCTACGCCGACACACTGTCCTACGTGCGGGCCATGGCGGTGCTGGTGCTCGAGGAGACCGGTCTGGTGCCGCACCTGAACCCGGGGATAATGTCCTGGGCTGAACTCCAGCGCCTCAAGCCGGTGGCAGGCTCCATGGGTCTGATGCTCGAGACCACCGCGCGCTCGCTGTGGGCGGAACCCGGGGGGTGCCACTACGGTTCCCCTGACAAAGATCCCGCTGTTCGTCTGGCCTGCATCGAGGATGCGTCCCGCACCAACATTCCCTTCACGACCGGAATCCTGGTCGGGATCGGCGAGTCCTACGCCGACCGCGTGGAGTCCATCCTCCAGATCCGCCGGATCGCACGGCAGTACGGCGCCGTCCAAGAAGTGATCGTCCAGAACTTCCGTGCCAAGCCTGATACCGCGATGCGGTCGGCCGACGACGCAGACCTCGACGAGTACCTCGCTACGATCGCAGTGGCCCGTATCCTGCTCGGACCCTCGATGCGTCTTCAGGCCCCGCCCAACCTGTCGGAGCCAGGTGAACTGCGACGGCTGCTGGCCGCGGGGGTCGACGACTGGGGCGGGGTATCGCCTCTGACCCCCGACCACGTGAACCCCGAGCGGCCCTGGCCGGAGATCGAGCGACTGAGTGAACTGAGTGCTGCAGCCGGTTTCGAGCTACGTGAGCGCCTCGCCGTCCAGCCGCAGTACGTTCTCGCGGGAGAGCGGTGGATCGACGCCCGAGTCCGGCCCCACCTGCTCGCGCTCGCCGACCTGGAGACCGGGCTGGCCGCCGACGTGCTCCCGGAGGGCCGACCGTGGCAGGACGCTGCGCCGGGCGAGTCCAGTGGCAGAACCGATCTGCACCTCGAGATCGACACAGAAGGGCGGCGTACGGATACCCGCAGTGACTTCGCCAACGCCTTCGGTGACTGGACCGTGCTCGGCGAGGAGATGACCGCACGTGCGGGGGCAGGCATCCATCCTCGTCTGGGCAGTGAGGTACTCGCCGCCTTGCGCGCGGCCGAGCGGGACCCCGCCGGTCTCAGCGACGCCGAGGCTCTGGCACTCATTCACTGCGACGGCGCGGATCTGGATGCCTTGTGCGCTTTGGCAGATCAGGTCCGGCAGTCGACAGTGGGCGACGCGGTGACCTATGTCGTCAACCGGAACCTGAACTTCAGCAACGTCTGCTACACCGGCTGTCGTTTCTGTGCGTTCGCGCAACGCGCCAGCGATGCCGATTCGTACCGGCTCTCCGTCTCCGAGGTGGGGGAGCGGGTCGCTCAGGCCTGGGATGTCGGCGCCACCGAGATCTGCATGCAGGGCGGGATCGACCCCGGCCTCCCCAGTACCATCCATCTCGACCTGGCGGCCGAGACGAAACGCCGGAGCCCGCAGATCCACCTACATGCGTTCTCGCCGATGGAGATCGTGAGCGGGGCCTCGCGCATGGGCATTTCGGTGGCCGAGTGGCTGACCGAGGCACGCAGAGCTGGGCTCGACTCCGTGCCAGGCACCGCCGCCGAGATCCTGGACGACGAGGTTCGGTGGGTACTGACCAAGGGCAAACTTCCTGCAGCCGAGTGGATTCGGGTGGTCAAGACCGCGCACGAACTCGGGATCCGCACCACCGCGACGATGATGTACGGGCACGTGGACGAGCCTCGGCACTGGGTCGGTCACCTTCGCGTCCTGCTCGACATCCAGAGGGAGACGGGCGGCTTCACGGAGTTCGTTCCATTGCCGTTCGTGCACCAGAGTTCACCCATCTACCTCGCAGGTCTGGCAAGGCCGGGCCCGACCCGACGGGACAACCGCGCAGTTCACGCGTTGGCCCGGCTGATGTTGCACGGTCAGGTCGACAACATCCAGTGCTCATGGGTCAAGCTCGGTCCGGACGAATGTGTGGAGCTACTTCGCGGCGGGGTCAACGACCTCGGAGGCACCCTGATGGAGGAGACCATCAGCAGGATGGCCGGTTCGACCAACGGGTCGATGAAGACCATCGCCGACATCACCCACATGGCCGGCGCGGCAGGTCGACCTGTCCGGCAGCGCACTACCACGTACGAAGACGTTGATGCCGAACGCTCAGCTGCAGCAGGACGATTCGACGACCGGGCGCGGTCCGTGCTGCCGCTCGCCGTGGGGATGGTCGGCCAGTGAACGCACATCCAGCTCCCGAGAGTGATGGAACCCGCAGTCGAGGTCCCCGCGGGCCGTGGGTGGCCGTGATTCCCCAGCGGGACATCACGTCGGCGAAGTCGCGACTTCTGCTCCGGCCGGAAGCCCGGCAGGCGGTGGTTCGCGCAATGTTCCGAGACACCGTCTCTGAGGTTCGGGCTGCCTCGCAGGTGGAGGCGGTGCTCGTTGTCGTCGACCGGATTCAGGACGCGGCCCACGTGCGGTCGCCGGGTGTCGTCCCACTCGTATTACCGGGCACGCCGGGTATGAACGCCGCCCTGCGCGAAGGTGGGCGCCGGGCCCGCGAGTGGTGGCCGCGCTGCCGGCTGGCGGGACTGCCCGCCGATCTTCCGAGCCTTCGCAGCGAGGACCTGGACGTCGCGCTGAAGGTAGCCGGGCGGCACGAGCGCACATTCGTGGCGGACCGAAGACGCGAGGGAACAAGTCTTCTGACGGCCGCCGAGGGCGTGGACCTCGATCCGAAATTCGGGGAGCGCTCACGCCTGGCGCACCTGGGCTCCGGAGCGGTGGAGACGCTCGACCCGAACATCGAGTCCCTGCGGCGGGACGTCGACGATCTCGACGACCTACTGGACGCCGCACTGGGACATCCCGGTGCTGCGCTGGGCGCCGTGCTGCGCAGTCTGGGTCACCCGTTCGATCGGATGTCGGCGCGACAGCGGTTCGACTCGTCCTCGGTGGCGCCCTGACTTTCGGTTCGGCGCACTGATTTTCATCCATATTCAGCGGTGATCGGCTCGATGAGGTGACCTGTCGGTGACCTCGCGAGCATCGATCGCGTGTCTCGCTGTGTTCTCGGTCGGCCTGAGTGGGAATGTGCTCGATGGTCGATTCTCTTCATCTCCAACAGTATTCAGAGCGGCTCCCTTACTTTCTTCGAGGAGACACATGAACAATCGGCTCAGCTTTCCTGCATATGTGGGCGTCGCCGCCCTGGCATTTCTCGCGATAGCCGCTGACGGCTACGACCTCGCCATCTTCGGTGCCGCGACGCCGAACCTACTCCACTACGCAGATTGGGGTCTGACGACCGCGCAGGTCGGAGTGATCGCCAGTGCGGCGATCCTGGGGATGGGCATCGGATCCATCGCCGCCGGAGTGCTCGCCGACCGATACGGTGTGCGGCGGTTGTTCCTGGTCTGCGTCAGCTGGTTCTCCGTCGGCATGATGCTGTGCGCCGTGGCACCCACCGCCGAACTGCTGGGTGCCGCCCGGTTCTTCGCAGGGTTCGGCCTCGGCGGGGTCGTGCCCACCGCTGTCGCGGTGACGATGAGCGTCGCACCGGCAGACCGGAAGAACTTCCTCAACGGCGTGATCCTGGCCGGCATACCCATTGGTGGCGTCCTGGCCGCTCTCACCGCCCTCGCCTTCCTCGACGTGCTGGGCTGGCGCGGCGTCTTCTTCGTCGGGGGCGCTTTTCCCCTGCTGACCGTGGTACCGATCACCGCGGTGAAGCTCGCGCGGTGGGTACCCACGCCGAACGCTCTGCGTTCGGACGGCGCGGCCGACCGCCCCACCTTGCGCGTCGTCTTCAAGAATCTCGGACCCACCGGATGGGGAGCGCTGGCAGTGTTCACCGCGCTGACCTTCTGTGGCCAGATCCAGTGGTACGGACTGCTCACCTGGTTGCCGCAGATCATGAAGGCCAGCGGTTACTCCCTCGGATCGGCATTGGTCTTTCTGGTGATCTTCAGCCTCGGAGCCGCCACCGGTGCGTCCGGAGGTTCCTGGATTGCGGACAAGTTCGGAGAACGTCGCGCAGTTCTTGCCGCCTTCACAGTCGGCGCGATCGCCGTCATGACCCTTGCGGTACACCTGCCGTCGCCCGTTCTCTACGTCTTTCTGTTCCTCGCCGGGGCGGGGACGGGCGGAACGCAACCGATCGTCTTCGGCTACGTGGCCACCTACTTCCCCTCCGACATCCGTGCCAGCGTTATCGGATTCGTTGCAGGAGTGGGCCGGATCGGAGGCGTCTGCGGACCGATCCTGGGCGGGTTGATTGCCGGCCGACCGTCGATCGTCATGTTCTCGGTGCTCTCGGGAATAGGGATCTTCGCCGCTCTGCTGTGCTGCTTTGCGCTGGCGGCGATCAAGGCCGAGAAGGACCACACCACAACACCGTCGAGCACCCCGGCTGAGGTATGAGCCCGTGTCGTAGGCGGAGGTCTGGAACGTGAACGTGACTGTATTGGTTGGCGGGGTGGGTGGGGCCCGGTTCCTGCTAGGTGTGCGGAGGTTGCTCGGTGCCGATGCGCCCGGTGGTGGGGGCGCCGATTCCGGCCATTGCATCACTGCTGTGGTCAATGTCGGTGACGACGTCTGGATGCACGGGCTGCGGAT
>NZ_JBHWUE010000121.1:0-26126 GCF_042738615.1 Rhodococcus sp. NPDC059968
GATTGAATCGGGCCCTCGGTGATGCGGCGCTCGCCGAGATTCGGCGACAACTGACCTACAAGACCGAGTGGGCCGGCACCGGACTGCACGTGGCAGACCAAACTGCCCCTGACAGTTCGGGTGTTCACCTGCGATGCGTGCGGATACCGCGCGGATCGTGATCACAACGCCGCCCTCAACCTCGCTGCCCTCGCAGCTGGTGACGGTGGTGCGTCTTCGGCGAGTTGCGGACGAGACGTGAAAGACGCCCGACAGAAACCAACCATAAGACCCGCCGCCCGGCGGGCAGACGGTATCGCTGCGGGAACACCACCGGATGGTAAACGTGACCGGGGTAACCCGGGCACTCATGCCGAGTGCACTAGACAACACTCAACATGAACGGCGAGATCCAGCTGGAGCCGGGTGGTCGACTGGCCGGGATGATCCGGCACTGCGACTTCGACACCCAGGTGCCGAAGGACGGTGTCCGTCCCGACCTGCTCGTGTACCTCGCGGGCGGCAAGCAGATCGTGGTCGACGCCAAGGTCCCGTTCGCGGCCTACCGGCGCCGAGGTCGGCTGCCAGGGCGAGGTGGGTTCCGCGGCGTCCATGGCCGGTGGACGCCGCGCAGACGGAAGACCCGACCGCTAGGGAACAGCACCTCACCCGGCACGCCCGGCAGCTGCGCACGCACGTCGACCAGTTGGCCGACAAGACGTACTGGGAGTCGTTCGACCCGACGCCGGAGTTCGTGGTGCTGTTCGTGCCCGGTGATCCGTTCCTGGACGCGGCGCTGACCGCCGACTCCGGGCTGCTCACGCGTTCTCGCGAAACGTGATCCTCGCCACCCCACCACCCTCATCGCGTTGCTGCGGACCATCGCGCACACCTGGCGGCAGGAGGCGCTGTCTCAAGACGCCGCGAAAATCCACCAGCTCGGCCGGGAGCTGTATTCGCGGCTGGGCACGGTCGGCGCGCACCTCGACCGCCTCGGCTCACAACTCGGCAAGGCCGTCGACTCGTTCAATCTCACCGTCGCGTCGATGGAGTCCCGGGTCACAGTCACCGCACGCAAGCTCCACGACCTCGACGTGTTCGACGGGGACGTCACCGAGGTCAGCGCCGTCGATTCGTGGCCGCGACGCACAAATCTCGAGGATCTCTCAGGCTCTACCGGTCACGCCAACGAGGCCAGTTAACAAGTTGCCGCTACTGTCGTTGTGTGTCTGCAACCCAACGTGCTCGCTCTGGGGTGCCGCTCGACAGGCGGTCGATTGTCCCTACGGTCCCCGGTCTCCCCTGGTGGGGTGTCATTCTCCTGGCCGTCGGGGTCACCTTTGTCGG
Source organism: Rhodococcus sp. NPDC059968 (assembly GCF_042738615.1). NCBI lineage: Bacteria > Bacillati > Actinomycetota > Actinomycetes > Mycobacteriales > Nocardiaceae > Rhodococcus > Rhodococcus sp. NPDC059968. The sequence continues at coordinate 1,327 of NZ_JBHWUE010000121.1, forward strand.
ATTCGCTGTCGATGCGGCTCGTGGCACCGAACTCACGGCCGCGTTCTCCACGTTCTATTTCCTCGGCTGTGTTCTCGCCGTGGCGGCTGCCGGCAATCGGGCGCTGTTCACCGCGATCGTCCAGCCGCCGCTGATCCTGTTCGTCGCGGTGCCGCTCGGGCAGAGTCTGATCGCGGAGGAGAACAGCACCGCGTTGAAAGACCTGGCGATCAACGTCGCGTACCCGCTGGTCAACCGGTTTCCGGTCATGCTTGCCGCCACCGTGGTAACGCTGCTGATCGGTGGACTCCGCCTTTTCCTGCTGCAGCAACGCAAGACCGGCCCCGCTCGCACGTCGGAGCGGCGACGCGCGCAGCGGGAGCCACGCTCTGCCCGTCCTCGGCGCGCAGCCGAGGGGTCGGAGCAGTCTCCGCCGGCGCGTCGGGCGCGTGACAAGGACGCTGCACGGGAGCACCCCCGCTCGGCGCGACGGGCAGCCACTCCACCGCCTCGCCGCTCGTCCTCGTCGGGCGGACGGACGGCGCCCCCACCACCGATGGTCGACCGGGCCGCACAGGCACCCCGCTCGACACCTCCGCGTAGCACTCAGGCGCCGCGTTCGGTCCCGCCGCGGGCGACGCCGCGACCCCGGCCGAACTCCGACGTGCCTGCCCACCCCATTCCGCAGGTGCGCTACCGCGACCGGTACGAGCCGCCGTTCGAGACGGAGCAGCCCCGCTAGAGCAGGGACAGGGCAGGTAGCGGGCCGATCAGGTCCGCGCGGCGCGCAGCTCGCGCGGCAGTGCGAAGACCAGCGTCTCGTTCGCCGTGGTGACCGGCTGGACGTCGTGGAATCCGTGCTCGTCGAGCAGATCGATCACACCGCGCACCAGGATCTCCGGCACGGACGCACCGGAGGTGATCCCGACCGTTCGGACGCCGTCGAGCCAGGCCGGATCCACTTCGCGCGCGTAGTCGACCAGGTACGACGCCTTCGCGCCCGCATTCAGTGCGACCTCGACGAGGCGAACGGAGTTCGAGGAGTTGCGGGATCCGACGACGATGACGAGGTCGCATTCGGGCGCCATCGCCTTGACCGCCACCTGACGGTTCTGGGTGGCGTAGCAGATGTCGTCGCTCGGCGGGTCCTGCAGATTCGGGAAACGCTCCCGCAGCCGGGCGACGGTCTGCATCGTCTCGTCGACGCTCAACGTGGTCTGCGACAACCAGATGACCTTCGATTCGTCGCGGACGGTCACGGCGTCGACGGAGTCGGGTCCGTCGACCAGCTGCACGTGATCGGGTGCCTCGCCGGCGGTGCCCTCCACTTCCTCGTGGCCCTCGTGGCCGATCAGGAGGATGTCGAAGTCGTCGCGGGCGAAGCGCTTGGCTTCCTGGTGGACCTTCGTGACCAGCGGGCACGTGGCGTCGATGGTGCGCAGGTTGCGCGCCGCGGCCGATTCGTGGACCGCGGGAGATACGCCGTGGGCGGAGAACACCAGCAGCGCGCCCTCCGGAACCTCGTCGGTCTCGTCGACGAAGACGACACCCTGATTGGACAGCGTCTCGACGACGTGCCGGTTGTGGACGATCTCCTTGCGCACGTAGATCGGGGCGCCGTGCTTCTCGAGCGCCTTCTCCACGGTCTCGACGGCGCGGTCCACGCCGGCGCAGTAGCCGCGAGGCTCCGCGAGCAGTACGCGCTTCTCGCCGTCGACACGCGACGCTCCCGAATCTGCCGAACGTGTGATACCCACATTGAGTGGAACAGCCGAAGACATGGTTCCAGACTACGGGTCACCCCGGACGGACGACACTTTCGCGGGGCCTCCGCCGAGTAGTGTGCGCATCGTCGCACCGAAGTCGTCGACGCTGTGGGCACGTCGGCTACCCAAACGTGCCGTTGTCAGGCAGGCTGTGGGAATGATTCGTCCCCCGTTCGTGGCGCGTGTCGCCGCTGGAATCGCCGTGACGGCCGTCGAAGAGGCCAGGAAACTGCCGACCACCGCGGCGACCCTGCCCATGACCGCGGTCAGTCAGGTGCTGCAGACCACGATGCGTGTTCAGCAGTCCATGACGGCGCTGGCCATCAAGGGCGACCAAGCTTTCGCACTGATCAACTGGACCCACGACGACGAGCAGCCGGCCTGGGCCGTCTTCGACGACGACACCGATCCGCAACCCGCCGTCGACGGCGTGACCGACGAGCGGCCGGCCGGACCGGGCCGGTTCGCCCTGTACTCGCTGAGTCCGCAGGACGAGAGCACTCCCGAGAAGGTCTCGACCCCGAAGGCTGCTCCCGCCGCCACCACCAACGGCGCCGCCCCCGTGAAGTCGGCGAGCAAGAAGGCCGCGACCTCCGCGCCGACGGTGGCTGAACCCGAGATCGCCGTCGTACTCGACTACGGCACGCTGACGCTCGCCCAGCTGCGGGCGCGCCTGCGCAGCCTGTCCGTCGAGGACCTCACGACGCTGCTGGACTACGAGAACGCGACCCTGGCGCGCGCGCCGTTCCAGACCATGCTGACCAACCGCATCACCTCCGCCAAGGCCAAGTGACCTCCGCACAGCCCCGCACAGCCAGTACCGGACCGAGTACCGCCGAGCAGCCCTGGCCGGTCCGCACCGTGTCGGCCAAGGTCGCACAGTGGATCGACCGGCTCGGGAGTGTCTGGGTCGAGGGACAGATCACCCAGATCAACGCGCGTCCGGGAACCCGGACCGCGTTTCTGGTGCTGCGGGATCCGTCCGTCGACATGTCGTTGTCGGTGACCTGCTCCCCGCAGCTGCTGCAGAACTCCCCCGTCCCGCTCACCGAGGGCAGCCGGGTGGTGATGTTCGGCAAGTTGTCGTTCTATACCGGCCGGGGTTCGGTCTCGCTGCGGGTGACGGAGATCCGCGCGATCGGGATCGGTGAACTCCTGGCCCGGATCGAGCGGTTGCGTGCGCTGCTGGCCGCGGAGGGCCTGTTCGACCCTCGGCTGAAGCGTCCGCTGCCGTTCCTGCCGGGCACCATCGGGCTGATCACCGGTCGCGCCAGCGCCGCCGAGCACGACGTCCTCAGCGTGGCGCAGCGCCGCTGGCCCGCCGTGCGCTTCGAGGTACGCAACACCCCGGTGCAGGGCGCGACCGCCGTTCCGCAGATGCTCGACGCGTTGAAGGAACTGGACGCCGACCCGCACGTCGACGTGATCATCCTCGCGCGCGGCGGCGGCAGTGTGGAGGACCTGCTGCCGTTCTCCGACGAGACCCTGTGCCGCGCGATCGTCGCTTGCCGAACTCCGGTGGTCAGCGCCATCGGTCACGAGCCGGACAGTCCGCTCAGCGATCACGTCGCCGACGTGCGGGCCGCGACACCGACGGACGCCGCCAAGCGGGTCGTACCGGACGCCGTCGCCGAGCAGGCACTCGTCGGCGAACTGCGGTCGCGGAGCGCGGCTGCGCTGCGCAACTGGGTGCAGCGCGAGTCGCACCTGATCGCCCAGCTGCGGAGCCGGCCGGTGCTCGCCGATCCGCTGCGCGCACTCGACCACCGGTCGGACGAGATCGAACGACCGCGGGAGGCCGGGCGACGCGACATCAGCCGGGCGATCGCCGCGGAGAGCACCACGATCGAGCACCTGCTCGCACGGCTGACGACCCTCGGGCCCGCCGCGACCCTGGCCCGCGGCTACTCCGTGGTTCAGCGGATCGTGCCCGACGGCGATCCCGAGGTACTGCGCTCGGTCGACGACGCCCCACCGGGCACCCAGATTCGCGTTCGAGTCGCCGACGGCGCAATCCGTGCCGCGGTGATGGGAAAGGACAAGTAGGACATGAGTAAGCCCACCGGAAACGACACCGACACCGCGGAGCTCGGCTACGAGGCGGCGCGCGACGAACTCGTCGACGTGGTCAAGGTGCTCGAACAGGGCGGCCTCGACCTCGACGCGTCACTCGCGCTGTGGGAGCGCGGCGAGGCCCTGGCCAAACGCTGCGAGGAGCACCTCGCCGGGGCGCGCAAGCGCGTCGAGACGGCGCTCGCCCACGCCGAGGACGAGGGCTGAGACACCCCCGGCCGTCAGGCCGCGAGGATCGGGGCGTCGGCCGCGGCGGTGGTGAGCAGCTCGAACGCCTCGGGTGACGCACTGCCCGTCACGAGGAGCCGGACGTCGCCGAAGTCGGAGACCCAGATCGGCTCGACACCCTCCCCGCCGTACACGATCCAGCTGTGACCTGCGATGTTCTCGGTTCCCGTCGCTGTACGCGGACCACCCGCGACGAACGGCACGAGCACCGTCTCGGCGGCGTTGCTCTGCGTCAGCTGGATGTAGCGGCCGGCCTCGGTGATGAATCCGACGGTGCTCGAATCGCCGCCGCCGTCGCCGCTGACGATGCTGCGGCTGCCCGAGTTGGGCGTCCAGCCCTCCGGCGTCTCCGGCTTCCGTACCGGGAACGGAAGGTCCTGCGCGTCGTACTTCAGCGCCGCGTCGACGTCGAAGCTGGGGATCGGACCACTGGTGGGCCCGCCCGGGCTGAACGTGCACTGGCTGGCGATACCCGCGATCAGTACGCAGAACAGGACAAGGGGTACGAGCGACCACACCATGTCGCGGTTGTTGTGCAGGATGCGGGGTTTATCAGATGCCACGCCCACCAGTATCCAGGGTCGGTCCCGGAACAACGATTCTCGGTCCCGTGATTCACGCCCCAGCAGCGCACGTCACACTTCTTTCTGGGAGAATCAGCACTGAGATCCACCCGACACTCGGCGGCCGACGGCCACCGACACAGCGTCGACGTACAACGTCGACCGTGACTGCACCAGGAGGCACTGCCCATGACGGCTAGCACCACGTCGAGTCGCCGCGAGGCCCCGGACCGAAATCTTGCTCTGGAATTGGTCCGAGTCACCGAGGCTGGTGCGATGGCTGCCGGTCGCTGGGTCGGCCGTGGCGACAAGGAAGGTGGCGACGGCGCCGCCGTCGACGCCATGCGCCAGCTCGTGAGCTCGGTCTCGATGCGCGGCGTCGTCGTCATCGGCGAGGGCGAGAAGGACGAAGCCCCGATGCTGTTCAACGGCGAAGAGGTCGGCAACGGCGACGGACCCGAATGCGACTTCGCCGTCGACCCGGTCGACGGCACCACCCTGATGGCGAAGGGCATGCCCAACGCGATCGCCGTCCTCGCAGTCGCCGAGCGCGGCGCGATGTTCGACCCGTCCGCCGTGTTCTACATGGAGAAGATCGCCGTCGGTCCCGACGCCGCCGATGTCATCGACATCACCGCGCCCGTCGCCGAGAACATCAAGCGTGTCGCGAAGGTCCGCAAGGCGTCCACCTCCGACGTGACGGTCTGCATCCTCGACCGTCCCCGGCACGCCAGGCTCATCCAGGAGGTCCGGGATACCGGCGCCCGCATCCGCCTCATCTCCGACGGTGACGTCGCGGGTGCGATCGCCGCCGCGCGTCCGGACTCGGGCACCGACATCCTGATCGGCACCGGTGGAACCCCGGAGGGCATCATCGCCGCCGCCGCCATGCGCTGTATGGGTGGTTCGCTACAGGGCCGGCTGGCCCCGACCGACGACGCCGAGCGCCAGAAGGCCATCGACGCAGGCCACGACCTGGATCGCGTGCTGACCACCGAAGATCTCGTGTCCGGTGAGAACGTCTTCTTCTGCGCCACCGGTGTCACGGACGGCGACCTGCTCCGCGGTGTCCGCTACTACGGCGGCGGCGCCTCGACCCAGTCGATCGTGATGCGGTCGAAGTCGGGCACCGTCCGCATGATCGACGCGTACCACCGTCTCGAGAAGCTGCGCGAGTACTCGTCCGTGGACTTCACGGGCGAGGACGGCGCCGTTCCGCCGACGTTCTAGGCGGCTCCGCTGCTCGTGCGCCTTTCCGGTAGCTCCGGCTACCAGAAAGGCGCACGGGGAGCGCCCCCACGACGCGCTCGGAAGTGGCATGTTTGACGCATGACCGAGAGCAGCGAGCAGCAGTACCGGATCGAACACGACACCATGGGCGAGGTGCGGGTGCCCGTGGATGCCCTGTGGCGCGCGCAAACTCAGCGCGCCGTCGAGAACTTCCCGATCAGCGGTCGAGGTCTCGAGCGCACCCAGATACGTGCAATGGGGTTGCTGAAGGCAGCCTGCGCGCAGGTCAACAAGGACCTCGGCCTCCTCGACCCCGAGAAAGCGGACGCCATCATTGCCGCGGCGGGCGAGATCGCCGAGGGCAACCACGACGATCAGTTCCCCATCGACGTCTTCCAGACGGGCTCGGGCACCAGTTCCAACATGAACGCCAACGAGGTGATCGCGTCGATCGCCGCGGCGAACGGTTTAGTCGTCCACCCCAACGACGATGTCAACATGTCGCAGTCGTCCAACGACACCTTTCCCACCGCGACGCACGTCGCGGCCACCGAGTCCGCGGTGAAGGACCTCCTCCCCGCCCTCGACCACCTGCGCCTGGCCCTGCTCGACAAGTCCACCGAGTGGAAGCATGTCGTGAAGTCGGGCCGCACCCACCTCATGGACGCCGTCCCGGTGACCCTCGGTCAGGAGTTCGGCGGTTACGCCCGCCAGATGGAGGCGGGGATGGAGCGGGTCGTGGCCTGCCTTCCCCGGCTCGGTGAGCTGCCCATCGGCGGCACCGCGGTCGGAACGGGGCTCAATGCCCCCGACGGGTTCGGCCCGAAGGTCGTCGCCGAACTGGTCAAGGCGACGGGCGTCGACGCCCTCATACCGGCGAAGAACAGTTTCGAGGCGCAGGCGGCGCGGGACGGCCTGGTGGAGGCGTCCGGCGCGCTGCGCACGATCGCGGTGTCCCTCACCAAGATCGCCAACGACATCCGCTGGATGGGATCGGGACCGCTCACCGGTCTCGGCGAGATCCGTCTCCCCGACCTGCAGCCCGGCAGTTCGATCATGCCCGGCAAGGTCAATCCGGTGCTCCCGGAGGCTGCCACCCAGGTCGCCGCACAGGTGGTCGGCAACGATGCCGCGGTTGCCTGGGGCGGTGCCGCGGGCGCATTCGAACTCAACGTCTACATCCCGATGATGGCGCGGAACCTGCTCGAATCGTTGACGTTGCTGGCCAACGTCACGCGGCTGTTCGCCGACCGGTGCGTCGTGGGGCTCGTCGCGAACACCGAGCACCTCAAGACCCTCGCGGAATCGTCGCCGTCCATCGTGACGCCACTGAACTCCGCGATCGGGTACGAGGAGGCCGCGGCCGTCGCCAAGCAGGCGCTGAAGGAGAAGAAGACCATCCGCGAGACCGTCGTCGACCGGGGTCTGATCGGCGACAAGCTGAGCGAAGAAGAACTCGACAAGCGTCTCGACGTGCTGGCGATGGCGAAGGTCAAGGACTGACCCTGCCGACGGAGAGGGCCCGCACTCGCCTGGAGTGCGGGCCCTTCTCGCGCAGAAGTCCTACAGCAACGCCGACAGCTCGTCGCGGGCCTTCTCGCCCTCCGGTCCGAGATCGGTGCGCCCGGCGATGTTCCATGAGCGGAGCAGCGGAGCGAACACCTTCTCCCCCTGCTGGGCGGGGTCGTAGATGCCGGCCTCGGCGAGCACTGCGGTGCTGTCGGTTCCGCCGGGCAGTGCCACGCTCGGAACGTCGAACGCCTCGATGCGCGACGCGATGGCCCGCATCGTCTGGTCGGGTACCAGCTCGAACGCGGCCTCGACGATGTTCCGGTAGAACAGCGACTGCAGTTCGTCGTCCGTGGCCAGCCGCTCGGCGATCACGGCCACCAGCGCATCCTCGCCGAGTGCTGCCGTGTTGTGATGACGCACCGCCGCGGCCTTTTCCTCGAACGCGGAGTTCGCGAGCATCTCGAGCAGGTGCATCGGCGGCATCGCGTAGCCGCGGACCATCTCGTCCATCCGGGCGCGCTCGAGGGCGACGGGGTCGACGGCACGCGTCACCATCAGGTAGTTCCGGAGCACGATGGAGTGCCGGTTCTCCTCCGCGGTCCAGCGGCCCACCCAGCGCCACCACGGGCCCACCTGGGCGAGGTGCTTGGCGATCTCCCGGTGGTATGCGGGGACGTTGTCCGCCACCAGCACACCCACGGTCAGCGCGAGCGCCTCGACGTCGCTCAGGGTCGACTGATCTGCCGACCAATCCGTTCCACCCATGAACGCAAAGTTCTTGCCCTGGTCCCAGGGAACCAGATCGTGCGGCTGCCAGCCGTCCGCCTCGGCGATGTGACGTGTGAGGTTTTCGTCCACCACCGGGGCCAGCTCACTGAGCAGCTGCGAGTCATTCTTTTCAATCGGCATCCGCACACCGTAGCGTCCGCGCCCCGGCGCGGGGTCGACCACTGGTGAATTCGACGGGAACAACGCCGACGTTGTGACGAAAACAGCCTGGTCATGGGCTTGCAGTCGTTAGGCTTGCGGTGTACCCCGGGCCCGAGCAGAGGATCACCAATGCGCAGACATCGGAACCTGACGATACTTCTGTCGGCTCTCGCGCTCGGCGGGTCACTCGTGACGGGTTGTGGCTCCGACACGGACGACTCCGGGTCCGCCGCGACGTCCGGCGCGAACCCCACCTCGCAGTCCTCCCAGCCGCCGAACCCGGGCACGGTCGCGGGCGTCGACATCCCCGACGGTCAGATCGACGACGCCGTGGGCCGTCTCGACGAACTGGCGAACAAGTTGATGGAGAGTTCCGGACTTCCGGGCATGGCGGTCGCCGTCGTCCACGGTGGGCAGACCGTCTATGCGAAGGGTTTCGGGGTGCGCGAGGCGGGCGCCGATCAGAAGGTGGACGCCGACACCGTGTTCCAGCTGGCGTCGATGTCGAAGCCGGTGGGGTCCACGGTGGTGGCCCATCAGGTCGATGCCGGCGTCGTCGGCTGGGACACTCCCGTGGCGTCCAAGTTGCCCGGTTTCGCCCTCGCCGACCCGTGGGTCACCGAGCACGTCACGGTGGGCGATCTGTACTCGCACCGGTCGGGGTTGCCCGATCATGCCGGCGATCTGCTCGAGGATATGGGCTACAACCAGCGGCAGGTGCTCGACAAGCTACGGCTCGACCCGCTGAACCCGTTCCGGATCACCTACGAATACACCAACTTCGGCCTCACCGCGGCGGCGGAGGCCGTGGCGGCGGCATCCGGGACCGATTGGGCGACGCTCTCCGAGCAGGCGATTTACCAGCCGCTGGGGATGTCCTCCACGAGTTCGCGATTCGCCGATTATCAGGCCCGCAGCGACCGCGCAGTCGCGCACCAACTCGTCGACGGCAAGTACGTCGCCGATGCGGTACGCAACCCCGACGCGCAGTCCCCCGCAGGCGGGGTGAGCTCGTCCGTAAACGACGTGGGCAAATGGCTGGCGATGCTGCTGGCCGACGGAACGTTCGAGGGCAAGGAGATCGTGTCCGCCGACGCACTGCTTCCCGCGGTCAGTCCCCAGATGGTGTCCAGCCCACCCCGTTCGATGGACAGCCGTCCGGGGTCCTACGGTTACGGGTTCAACGTCTCGACCACGTCGGCGGGCCGGGTCTCCCTCAGCCACTCCGGCGGGTTCCAGCTCGGGGTGGCGACGAACTTCGTCGCGATACCGTCCGCCGACGTCGCCATCGTCGCACTGACCAACGGGTCGCCCATCGGCATTCCCGAGGCCCTCACCGCCGAGTTCGCCGACCTCGTGCAGTTCGGGGAGATCCGCGAGGACTGGAGATCGTTGTACCGGCAGGCCATCGCGCCGATGGACGAGCCCGAGGGCAGTCTCGTCGGCCAGACGGCCCCCGCGAACCCGTCGCCATCGCAACCCCTCCCGACCTACGCGGGCACCTACGGCAACCCGTATTGGGGTCCCGCCGTCGTCACCGAGAGCAACGGCGCGCTGTCGCTCCAACTCGGACCCGCCGGTCAGACCTTCCCACTCACCCACTGGGACGGCGACACCTTCACCTTCACACCCGGCGGTGAGAACGCCCCACCCGGAACCATCTCGAAGGCCACGTTCGCCGGCAACAACGTCACACTCGAGTACTACGACACGGAAGGCCGCGGGACATTCGTCCGCTGAGCCGAGACATCGACGGGGAGAAGATCATGAGCACGAACTCGCACACACCGACGGGAACCACTCGAACGGACACGGCAGACGTCCAGATCGTCCGGGCCTTCCTGGACGCACTCGTCGCCGGCGACCCGGACACCGCACGGCAGTATCTCCACCAGGACATCGTGTGGCACAACGTGTCCCTGCCCAAGATCCGCGGCCTCGACTCCGTCATGCGGATACTCCGCGGAATGAGCCGCCCCGGTGTCGGATTCGACGTGCGCCTGCACCACATCGCCGGCGACGGAACAGCCGTGCTGACCGAACGTACCGACATCCTGATCTACAAGCGGGTGCGCAGCGAATTCTGGGTGTGCGGCACGTTCGAGATGAAGGACGGCAAGATCGCCGTCTGGCGCGACTACTTCAGCAGCCGGGATTTCCTGTGGGGCACGCTCAAAGGGATCGTGCGCGCCTTCTGACGTGTCCGCCCGATGTCACCTCGGTCCGATCGGACCGTGCGACATCGGGCGGAACACGCTGCGCGGCAGGCGCCTACGGCGTCGGCCCGAACTCCTCCAGCATCTCCGTCACGAGCGCCGCGATCGGCGAACGCTCACTGCGCGTCAACGTGATGTGCGCGAACAGCGGATGCCCCTTGAGCTTCTCGATCACCGCGGCCACACCGTCGTGACGTCCGACCCTCAGGTTGTCGCGCTGTGCGACGTCGTGGGTGAGGATCACCCTGGAGCCGCTGCCGAGGCGGGAGAGCACCGTGAGCAGCACGTTGCGTTCCAGCGACTGCGCCTCGTCCACGATCACGAACGAATCGTGCAGTGACCGTCCGCGAATATGCGTGAGTGGCAACACTTCCAGCATGCCGCGGCTGATCACCTCGTCCATCACCTCGGTGCTGGCGAGGCCGTCGAGAGTGTCGAAGACCGCCTGGGCCCACGGGCCCATCTTCTCGCTCTCGCTACCCGGCAGGTAGCCGAGTTCCTGCCCGCCCACCGCGTAGAGCGGCCGGAAGACAACGACTTTCCGCTGCGTGCGACGCTCGAGCACGGCCTCCAGCCCGGCCGTCAACGCCAGCGCCGATTTGCCGGTGCCCGCCTTGCCGCCCAGCGACACGATGCCCACACTGTCGTCCAGCAGGATGTCCAGGGCGATCCGCTGCTCGGCCGAACGTCCGTGCAGACCGAACGCCTCACGCTCCCCCCGCACCAACTGCACCCGCTTCTCGGCGTTAACGCGGCCCAATGCGCTCGACGAACCACCCAGCAGCCGAATACCCGTGTGGCACGGAAGCTCCCGAGCCTCCTCCAGATCGACGACACCCTCGGAGAACAATTCGTCGATCGACGAGGACGCCACGTCCAGTTCGGCCATCCCCGTCCAACCCGACGGAACGACGTCGTGGGCGTGGTACTCGTCGGCGGGAAGACCCACCGCACCGGCCTTCACACGCAGCGGGATGTCCTTGCTGACCAGGACGACGTCACCACCCTCGGCCTCGAGGTTCAGTGCGCAGGCCAGGATCCTCGAATCGTTGCTGTCCGTGCGGAATCCGACCGGGAGAACCGACGGGTCGGTGTGGTTCAGCTCGACCTGCAGGGTGCCGCCCTCGGTGCCGATCGGCACGGGCTGGTCGAGACGACTGTATTCCAGACGGAGGTCGTCGAGCATGCGCAGCGATTCTCTTGCGAACCATCCCAACTCGTGGTGGTGCCGCTTCCCTTCGAGCTCGCTGATCACGACGAGGGGAAGCACCACACGGTGCTCGGCGAACCTGGTGACGGCCCAGGGGTCGGACAGCAGTACGGAGGTATCGAGTACGAATGTACGAACTGCAGAATCCGACGATTTCCTGGGGGCGGCGGACGAGCGTCCGACGCGGGCTGAGACGGAGCGTGAAGCAGTCACGTTGGCTCCTAGGTCTGCGTGGCACCCACGCAAACTCGGTTCGCTGGACCGGTCCGTCCCTGGTGTGTCACCACACGAGGGCCGGGCGCCGGCCCCCTCGCACTGAGTGTGTCAGCCACGATCAGGACCTCCCGTACAAGCAACTTCCCCGCTGCCTGTTACCCCAGACGGTACTGCCAAACACGCCGGACGGCCGTGCGAGCGGCGGGCGTGTCGGTGAACATCACGTTACGTGGAGGCGCCTTCGGCGCCCGTGCGTGGTTAACGAGTCCTTGCACTCGCAGGCCACGCACGGGCGGCGGAGCCGCCTAGATCAGGCGCCAGTCCTCGAGACCCTCGTACAGCGGGAAGTCGGCGGCGAGCTTCGACACGCGGGACTTCAGCGTCTCGACGTCGGACGATCCGGCGAGTGCGGTGCCGATGATGTCGGCGACCTCGGTGAACTGCTCGTCCCCGAACCCGCGCGATGCGAGCGCCGCCGTGCCGATCCGGAGGCCGGACGTGACCATCGGCGGGCGCGGGTCGAACGGCACCGCGTTGCGGTTGACGGTGATGCCGACCTCGTGAAGAAGGTCCTCACCCTGCTGGCCGTCGAGCTGCGAGTTGCGCAGGTCGACGAGCACGAGGTGCACGTCGGTGCCGCCGGTGAGGACGCTGACACCCTTGTCGACGACGTCCGAGCCGGTCAGGCGCTCGGCGAGGATCTTCGCGCCGGTCAGGGTGCGCTGCTGACGATCCTTGAACTCCTCGGTGCCGGCGATCTTCAGGGAGACGGCCTTGGCGGCGATGGCGTGCATCAGCGGCCCGCCCTGCTGGCCGGGGAATACGGCGGAGTTGAGCTTCTTCGCCCATTCCTGCTTGGCCAGGATCAGGCCGGACCGGGGCCCGCCGAGCGTCTTGTGGACGGTGCTGGACACGACGTCGGCGTAGGGCACGGGCGACGGGTGCAGCCCGGCCGCGACCAGGCCCGCGAAGTGCGCCATGTCGACCCACAGGTACGCGCCGACCTCGTCGGCGATCGAACGGAACGCGGCGAAGTCCTCGTGACGCGGGTACGCGGACCAGCCGGCGACGATGACCTTCGGCTGCGCGGCGACGGCGATCTTGCGGACCTCGTCCATGTCGATGCGGTGGTCTTCCTTGCTGACCCCGTACGACGCGACGTCGTAGAGCTTGCCGGAGAAGTTCAGCTTCATGCCGTGCGTGAGGTGGCCGCCGTGCGCCAGGTCGAGGCCGAGGAGCTTCTCACCCGGGTTCATCAGGGCCATCAGCACCGCCGCGTTGGCCTGTGCGCCGGAGTGCGGCTGGACGTTCGCGAAGTCGGCGCCGAACAGTTCCTTGGCGCGGGTGCGGGCGAGATCCTCGATGACGTCGACGTGCTCGCAGCCACCGTAGTAGCGGCGTCCCGGGTATCCCTCGGCGTACTTGTTGGTGAGGACGCTGCCCTGAGCCTGGAGGACCGCGCGGGGAACGAAGTTCTCCGACGCGATCATCTCCAGCGTGTCGCGCTGACGGGCCAGCTCACCTGCCATGGCCTGGGCGACTTCGGGGTCGAGTTCGGCTAGGGGGGCCGTGTTGACGTCGGTACCGGGCACAGCGGTCATCGAGGGATCTCCAAGCTGGATGCGGAAACGAATGCTCCCAGTCTACGAAGTACCCGTGAGGACTTCCTAACCGCCCGTGGTGAGGTACCCCTCACCGGCGCGCAGGACGCTGGGCACGAGCGGCTCGTCGAGCAGTCGACGGAACCGCTCCGACCGCTCCGCACCGACGGGCACCTCGGCCAGCCAGCCGCCGAGCAGGCGGTATCCCTCCACATAGGTGCTGGTGTACGCCCGCCACAGCGGCGACGACAGGAACCGTAGCGACTGCCTGGCCCGCTCGGGGGTCGACAGGCTCCACCGCTGCAGGAACGCGGCGACGTCGTCGTGGCTGCGGCCCTCGTCGTGCAGCATCATCGCCGCGTCCTGCCGCACACCGAGCAGCTGCCCGGACGCCCCGGACAGGCGTTGCGCCTGCTCACCGTCGAATCGCAGGCCCAGGTCGGCGTAAATTTCCTGCGCCCACAGCCCCCAGTCGGACCCGACGATCGATTCGAGCGCGAGGTCCGCGAGTCCCTCGGCCATCAGGCACTGCGGGGTGTTGACGACGAACAACGTCTGCTCGAGCTGTCCCGCGCCGACCAGTCCGGCTTCCTTGCGGCAGTGCTCGGTGTGGTGGCCGGGGTAGGACTCGTGCGCGATCAGCCGCGGCAGGTTCGACATGTGCTGCTTGAGGTCGGAGTTGATCGCGACCCGGGAACGGTAGTCGCCGAGGTAGTAGTTGAACCCCGACCACGGCTTGTCGCCCACCACCTCGTACTCGACGACCTCCGAGTCGGGCAGTGCGTAGTGCTCCCGCACGAGGTCGCGCAGCGCACTGGAGAAGGCGTCGACACATTCCTGCAACCGGTCCGCGGGGATCTCGTCCTTCGCGCGGTGGGCCTGGATGCGTTCGGCAAGCGGCCCCGTTCCGGGCAGCACGGCGTCCATCTTCCGGTGCGCCTCCCGGTACTGCTCCTCGTCGCCGCGTTCGATGCGGACGTCGAAGTACGCCTCGACCTCGTCGACGAAGCCGACGTCGTCACCCGCGAACTTGCGCCCCGAGCATTCGAGGGCGCGGAGATGGACGTCGAGGAACCGGGTCCGCTCCTCGGACAGTCCCGCCGACGGCAACTCGGCGCGGAGGTTCGCCGCCGTGCGCGCGAGATCGCGCGGATCGGGCTTCGGCGCGTTCTCCACCTGCCTGCGCAGCGCGGGATCGCCGGTATACGCGTCGACGAATCCTTCCTCCAGCCGGTCGAAACCCAGCCCGAGCAGCAAGTATTCGCGTACGAACGAAACGGATTCCATGCCGTCCGACCTTAGTCGCAGACGCGTCTGCCCGACCCGCCGACAGCGCAGCCTGTGGCACCAAGCACAATCCGACTATGCAACCGCTACTCGCCAGCGCAACGACGACGGCAGAGATTCTGGGCATGGACCGCTCACTCCCCCGTGTACCCGAGTGTGAGCGGAACTGATGGCGCGGACGAGCGAGTCCAGTCCGTACGTCGAATTCGACCGGAAGCAGTGGCGCACACTGCGTAAGTCGACGCCACTCGTCCTGACCGAGGAAGAGCTGTACGGACTGCGGGGCCTCGGCGAGCAGATCGACCTCGAAGAGGTCGCAGAGGTGTACCTGCCGCTGTCGCGTCTGATCCACCTGCAGGTCGCGGCCAGGCAGCGACTGTTCGCCGCGACCGCGACGTTCCTCGGCGAGAAGCACCCCGACCAGCAGGTGCCGTTCGTGATCGGCGTCGCCGGCAGTGTCGCGGTCGGCAAGTCCACCACCGCCCGTGTCCTCCAGGCCCTCCTCGCTCGGTGGGAGCACCACCCGCGCGTCGACCTGGTGACGACGGACGGCTTCCTGTATCCGACGGCCGAGCTGAACCGCCGCGGGATCATGCACCGCAAGGGCTTTCCCGAGAGTTACGACCGCCGCAAGCTGCTGCGGTTCGTCACCGAGGTGAAGTCGGGGGCCGAAGAGGTGGCCGCGCCGGTCTATTCACACATCTCGTACGACATCATCCCGGGCCAGTACCACCTGATCCGGCAGCCCGACATCCTCATCATCGAGGGCCTGAACGTGCTGCAGACCGGTCCCCGGCTCATGGTGTCGGACCTGTTCGACTTCTCGATCTACGTCGACGGCCGCATCGAGGACATCGAGAACTGGTACATCCAGCGTTTTCTCGCGCTGCGCAAGACGTCGTTCTCCGATCCCGACGCGCACTTCCACCACTACGCCGGATTGTCCGACCGGGACGCGACGGCCGCCGCTCAGGAGATCTGGCACAACATCAACCGGCCGAACCTCGTGGAGAACATCCTGCCGACGCGTCCGCGCGCCACGCTCGTGCTGCGCAAGGACGCGAATCATTCGATCAACCGGCTGCGTCTGCGCAAGCTGTAGGTGAGTGGCGAAGTGTGTTCGGGCACGCTTCGCCGCTCACGTCAGATGCCGAACCTGCGGTGCCGGGCGGCGTAGTCGCGCAGCGCGCGGAGGAAGTCGACGCGCCGGAACTCGGGCCAGTACGCCTCCGTGAACCAGATCTCGGAGTAGGCGCTCTGCCACAGCAGGAACCCCGACAGCCGCTGCTCCCCCGACGTGCGGATCACGAGGTCGGGGTCGGGCTGGCCGGATGTGTAAAGGTGACCGTCGATGCCGTCGATTGTGATCGATTTCACGAGGTCGTCCCCCGACAGTCCCGCGAGGAGTTTCTCGCTCAGCAGTGACTGCACGGCGTCGGCGATCTCCTGGCGGCCGCCGTAGCCGATCGCGACGTTGACGTGGGTGCCGGTGCGACCCTCGGTCCCGGCGGCCGCGTCGCGAAGACGCCGCGACTGTTCGGCGGGCAGGAGGTCGAGGGCGCCGACGATCTTGACGCTCCAGTTCTTGTCGGGGCCGGAGATCTCCTCGACGACGTCCGTGATGATCTCGAGCAGGGTGTCGAGTTCCCCGGGGTCGCGGCGCAGGTTCTCGGTCGACAGCAGGTAGATGGTGGCCATCTCGATGCCCGCGGCGTCGCACCAGCCGAGCATTTCGGAGATCTTCAGGGCGCCCATGCGGTGGCCGTGGCTGACGTCCTCGAAGCCGTTCTCCCGGGCCCACCGCCGGTTGCCGTCGCACATCACGGCAATGTGCCGAGGGTGCTGTAGACCGTCGAGCCGCTTCAGTAGCCGACGCTCGTAGATGCTGTACAGCAGTCCTCGCGCACTCACCTGGAGATCACCATGACACGCAAGACTACGCCGCAGCCGAAGACGATCCGCGACGGCCGTCACACAGCGCACGACTTCCTGCTACCGACGGGTACGCTCTCACCACAAGCTAACCTACGGTTGCGTAGGTTAGCGCCACGCACAGCGAGAAGAGGTGTTCAGTGACCGCTTTCGGCCTCGACGAACTGCCCGTCAAGCCCCGACTGCGAGGGTGGATTCACCTGTGGGCGTTCGGCGTCTCCGTGATCGCCGGCATCGTCCTCGTCACACTGTCGGGCACCCAGGTGTCCGGGGAAGCGGCGCTCGCCACCGCCGTCTACAGCCTCACGGTGTGCGGTGTGTTCGGGGTCAGCGCCACCTACCACCGCATCCACTGGAACACCGTCTCGGCTCGCACGTGGATGAAGCGCGCGGACCACTCGATGATCTTCCTGTTCATCGCCGGCAGCTACACCCCGTTCGCGGTGCTGGGACTTCCGCCCGACACGGGCCGGACGCTGCTGATCGTCGTATGGGCGGGGGCGGTCGCGGGGGTCGCGCTGAAAATGCTGTGGCCGACGGCACCACGCTGGGTCGGGGTGCCGCTCTACCTGCTGCTCGGCTGGGCCATCGTCCCCGTCGCACCCGAACTGACGCACGAGGTCGGCGTCCTCCCGATGGTGCTGCTGCTGATCGGCGGCATCCTGTACTCGGTCGGCGCGATCCTCTACGCCACCAAGTGGCCCAACCCCTGGCCGACCACGTTCGGGCATCACGAGTTCTTCCACGCCGCCACCGTCATCGCGGCCCTGTGCCACTACATCGCCGTGTGGCTGGTGGTGTTTCGGTAACCGCGGGACTACCGGCTCAACGCGACACCGAGGTCCTCGACCGTCGACACCGGGCGGTCACACACGAACCCGCGGCACACGTACGCCGCGGACGCGCCGCCGACCAGCGGCCGGTCGGCGAGCAGCGGTGACGAGTCCGGTGCGCCGCCGACCACGACGGCACCGCCGGGAGCGAGTCTGCGCGCCTCCCGGAGCAGGGTGGAATCGCCGTCGGTTGCCACGGCCACCTGGATCGGGCCGCGCACCGACGCCTCGGCCACCGCGAGCCAGTGCCCGGCCGATCGCGGCGCGCGCTCCAGAAGCAGTGCCACCCGGTCGAGCGATTCGGCGGCCGCGGTCGCGTACCGTCCCGACGCCTCCACGTCGGCCACCGCGGCCGCGGTGAGCAGCGCCTCGACCAGACACGACGCTCCGGACGGCGTCGCACCGTCGACCGGGTCACGGGGACGGGTCACCAGGGTTTCGGCGTCGTCGGCGGTGTCGAACCAGCTGCCCGGCCGCTCCTCGTCGGCGAAATGAATCAGGGCGCGGTCGAGCAGAGCCTGCGCGTGCGTCAGCCACTCGCTGTCGCCGGTCGCCTGATACAACGCGAGAAGGCCCGTCGCCAGGCAGGCGTAGTCCTCGAGCACCCCGGCCGATTCGCCGACGGACATTCCCAGGGACGCCCGCCGCAGACGCCCGTCGACGACGTGCAATCCCAGCACCGCACGCGCGCAGTCGGCGGCCGCGGCCACCCACTCCGGCCTGCCGAGCCCGGCACCGGCCTCGGCGAGTGCGGTGATCGTGAGGCCGTTCCAGGCGGTGACCACCTTGTCGTCGCGTCCCGGCTGCGGCCGCGTCGCACGCTGGGCGAGCAGCGTGTCCCGGATCCGGCGCCAGCGGTCCCAGTCGTCCGGATCGCGCGGAAGCTGCAGGACGGACGTGCCGGCCTCGAACGTGCCGGCCGCGGTCACCGCGAACACCCGGGCCGCCCACTCCCCGTCCTCTGGACCGAGGACCTCGACGAGCTGCTCCGGGGTCCACACGTACGTGAGTCCCTCGACACCCTCGGTGTCGGCGTCGAGGGCGGACGCGCACGACCCGTTGCCGGTGCGCAGATCGCGCAGCAGGAACTCGACGGTCTCCTCGGTGACGCGGACGGCCAGGTCCGAGCCCGTGCGCCGCCCCAGGTGCGCGTACGCGCGCAGCAACTGGGCGTTGTCGTAGAGCATCTTCTCGAAGTGCGGCACCACCCACGCGGCGTCGACCGAGTACCGGGCGAATCCGCCGCCGAGCTGGTCGTAGAGGCCGCCGCGCGCCATCGCCGACGCCGTCCGCGCCACCACGCCGAGCACGTCGTCGCCGCCGGACCGCTCGTAGGTGCGCAGCAGGCCTTCCATCAGCGCGGACGGCGGAAACTTGGGGGCTCCCCCGAACCCTCCGCGGTCGGCGTCCTCGTCCGCCAGCACGGCTCCGGCGGCCGCGTCCAGCAGGGCTGCGTCCACCCGGACATCACCCTCGGGGATCCCGCCGGCTCCCCGCCGCAGCTCGGCGACCACCGAGGCGGCCGCCTCGTCGACGTCACCGCGGCGGTCCCGCCACGTGTCGGCGATGGCTCCCAGCAACTGGGTGAACGACGGCATCCCACCGCGCGGCTCGGCCGGGTAGTAGGTGCCGCAGTAGAACGGGGCGCCGTCGGGAGTGAGGAAGCACGTCATCGGCCAGCCGCCCTGGCCGGTCATCGCGACCGTGGCGTTCATGTACACGGCATCGAGGTCCGGACGCTCCTCGCGGTCGACCTTGACGCACACGAAATGCTCGTTCATCAGCGACGCCACCGCCTCGTCCTCGAAGGACTCGTGGGCCATCACGTGGCACCAGTGGCACGCCGAGTATCCGATCGACAACAGGATCGGGACGTCCCGCTCGCGCGCCCACTCGGTCGCCTCCGGACCCCACTGCTGCCAGTGCACGGGGTTGTCGGCGTGCTGTCGCAGATAGGGGCTGGTGGACCCACCGAGTGTGTTCTGTGCGCGTGGGTCCATGTCCAGCTCCTGTTCGACTACTTCTGCAGGTTGGGCGGGGTGTCCGTGGGCTTCGGCGGTTCGGTGCCGCTCACGCCGCCACCGTGGATCGCGCCGCGGTCGGTGCCCTCGTCCACTTCCTGGTCCGGTTCGGGATGCTCCGGCTCGAACGTCTCGGGCAGGTTCTTGAGTTTCTTGTTCATCGAACGCACCAGCAGCACCACACCCGCGAGCAACGCGAGAATGACGACGAGGCCGATGGGCGACGCCTTGCCGAACTCGGGACCGGACGGGCTGCTCGGCGTCTGCGCCAGCACGTCCGCCGCGCCGGCCAGAATGTTCACCGTCAACGCATTCACTGCTGTCCGTCCTCGTTGATGCCCGCGAACAGATCGTTCTCCGGGATGGAGGTGGTGACCCGGGTCTTGGCGAGCTCGAATTCCTCGGTCGGCCAGATCTTCTGCTGGATCTCGAGCGGAACCGCGAAGAACGAGCCGTTCGGGTCGATCTGCGTCGCGTGAGCCCGCAACGCGTCGTCACGCTGCGGGAAGTAGTCGCCGCACGTGATCTGGGTGGTGACGCGTGCCATCAGGTCGCCCTGCTCGGTCTTCCACTTCTTGAGCCACTCGGCCATCGGGAACTCTTCGCCGCGGCGGTCGTACTCCTCCTGGAACTGCAGGAGGCGCTTCCGGATGAAGCCGTGCGAGTAGTAGACCTTCTGCACCTTCCACGGTTCGCCGGCGTCGGGGAACCGCTCCGGGTCGGCGGCGGCCTCGTACGCGGCCATCGACACCTCGTGGCAGCGGATGTGATCGGGGTGCGGGTAGCCGCCGTTCTCGTCGTACGTGGTCATGACGTGCGGACGGAACTCGCGGATCGCACGCACCAGCGCCTCGGTCGGCTCCTCGAGCGGAACGAGCGCGAAGCAGCCCTCCGGCAGCGGCGGCTTCGGGTCGCCCTCGGGGAGACCGGAGTCGACGAATCCCAGCCACTGGTGCTGGACTCCGAGGATGCGCGCCGCCTCGGCCATTTCCTCGATGCGGACCTCGTGGATGCGGTCACGCACCCCGGGCACGTCCATCGCGGGGTTGAGGATGTCGCCACGTTCACCACCGGTCAACGTCACGACCTTCACTTCGTTGCCCTCTGCGGCGTAACGGGCCGTTGTCGCGGCACCCTTGCTCGACTCGTCGTCGGGATGGGCATGGACGGCCATGAGCCGGAATCCGCTCACGTATTCGTTCACCTCAACTTCGCCAGTAGCCGTTGCCGGCTTGTCCGTGTCGCGCGCTCTCGCCCTCCGCCATCGCTGACGGCGCACTGACGCACGTCCTCTATAGTTCCACCCGAGAGTTCCGCTTGCAGCCGTGCCCCCGCTCGAGTGCTGTGAGTTACGTGGAACCGGAGCGGTACGAGAGTTGAGAGATGACGAGAACGCTTCCCCCGGGCCGATACACAGCCGCGGCAAAGCCTGCGCGCCCGAAGCGCTGGCTCGTGTGGGCGCTGTCCGCGGCGGTCGTGGTCGTCGGCGTGATCGTGGCGTTCGTCGCCTACAACAAGTTCGCCGTCTCCGAGATCGACAGTGAGGCCACGTCGTTCGATCTGGTGAGTGACTCGCAGCTGGACATCACGTTCACCGTCACCCGCGAGGATCCGTCCCAGGCCGCGGTCTGCATCGTCCGCTCCCGCTCCAAGGACGGTTCCGAGACCGGCCGGCGCGAGGTGTACATCGCCGGCGGCGAAGACCAGACGGTGAAAGTCACCGCCCCTGTCTACACGTCGCGCCCGCCCGCGATGGGCGACATCTACGGCTGCAGCCTGGACGTTCCCGCCTATCTGACCGGCGGCTGAGACCAGCGCAGCCGAGCGACCGTTCGGGTTATTCGGGGTTTGCACTCCCCGATCGTGCTAGAATCGCCAGGTACACGGTTCCGGTTTGGAACCGTGTATTGCTGCATTGGCGGCAAGGCGGAAATCGAACGGCCCCGGCCGTCGAATTGTGCCGAGCCGTTGATCACTGCTGTTGCAGTGGTCTGTCGAGGGAGCCCGGCGGCTCCAACTACGAGGGAGTGATCGAGATGACCGAGACCCAGGTGACCTGGCTGACCCAGGAGTCACATGACAGGCTCAAGAGCGAACTCGACCAGCTCATTGCCAATCGTCCGGTCATCGCCGCCGAGATCAACGAGCGTCGCGAAGAGGGCGATCTGAAGGAGAACGGTGGCTACCACGCGGCCCGCGAAGAGCAGGGTCAGCAGGAGGCACGCATCCGCCAGCTTCAGGAACTCCTGAACAGCGCGAAGGTCGGCGAAGCGCCCACCCAGTCCGGTGTCGCACTGCCCGGTTCCGTGGTGAAGGTGTACTACGACGGCGACGAGAAGGACACCGAGACGTTCCTGATCGCCACCCGCGAAGAGGGTGCACGCGACAACAAGCTCGAGGTCTACTCCCCCAACTCCCCGCTGGGTGGGGCACTGCTCGAGGCGAAGGTCGGCGAAACCCGCGAATACACGCTGCCCAACGGCAGCAGCATGAAGGTGACGCTCGTCAGCGCGGAGCCGTACCACAGCTGATCTCGGATCAACCGCCGAAAACTCCGGTCCGGGCCAAGCGCCCGGGCCGGAGTTTTTTGCGTCGACGCCGGTGAGCGGGATCAGAAGACCCTGCGGGCCTTCATGTCGGCGAATACGGGACCGACGCGCACCACGTCGCCGGTTGTCGGGGCGTGCAGCATCTGGCCGTTTCCGACGTAGATCGCGACGTGTCCCGGCCCACCCGACTGCCAGTTGCCGAACAACAGGTCTCCGGGCCTGGCCTCGGACAGCGGAATCTCGACCCCGACGCCCCACTGCGTTTCCGACGTGCGAGGCAGCTTGATGCCCGTCGCGGCGTACACCGCGAACGAGGTGAGGCCCGAACAATCGAAGCCGCCACCGGACGGTCCGTTGATGTTGCCGCCGCCCCAGACGTACGGCAGCCCGATGAACCGCATGGCCGCCTCGACGACGCGGCCCATGTCGCCCGCGGCCGCACCGTAGAAGAACGGCGACAGCATGCGCGCGAACGAATCCTCGAGCGAGCGGATCCGCGCGACGTACGGCTGGGTTTCGTGCTCGTAGTCGAACTTCCCGGCAGGCATTCCACCGGCCGTTCGCACGGCACCGGGGCCCGCGTTGTAGGCGGCGAGTGTGAGGTCGAGGGTGTCACCCTTGACCACACCCTCCTTCTTCCAGCCCTCGATCTGCCCGAACAGGTCGCACAGCATCTGGCCGGACGCCATCATCGGGTCGGCGACGCCGTTGATGTCGACCTTGCCGTCGCCGTCCGCGTCCTTGCCGTATTTGGCCCAGGCCGGGGGCATGAACTGGCCGGGACCGCGGGCGCCCGCCCGAGACACCGGTGACGTCGCGCCGTAGCGGAAACCGTTCTCGACCGAATACAGGGCCGCCAGCGTCGGCGGCTTGATGCCTTCGCACAGCGACCCGGCCTTGCGGATCCACGGCGCGAAGACGGCGATGGCGCCGACCGGCGCGAGCGAGACACCGGGGAAGCCGGCGGGGACGGACGGGATCAGCGATCCGAGTCCGCTGATCAGGGCCGGGACCCCCGGCAGAGCGGCGAGGCCCCCGATCGCCGTTCCGACGTCGGGGGCGCTCATCGCGGGGGGCTGGTCGAGTGGAGTGTCCGGGAGTGCCAGCGGGGGAACCGGGGCAGGCGGCGGCGCCGCGACGGCGGGCGGCGGCGGAATGTAGGGGTCGGTTGCCTGCTTCACCACATCCGAGGCCTGGGTCACCATCTGCTCGGCCTGCACGCGGGCCGGTTCCGGGAGAGTCGATATCGCGTCGTTTACTTGTTTCTGAACGTCGGGCGAGGCCTGCTCGACCACCTGAATTGCTTCGGCTGCTTGATCTTTCACCGGCTGCGGTATGTCCGCTCCCTGAACGATGGCCCCCGCTGCGGTGGTGATCGCCACGATGATCGCCGCTGCATCAACTGACATACGTGCGCTCCTCCTCCTCGGTGCACCTAACCGAGTGAGTTCACGTTACGACGGGGCACAGCAGGTGCGAGGCGATTCTGCGGGATTGATCCGTTTCCTACCGTGACCTGCGGGAGCGCGGCACCTGGCGAATCACGTCGCCTCGGTCACCCACGCACAGTCACGAAACGTTCGCTGAGGATCTCGACCAGGTCGGCCGGATCCGTGGTCTCGTCGTCCAACATCTCGAGGAGGGGCGCGCGCTGAGCCGGCGCGATCGGTTCGATTCCCCCGAAGATCTGCCACGTGTCACCCGCCGGGACGACGCGGGCACAGATCAGATTCCCGACGTGCAATTGCCGGCTCGCGGATCCTTCTCTGATCTCGTGCCGGTCGCCGGTGCGCAGGTCCCGCAGTGTCAGACCCTCACCCGGCCGAACCTCCTCCACCTCGTGCACCGACCGTTCGACCTCCTGCCACTGCCGTGCGAGTGCGAACTCGTCCGGGGGCAGCAGGTCGCCACGGCTGTCGACGAAGTCGGTGAACGCACCGCCTTCGAAAAGTGCGACGTCGGCGACCAGCGGGTCGTCCAACGACTCGAGCAGCGCCTCCTCACCGACCCAGAACTCGGACCGAATTTCGGCGAACTCCAAGATCTGATCCCGCCAGCCGAGCTCCTCCGCGTGCAGCTTCGCCTTCTGGTACAGCCACGCGGCCCGCTCGGACAAGGGTTGGTCACCTTTCCCGAGGTGGCAGATCTTGTACTTCTTCCCCGAGCCGCACCAGCATGGATGGTTTCGGCCCAGCCCCGGCCTGGGAGTTGGCTGAAAGTGTTCGAGCACAGCGTGCAGCGTCTCTACGTCCCCGCCGGCCATCCGATTCAGCAACGACAGTCCGCGGACGGCGTCGCCTCGATCCGACGCGAAGCGGGCAAGGTCGAAGAGAGCGGGATCGAACGCTCCGTCCACGGCGAGAGCGTAGTGGTAATGATCTTCGGCCTGCTCCGGGAAGCCCTCCATCTCGGTGGCGCGCCCCGCGATCCACGACGCGGCTGCTTTCACTTCGCGGGGTCCCGACACGAGCAGCAGTTGCGCTGCCTCCAGCACCACGCTCGGATCCACGTCCGCGTCGAACAGCTCGTGAGCGGCGACTTCCACGACAGCCGGATCGGCTAGCGGGAGTTTCCTGGATAAGTTGATCATGGAGGGTGTTATGGCTGGTCAACTGTGGTGCGGGTGGCGGATTGGTGTATGACCTAAGTCGTGG